>CANPWB010000007.1 GCA_947581925.1 uncultured Clostridia bacterium
TATCGGAATACACCTTTGGGCGAGTCACAAAAACGGCGAGGAACTTTCCTCGCCGTTTTTGCATAGTTTAAGAAATTATGTTCATCCGATTTTCGTACGATCTTAGTCCTCTTTTTTCGTGCGGCTCGTCTTATAGTAAGGACTCAAATTGATGAAATATTGCTTCATTTCGTCCTGCCGCGCCTCGTCGCAGTTTTTCAGAATGTATTCGAGGAGTTCTTCCTGTCTCGCCTGTCCAAGCGTCAAACGGTAGAGCGACAAAATCTTGATTAGCCGTTCGTAGGAGAGAATATCGCGGGACAGCGGATACATGGGAATGATGCGCTCGATCTTCACCATGTCGTCCGTTTCGGTGAGCCCCCAATACGGGACAAGCTCGCTCGTCTCCTCGGTGTGTTCATGTGCTTCAGCGCGGGCAAACATCTCCTGCCAGACGTCTCTTTCAAAGCGCATTCCGCCGTAACGTTTTGCAACGTTTTGGCGGATCGCCAGACACTCATAACGATTGATTCTTCCTTCGCGCTGTTCGAGGTCGATGGGGTTGGACGGCAAATTCCAATGCACGATACGGCGGCAGTAGTTATGAAAATCCAATCCCTCCTGTCCGATAGAGGTGGAAGCAAGGACAAAGGGACGAAAAGGCGAATTGAAGGCGTTTCGCATCATCTTCTTTCTGTCCGTATCTTCGTCGCGGTTGTCTCCTTTCGTGAAGGCGACGGCAAAATGGGAACGCAGTCCTGCGCTTCTCTCTTTCTTGCCGTACACACGCGCTTTGAAGGTGTTGAATGTGTCGATATTATAAACGGTCGTTCGGATCTGCATAGAGCCCTTGAATGCACCGTGGATCATTGCGAGTGCGTTTTGATTGCTCTTATCGACGCCGCCCGCAAGGAGGTGGATATACTCGTCGAACATGGCTTGAATATTTCCCGCCTTACAGTAGGATAGGACGTTCTGCCAATGCGCGTCGTCGTTTTTGCTTCCGAAGGAGAGATCGACGACCGCCGTCCATTCGGGCGTATTCATGCGGGCAAGAAAAATGTGGGCAAGTTCCTCTGCGTATTCGGCGGCATTCTCCTCTTCGAATTTTCGATAGGCGCGATAGGCGCACACCGCGGGAGAAGCAATCGCAATATCCGTTAAAGTATCGAGAAGGTCGGCAGGACGTTTCCCGAGCCGCACCTCTCCCTCATCCGGAAGTTTCTTCGCCCAACTCAAAAGTTCTTCCAAATGGGCAAGATACGCCGAATTTTTCTGCGCCTTTTCTCTCTCCTTTGTCCGCTCTATGAATCGTACAACTTTCTCCGAATTTTTATCGAGTTGGAAGTCCAAAAGAAGAGGCGCAACGAAATACCAACGCTTGTCCTCCGCGCCCGTCGGATCGTCGGGATATGATGAGAGTGTTTCCGTGATTTTCCTCTTGATTTCCGCCTCTGTCTCAGAAAGAGTAAGTCCTCGGTTCATGCAGTCGATGGGATCGTAACAATCGGCGAGCGCAAACGACGGGTAAATGAGACAGAAGAGCGACATCGCGGCGGGACGGTCGCCGTCTAACTTGAAATTTAGTTTAGGGAGAGGATAGCGCTTGCTTTCTTCACTGAAATAGTGCGTTTCGCGCCGTTCGACTTTTGCAAGGCGTCCGATCGTGCGCCGTTCCGCCTCATAGGAGAGAATCCCCGCAAGCATCCGCGGGACCATCTCCCAAGAAGAAAAGATGAGCGTCTTTGTAAAGTTCTCCGCGCCGCGGTAAGGTCCCGCTTCGGGAACATAGTACGGTTTGGCGGGCGGCACCCACAATAGGAGTTCGCTCTTCACGTTTTCTTCAAACGTGTGCCGCATAACGTTTTCAAGCCGTGCGTTGCAGAGCGGGACTTTTTCGTAGGTGTCCAGCGATTTTCTCTTCAAAAAGAAGGTTTCGCGGTTGAGTTTTCCGAGTTTTTCGGGATTTTTCTTGAAATATTCCTCGATTTTCTGTTTCAGTTTATACCCGCGCATGAAGGAGAGAAGATACGGACAGGACTTCACATAATCTGCGGGGACACGCTCGCCCGCAATTTCATCGAGAAGCTTTTGCATCTGCACATAGGACTTTATATCGCTGTCCGAAACGGTCAGCGCGGCTTTCACGTCGGCGTCGTCGATGAGGTCGGCGCTTCCCTTCGCTTCGATCCGCTCCGTGCGGCAGACGTGCGCATACATGGCATCTTCCGCGGCGCTTTTCGCCTCTAAAACGGCAGTCTCCCCGTTAGTGAATTCTTTGAGCCGCAGGGAATAGTTGTTCCAAATCTCCTTGAACTCTGCCTCTTTGGCGGGATCTGCCGTCAAGAAGTTCATGACATCCAAAAATTCGGAATAATGTTCGTCCACTTGCGTCTCGTCGATCTCTTCCATCGTGGAATACATCTTGTAGGGTGTTGCGGACAAAAGCAGCATCCGCACATTTTTGTTGCCGAAAAATTTCCCCGCGAGCATACCCGTTTCGGTGTCGGGATCGGACGCAAGCAAAAACTTGAAACGCTGAAATTCGTCCATGATGACGAGGTCGGGTTCCAATCTCTCCAAAGAGAGTTTTGCGAAAATCACGCGCAGTTTTCCGTAGATTCTGAGATCATACCGTTCCCCATTCCTTATTGTCTCGCATACGGCGGCAAGTTCTTCCAAACAGCTCATTCCGTTGGGCTGTTTTTCGGACAGCGCACGCGAGACGCCCTCAATCATAAATTTCAAATATTTTCCCGAGGATGCCTTATCGCACCTCAACACTTCGTTCTCGTAGTAGTCTTTACACCAACTTGCCCATGCCTTTTCGGCATCGTAACGAAGGAGAATTTCGAGTTCGGGAAGGTAGCGTTCAAGCTCAGGAAGCCGACGCAGGATCGCAAACATCAGCGCGCGTTCATTGACTGTCCCGCCGCCCGTCGTCATGCGGAAAGATGTGTCGGGCGTCAAGGGGATGAGCTGGATATAGCTGTTTTTGACCGCCTCGTCGCTCTCCTGCAAAAAAATATTGAGATGTTGCATGGAGAGACGGGAGGATGCCATATTCTCCGTGCGAAGTTCCTGCGTGATTTTAAGTTTGTTCAAATTCTGCTCCGCGATTGCCGCATTGGAACAGACATAGACGACTTTTACGAGATCATCGCCCTGCGCTTTTCGAAGGCGGGCGAATTTTGCGATTGTCCCTCGGGCGATAAGCGTCTTTCCGAGTCCGACTTCGTCGGAAACGAGAACGCGCTTTACACCACTTTTATAGAGCGCGTCGATGCGTTCCACCGTCGCACGTTGGAAATCTTTGAGTCCGCCCATGATGCGGGCTTCTATTTCGTCGAGTTTTTCTGATACGCTACTCATTGATTTTTACGACCTTTTTGAATGTCTCGTAAAGCCTTGTAAATTCCTGCGGGACGACATTTTCTCCGCGGATGGACTTCATCAAAAAATCTATCTCTTTGAAACGCGCGGGTTCGCGTGCCGCGGCAAGAAGCATCTTCTCGTAGAGCGCGGCGGGAAGTTCGGTTTTGGAGTTGTTTCCCGCGGCAGAGTGCGTCGCCTCCAATGCGGAGAGCGCAGGTTCGTCACCGAGCAGGAATGAGAGATATTGCACAAAGCTCTTTTGATTGCAGACTACGCTCGAAACGATCGTGTCGTCGCGTGAGGCGGGAATGCCTTCCGTCGGTACGATGATGACTCGTTCCAGCGATTCCTCGTCCTTTTTGACTGTAATACGATAAAAAGAAGTCAATTCTCCGAGGGGAAGCCCTTCAAATTCGATCGTCTCAGAGATATCCTTTTGTCTTGCCGCGAATAAGGGGCAAATCAAAACTTCCGCACCGAGAAAGTCGAGTTTTCCGCAATTCGGGACGGTCATCTTCACACGGTACAATTCGCCGTCCGCTTCTGCGTTCGCATAAGGACGAGTGCGGCAGACCGCTTTCACGATTTTGTCCAAACGACTGTCCGCCGTAGATTCTTCTTGCGCAAAGGTCGTCAGATCGATCGGCTCGAAGGGATTCTTCGCTTCGTCTTTCCCGAACAGTTCTTCTCGGAGCTTTTCGAGGTTCAGATACCGATTGAGCGTTTTCAAGTGTATCATGAACTCGATATTGCCCGCGAGCGCATTTCTCGATGCATTCATGGAGCCGAGAAAGAGATCGACCGACGAATACTTTCGGGAGAGGTAGAGTTTTGCATGAATGTCCTGCTGCTGTACGGTTTCGTTTTCGCCGTCCGAATATGTCCCTTCGCCGTTTACGACTTCGTCGCGCATACAGAAAATTTTGAACTTTGAACAGTCCTCTGCTCGGAGTTTGGAAAGAGATTCTCTCCGCGTAACAAGAACGGCTTCTTCGCCTATAAGCCCATCGAGCGCCTTTATTTCGCCGTTTGAAAGGAAGGGCGACATGACGAAAAGGTCGTCGTACTTTTTCGACGACAGCCGCAGTACGTTGCGAATATCCGTCTGCATCCGATCGATCCCGATTGGCAGAAATTCATAATCCGTAAAGGGTTTCTTTATCTCAAAGCACACACGGTCGAGATCGGAGATAAGGGAGCGGATACCCCGCTTTTTCTCCTTCCCGAGTGGCGTTTTCGGGAGACCGTCCGCAAGGAAAGCGAGGAAATCTTTGAGCGGCGCGTTTTTCTCCGTCTGTTCCTCCGAAAGCGTTCCGTCCATCGAAAAGACGACGTCCCAACTGTGGTCAAATGTCAAATTTCTCGAAAGTACGACCACGCGATACAGGGACACCATGTCCGTGTTTCGATAGCGCAAGAGCCACATTTTCGGGTGAAAAGAGGAATATGCCGCACCGCGCCTTTTCGGCATGACGACCTCAAATACGATATTTTCGAGGAGTGCGTGCAGTTTGGTAACTTTTTGAGGAACTTTGATCTGCCCGCCCTCGCAAAAAAGCGCGAGCTTTTCGCCCGTGCGGTGGAGCGTGTCGAGGATATAGATGGGGTTGTCCAGTAGTTCGCTGTCCGTCTCTTCTCCGAGCGACAGGCTCATACACGCGCCGACGAGCGCGTTCAAATCGAGGGAATACGTCGTGCCAACGGCAAAGTCGAGCGCATATCCCGCGGGAGGCGCGAGCAGTTTCCCGTAATCGCTTCTGTCTGTATTCGGATCAAACATTGTTCTCCCCCTCGAAAATATCGGAAATGATTGTCCGCGCGTTCGGAAAACGGTAGTCGAGATAGCCACCACCGAACCATGCCTCGGGATCGAACGTCCCCGCATGATAGCATTTGGAGCGGCTCTCGCCCTTAATACTGCGTTCGCGCTCTTTGATTTGCCGTTTCAGCTCCTCTTCGTCGCGTATGCGCATGGCGTTCTGCGCGGCGAGGAGAAACCGTTTCAGCCGCCCGTTTGCAATCCCGAGCCGCAGAAAAATCGTTTCGATATCGACATCCGCCCACGCCTCGAAATTCTCCGAGATTTTTTGAAATTCTTCCGCCGCGCGTTTGTTTTCGCCGCTCGAGACGATCACATTGTAGACCACGCGCAGAGCGTATAGGAATTTGGAGAAGTCGAGCGCGAGTTTATACTCCCGTTGAAGGTGTTCGGGAACGAACGCTCCGATCTCCTCAAAGGACCCCGCGGCGCAGAATTCTCGCTTGTTCTTTTCGAGAATATCCGCAAGCAGACTTCCTTTTGCGTTTTCGATGATCTTCTCCTTCAAAAACGCCGCCTCGGATTTTGTGAGCCGCAGGGAAAGATCGTTTCGCCATGTGTCGCGTTTGAAATCCACGGGGACGTCGAAGTAGTGATAGAGATGCGCCTCGCCCGCGTCGAGGTCGTCCATGTCGTCGCCGTCGTTTCGGTTCCCGAGTTTTCCGAAGCTCCTTATCTGCGCCTTCCTGCTCTTCTGTGCGCACATCACTTTGAGATAGCCCGAAAGGGAGAGCTTGTCCCGCGTAAAGATACCGAATTTGCGAAGTCCCGCCCAATAGAGAACGGAGGGGGCGCGCTTGACCCAATTCTCCCGTCCGATCGCATCGTTCCCGATAATTCCTTGTCGGTTATCGCTATGTACCTCGCAAAGTTTTTCGCAACACTCCCGCTCGATCTCATAGAGCATTTCCGAGGCTTTTTCGGGCGTGAAAATATCCGAAAGTTCTACCGTCCTGCAAGCGTACGGTATGATAAGGAAGTATTTCGCCTTTGTTTGAAGGGTGGAAGTCCCCGGGAAAAACAATTCCGCGAAGCCGTCCCTTATGGGAGAGATGCCAAGCTCGTCGAGCGTTCCTCTCTCCCCGAGAGAGGCGAGAACGTTCAGCACCTTGCTTCGCTCATTCCTTGAAAAATCGATCCAACCTATTTCCATGCTTTATCCCTTTTGCGTGAGTTTTGCTCTCTATTATATCCTTGAAATATGACAGCCACTGTCATCATTGAAAAGATTTTCGTCCTTATCCGACATATTTTATTTTACCATAAAATCGCCATATAAGGCAAGTGAAACTTATCACCTCTACCCGAAAGAGGAAATTTTGATGGTCAAGGACGACTCCGATTGGAGGCAAAAACCAAAAAGCGGGTTTCCCGCTTGTTGACGGCCGAAAGTACGTTGTGGCACTTTCCTTATCCTGCCTCCCTATTTCGGCAAATTTGCCACAGTTCGAATAAGAAATTTTGATGAAATTTTTGATTTAGGGGGTACGATTTTGCCTGAAAATCGCCCTTCTTAGTGAAGGGGTATCGCAAGCGACATTCTCGGCGCAGGAAAACGCGGGCGCGCGGAAAGAAAAATTTTGAAGAATTTTGCGTTTAGACCCTTCGGTTTTGCCCAAAAATCGCCCCTTTAAGTGAAGGGGTTATTTCAGACAACCCTTTCACGCCATCAAATGAGTAAAGTTTTACACATTTGGCGGGCAAGAGAAAAAATTTTTGCGATTTGATGTTGCATCTGCCAAAAAAATTCAACCATACCAAAGTGAGGGGTATAAAGCGATGATTGCGCCATGATTGGAAAACTTTGAGGTTGCGAACCTCAAAAAGATTCACCCATATAAAAGTGAGGAGGAAAGCGTATCAAACGCCAAATAATTCCGCCATACCAAAGTGAAAGGAGAAAATTCGTGTGAACAATTACGCAGAAATGCTCCCCATACCATAGTAGGAGGTGATACCAATGCAGAACGCATGACTTCCGCCGCAGTCGGTAAACAGTCGCAAAAAGAAAAACTTTTAAGGAGAAATAATGCCATGAACACATCGTAAAAACGGAAGCAAAAGACAACCGCAAAAGCGATCTGTGGTAAGCAAACGGAAAGCAAAAGTGGGACGATTTTCGGAAAAAAGGGAAGCAGGATAAGGAAAGTGGGCAAATTCCCACTTTCGAGGTTTGGGGCAAGCGGGAAACCCGCCTTCCCCTTTGGGACATTCAAAGACAAAACAGGAGGATAAATGAAGAAGAAAGAAACGGAAAAGAGCGCGGATCGCCATATCCGCATTACGGACATATCGCTATTGGAACAGATAGACGAGATCATGCAGTACCCCGAGTACAACAACTTCAACAAAGTAATATGCTCGGCGCTGTTCTACGGACTCCCCGCACTCCGCAAGGAGTTAAGCGGAGAAGTGGAACTGCCGCCCGCGACGAAAGAGCTTGAAGTGTTCACGCAGGAAGGCGCGGCGCGAGAGTTCTGCAAACTACTCATCCAACTCTTGAAGGAGGTAAACCTGAACGTGACTATCAACAAGTCGATGCTCTCCTCGATCTTCAACGCCTGTGCGGACAATTTCGGCAAATCGTTTGCGGAAGGATGCTATGCCGTTACGCCCGATTATTTGGAGGATTTTGAACTTAAAGGACTGAAATCATTGAGCAAATAAAAAATAGCGTGGATTCATAGCGCAAACCCCTTGACTCTTCGGCTGAGATAGTGTAAAATATATGTGTCGTATGAATACGATTGATATATTTTACGGAGGTTATTATTGAAAAGAAACCGAGAGCGATCAAGGACAAACGCTACGAGGAGAAACACAAAGCAGAGAGAAAAGCGAAGAACGCCACTTGGGGAACAAGCGTTCCCCGCGAGAAGGCAGAACAGATAAACGCCTTTCTCGAAAGATATGGCTATACCAAAGTCCAACTCATAGAAGCAGGTTACAAAGCCTTGTTGGACGATGCCGCCGAACATAATCTTTCGCTCGGTAAGATTATGGACGGCTATGACGACTTCTTCCCTTCCGAATTGGAGGTGATGAAGAAAACCGAGTAACGACTTTACATACAAGGAGGAACCGCGATGGAAAGAGAACATAGTATTCAGCGCTATAAGAGCGAGGGATATTCCAAGCGCTCGAATAAGAATACTTGAACGACAAACAATTCAGTTATCAAAAGGAAATCGGTAACACGGTCTATACCGTGATCGTAAAAGAAAGCAACACAGCAAAAGAAACAATATGGAAAAAGCTCGAAAGAGCCATGATACGGGACTCGCTCGAAGAATGTCATTCCAAAGGAGAAATTCTATGAAAAGACATTATTCGGCATCAAATAACCAATCTTATCTCGGAGGTGAAAAAATAACTGCCCTCTACTGCCGTCTTTCGAGGGACGACGAGAACGAGGGCGACAGCAACAGTATCGTAAATCAGAAGGCAATTCTCGGCAAGTACGCAAGTGAAAAGGGCTTTCCCAATCCTCAATTCTATGTGGACGATGGGTATTCGGGAACAAATTTCAACCGCCCCGACTTTATGCGGCTTATGGAAGATGTCAATGCGGGTAACGTCGGCACAATCATAGTCAAGGATATGTCGAGGCTCGGCAGGGACTATCTGAAAGTAGGCGTTTATACGGAAATCACGTTCCCAGACGCAGGTGTCCGCTTCATTGCCATCAACGACGGCGTGGACAGCGAGAGCAACGTGGACAACGACTTCACCCCCTTCCGCAATATTATCAATGAGTGGTATGCGAAGGACACAAGTAAGAAAATTCGCGCCGTGTTCAAGGCAAAAGGTATGTCGGGAAAGCACCTCTGCACGATCCCACCCTACGGCTACAAGAAAGACGAGAACAACAAGGAACATTGGATTGTAGACGAGGAAGCTGCGGCAGTCGTCAAGGAAATCTTCGCCTTGTGCATGAAGGGCTTCGGTCCGACGCAGATAGCGCGGATATTGACGGAACGGGAAATTGACACACCGACGATCCATAACCGCAAATACGGTTTGCCCGCAACTTCGCTTCAAATGGAGTACCCCAACATTTGGTGTACGGAATCGGTCAAAGGTATTCTCGCCAACCCTGCCTATCTCGGTCATACGGTAAACTTCCGAACGAAGAAGAAGTCGTATAAGAGCAAGAAAAAACTCGACCTGCCGCCCGAAGAATGGGTAACATTCGAGAATACGCATGAGGCAATCATCGACAATGATACCTATGAAACGGTTCAGCGTATTCGCTCAGCAAAACGTCGCCCTACGGATATGGGAGAAATGAGTGTGTTTTCGGGACTTGTGTTCTGCGCCGACTGTGGAAAGAAAATGTATCTTGCCCGTTGCGTGACAATGAAGCAGAAAGAGTATTTCAACTGTTCCACCTACCGAAAAAAGAAGAAAAACCTTTGTAGCTCTCATCAGATAACGGTAGAAGCCATAGAAAAGATCGTTCTTGCAGACTTACAGCGGGTATTTTCAATGGCGAAAGAACACGAAAAAGACTTCTTTTCTATGCTCCAAAGCAATGCCGACAGAGAAAGCAGAAAACTCCTCACGGCGTATGCGCAGGAGAAAGAAAACGCAGAACGGCGCGTACAGGCTCTTGACCGTATCATCCGAAACCTTTACGAGGACAAAGTGAACGGCAGCCTCTCCGACGAGCGTTTCCGCAAACTTTCGCAGGAGTATGAGGACGAACAGGCAAATCTGAACGCACGCATTCGAGAATTGCAAGAAATCTTAATGAAAGCAAAGGAACAGTCCGATAACGTGACGCGCTTCATGCGAATTGTGCGGAAGTACACGGAAATCACAGAACTTACGCCCGAAATCGTGCGGGAGTTCGTTGAGAAAGTAATAGTTCACGAGAAGCAAGTGATTGACGGCAAGCGGACACAAGCGGTGGAAATCATCTACAACTGCGTGGGAGCAATTCCCGACTTCGCGCAGGAAAAAGCCGCTTAAACTTCGGGAGGGACAACGAATAAGCGGTTTGACTAACCGCCAAACCGCTTATTCATAGAATCCCTATGGAAGCCACCCATATGGCGGTTTTTTTTCGGTTAGATGTACAAAATTTTAAATTTTGTGGTCTGTCGTTCAGGTGGGGTCACTCTCGAGGGCTTGGGCGGCTTTGAGCATTATGGCGCACTCGATGCGCTTTTTGAATAGGTCGCAGCCGTAGCGATAGGTGCCCTGTATGTCGCCCGTCGCTTTGTAGGCGTTGGCGGCGCACCCTCCCGAGCAATACAGCCTCGCCCAGCAGTCGGCGCATTCGGGACGAGAATAGGCGTTGCAGCGCTTAAAGCGGTCGCGGATATCCGTCCTTGTCACTCCCTGCCAAATGTCGCCCATGAGAAAGTCGGGATCGCCCACGAATTGGTGGCAGGGATAAAGCTCGCCCGTGGGCGTGACGGCGAGATACTCCGTGCCGCTGCCGCACCCCGAAACGCGCTTGTATACGCACGGACCGCCCTCAAGGTCGAGCATATAGTGATAAAAAGTGAATGGTCTGCCCTGCCTTTGACGCTGTATCATCATATCCGCCAGCCTCTCGTACTGCGCGTACAATATGGGCTTGTCCTCTTCAGTAAGCGCATATTTGTCCGTAGGCGGACAGACGACGGGCTCCATACTCAGCTCGTCAAAGCCGAGGTCGAGCATAGTCTGAATGTCGTTTGTGAAGTCGGGATTGAAGTGCGTGAAAGTGCCGCGCATATAATAGCTCTTGTCGCCGCGCGCGTCCACCAGCTTTTTGAATTTGGGCACGATGATATCAAAACTTCCCACGCCGCCGACGGTCTTTCTGAAACGGTCGTTGACTTCCTTCCTGCCGTCGAGGGAGAGCACGACGTTGTCCATCTCGCGATTTGCGAAATCTATAACGTCGTCGTCAATGAGCATGCCGTTTGTAGTGAGCGTAAAGCGGAAATGTTTGTTATGCTCCTTTTCTATATTCCTCGCGTATGCAACAAGCCTCTTCACGACGTCGAAATTCATGAGCGGCTCCCCACCGAAGAAGTCAACCTCGAGGTTGTGCCTCGTCCCGCTGGACTCTATGAGGAAGTCAAGCGCGCGCTTGCCCACTTCGAAACTCATAAGCGCCCGCTCGCCGTGATACTTGCCCTGCGCGGCGAAACAATATTCGCAGTCGAGATTGCAGGTGTGCGCGACGTGCAGACAAAGCGCCTTTATGACGGGACTGCGCTTTGCGAGCGCCTCGACGTTAGGCTTGAAGGTATCCTCGCTGAACAGCTTGCCCTCTTGCTTTAGCGCAAGTATATCGCCGTAGCACTCCTCAACGTCCTGCTCGGTCAAGCCTTGAGCGGCATATTTTTGCAGGATATTTTGAAACAAGCTCTCTTTCGGCGTGCTCTCAAACGCCTCTATCATGTCATAGGCGACGTCGTCCACGACATGTACGCTGCCGCTTGCCACGTCGAGCACTATGTTATATCCGCCCTGTTTAAAACAATGGATCATAAAAATTCCGCATTCCTCATAAAAAACGCCTAGACAAAGCTAGGCGAATTTCCGACAAATTTTTGCCTCGTTCACTTTGCGGCTTTTTCGCACTTTTGGTTTGCGACGCCGCAGGATGTCTTGCAAGCGGATTGGCAGGAGGTTTGGCACTCGCCGCAACCGCCGTTTTGTTTGCTCTCGTTCAAATTGCGAGTTTTGAGGGTAACGATTCTCTTCATAATACAACTCCGATATTTTTATTGAGATAATTTTATCACCTTATGCGCGCGCTGTCAAGCAAGAACGGCTACATTTTGCGGGAAGGCTCCCTTTGAGCCCTGCACCTCTACGCCGCACTCGTACAGCCTTATGAGCGCGGCAAGCGTCGCGGACTCTATCCTCTCCCCCTTGATGACAAGCGGACACCCGGGAGGATACACCCTTATGTTTTCCGCGGCTATCTTGCCTTCTGCTTCTTCAGGCGGCACAAATTTAAATGCGCGCTCCCTCGCGTCGCAAGCGTTCATCACCTTCTCGGGAAGAGGCGGGATTCTCAGCGCGCCCTCGGGAGTCAGCGCTCCGTCCCCTATGTTGCGGAGCGTGTGCATAGCCCCTGTTTTGCGCTCATCATCGGCCGCCAAAATCGACAAAGTATTCTCATTTTCGCCTGTTTTTGGAAAACTACTCTCAAATTGTGCTTTATTTAGAATACTTTTTTGTAAATCTCTGCCCAAACATAACTTGAAAAGTGCGTCTTTAAGCCTTGAATACATTTCGACGTCATCCCCCGCTCCGCACATAGCTATAGCGTAGTTTACGCCTGCCATTTCAAGCTCTATCTTGTATTCTTCCCTAAGCGCGCGCATAAGTTCCGTCCCGCTCATTTCGCAACGCGAGATAAGAGTAAGTTTTGAGATGTCATATTTGTACGCGCCTTCGCCTTCGTACAGTTCAAATGCCCTCAATCCTTTAAGCTCCTCTCTCAAAGCGGATATATTTTTAGCCCACTCGCTTGCTTCGTCCCCTTCGAGATAATCTATGCACCCCTCTATGGACGCCATGAGCGGATAGGAAGGAGAACTTGTCTCAAACGACGCAAGTTGTTCGTCCACCCCGGAGATATCTATGTCCTGCGCGCAGATGTGCAATATTGCGGTCTGCGTGAGAGATGGCAGCGTCTTATGCAGGCTGTTTACGACGACGTCCGCACCCAGACGTCTTGCGCTCTGTTCAAACGTCGCAAAGCCGAGATGCGCGCCGTGCGCCTCGTCCACAAGTAGCCTCGCGCCAAATCTGTGACATACGTCCGCAATGGCCGCGACGTCGGATATAACGCCCTCGTATGTGGGACTTGTGAGCGCGACCAACTTTATGTTGCCATTCTCTAAAAGCGCCTTTTCCACAGCGGCGGGAGAGAGCGAGCCGTAAAATCCGAAGTCCGTCATATCGGGCAAGACATAGTGCATATCGAGGGCGCATATCTCCGCCGCATTGAAAACGCTGCCGTGGCAGTTGCGCGCGATGAGTATGCCATCTCCCCTCTTCGTGAGCGCGCGCACCGAGGCGAGTATCCCCGCCGTACTTCCGCCGACAAGCATGCGCGACGCCCTTACGCCGAACACCTTTGCCGCCCTGTCGTTTATGCGCTTCAAAATGCCGCGTGCCGCGTGCAGGTTGTCAAAGCCTTCGATCTCCGTGATGTCGATTTCCGCGCACCCGTTTAAATACGTGAATTTTTGACTGCGTTTGTGTCCCGGCATATGAAATGGGATATATCCTTCCCGCGCGTGCAGCCGCAGCGCGTCAATAAGTTTGATATCGTCGAAGTCTTTCATAAGCGCCTCCGAGGTCATTATAACATCTCGCCCGCCAAATATCCACGAAAAAATCAAAGTCGGCGACGTATTGTCAAACAACGCCGTTTATGCTACAATTTTGCGGGGAGACATTAATGAAAAAACGCCTTGCATTATTACTTATCTGTATATTCGTCCTGCTTGCGCTCTCGCTTTATGCCTGCGACAAGCCTCTTCCCAAAGTCGATTACGCTTTGGACAACGACTTCTCGGTGAATATAGAGGACGGCGAGGACGCGCTTGTGTTCTCTCCCATAGGCGTGACTCCCACGATAGGGCTCCTCTTTTACGTTGGGACTTTTATTGACGCTTCAAACTATGAATATCTCGGGAAAGCGCTCGCAAAACAGGGATATCTGGCGGTATTTCCAAAGGTTATGTTCGCATTTTTCCAATATGATGACTATGAGCCGGCATACAACCGCTTCAAAGGCGTGCGATTCTTCCTCGGCGGGCACTCTCAAGGCGGAGGCGCCGCGATAAGGCGCGCTCAAGAAAACTCCGACGTGACTGATGGTCTTATCTTGCTCGCCCCGCTATGCTATAAGTACAACAACTCCGTTTTCAATGGCGGAGGCGACCCGGACAACATAGACTTTTACAATGTGGCGGAGCTTGCGCTCCCCTCTCTCATACTTCACGCCGCAGACGACCGAGTGCTGTCGGACGGTCAAAAGTCCGCCGTATTCGAGTGCGTAAATGCCGAGTATTGCGAAAAACACGTTATAACTCCCGGCGCGCACATGAGTTTTTCTACTGCGGACAGCGACGCCGCGCTCAAAATGTTCAACAACGACGGGGACGGCATAAGCGAACAGGAGAAACAGGCTCAGCGCGAGACCACCGTAAAGCTTGTGCTCGCTTTTATGAAAAGATCGGCACAATAACATTCGCAGTTGAACAGGTGTTACTCCTAAAAGCATAAACTGTCTTATCTAATAAAAAAATGAGGCACGCGCCTCATTTTTTACTTTATTATATTAAATTTCACAAAACTATTCGCAAAATACCATCCCGCCCGATTTTATTGGCATATCTTGCGTTGTCGCATATCAGTCTTTCAGCGCCTTTTTGTTGTGCCTGCGGACGATCATATAGTAGATCGAGATCACAAACGTGCACAAGGCGCACACCGCTGAGATAAAGCTGATAGAGAATACGCTGACTTTCATCG
This sequence comes from uncultured Clostridia bacterium, assembly GCA_947581925.1. Classification (GTDB taxonomy): domain Bacteria; phylum Bacillota; class Clostridia; order Christensenellales; family CAG-917; genus CAG-475. Next base: position 14,675 of record CANPWB010000007.1, read on the forward strand.
CGCCAAACAAATTCATTACATCCGGGCCGAGCATATCCGCGATAGCACCCACCTTGGGGATAATCCCGAACGCAAGCGACGGTATTCCCGCAAACAGCAGGAAGAACAGCCAACCAAACCAAATGGGCCATTTGAGCTTCACTGTCGTGTCGCCATTGCCTGTGGCAAATTTCACAATGAGCTTTATCAATACATAGAGCCATGGGATCATCGAGAGGACTATAAGTGCAAAGATGACATAGAACGAATATCCCATATATGTCAGCATTTCTTCGGACAGCGCGTCGTTGAGCTTTGTCTGAAGAGTGTTGACAAGCTTATCTGTGGCGCTGCCTTGTTCGGGATCGCTCTCGGCTCCTCCCTCCGAGCAGCTCTCTTCGGCGCTGCTTATTGCCGTCGCAACCTGCGCCTCTTGCTCCTGCTCATTGTCTTTTCCCAACTCTCCGTTCAAAGCCTTGTCGAGGAGCTGAGCGATCAATTCCTCGGGGTCGATATTGCCTTTTTCATCCGCAAGCTCGGTGATGACCTCCCTTATGGAGTCCTCAATCTCCTTTCGATCGTCATCGGTCAATTCAATATCTTGAAAATCTTTAAACTCATCTTTGCCCTCTGAATTTTTCTTGAGGTCCTCATAGACCGTATCAACTGTTTCCATAACGCTTTCCGTCATAGAATCGACAGTCCCGCCTTTTGAAAAAATGTCATCGACAAGTTTGTCCGTCTTTTCGCTGATATAATCGTCGGTAATACCAAGCTCTTCAAGTTTTTGATCGACCTCTTCCTGCTGAATGTCGGGATTATTGTTTGCGAGATAATCTTTAACTTGACTGTGGACCTGTTTCTTAACCTCTTTTTTTGCGACTGTCTTGACCGTTTTTTTTGCGATCGTATTCAAGGTCGGCATCAATTCCTTGACGATGTTGTCAACATTGTCGTTTACGACTTTTTTGAATGACTCAGCCGGGGAGCCGAGCGCCTTAAAGATGTCGATGGCATTGAGCCGAATCGAGATGTGGATGGGTATTGACTCGTCGCCGAGAATCTCTTTCAAATCAATTTGATCCGACTCTTCGGCACTTTCGTCGGATCCCTCAGTGCTTTCACCGGGATCGTCGGGCGTTTCGCCGGAGCCGTCATCGGTGTTGATCAATTCTTCAATCTGATCCGCTGTAAGCGCATATGTGACTTTCAGCTCCCACAGCGCGCCGAAGAAATAGCACGCGATCGCCAGCAAGCAAATGATACAAATAAAGATGTTGATGACCACCAAAAATTTCGGTCCATGAAAATTTCGATCTTTCATAAGTCTCTCCTCTGATTTATAATTTATAACATATGTAATTCATTATTTAACATATGTACTTTTATTTAATAATATCAAACATTAATCTGCTTGTCAAATTTTTGGCAAGAGTATATCGCCTCTTTCCCCCAAACATATGAGTGACAAATATTAACAAACTCTTCAAATGATCACCCGTATCGCTCGAAATGACATATATATCATGTCATTTCGAGCGTAGTCGAAAAATCCCCCTGTTATACCCTAAAAATTCGTTCCATTCAAGTCACATTTCTCTACTGCGGCTCATCGTCGCTCATAATTTCACCCAAAAACTCGCTTTGCAAGTTTTTGGGACCCGAACGGGGACCCCGATGACGCTCAGACAAAGGTGACGTTAAACCCTCGTACTATACGTGATGTCAATATCAAGCTCTCACTCAGGAGTTTGTACCATGCACACAATCAAAAAACACGAGCAACGGCAAGGATTTGCCTAGCTCGCGTTTTTTGATTGGTATGCAAGGGATAAAGTAAAAAGCGGGCAAAGCCCGCCGTATGAACACAGTTTATTCGCAAGCGCCGATACAAAATCAATATTGCGAAATGAGGATATGCCCGAATTTGTATGGATATCTGCTGCCGTCCTCGACCGCCTTGGGGACCTCGTCAAAGGACATACGCTCGTTTATCATGCCGTCGGTGCACACTATTTTGTTTGCAAGCAGGTTTATCGCGGTGGATACATCGCCGTAGCCGTTGTTTATCCCGCGCAGTTTGAGCTGCTTTTTCAAGATCACATCCATATCCAGCCCGTGCTTTTCGGGGAAAGAATAGCCCGCGAGCACGACTTCGCCCTCGTCCTTTACAAGGCGTATGGCGGCGTCGAGCGTAGTGCCTTCGCCCGCGAAGACCGCCGCGTCGCACATTCTGCCGCCCGTGATATCGATTATCCGCCTCTCGAGGTCGTCAAACGTAGGGTCAAGAGTGTAGCTCACTCCCCAGCTTTTTGCGAGCGCAAGCTTGCTCGCGTCGAGGTCGATGAGCACGGGGACAAGTTGATAATAGCTTGCAAGCTGGCTCAAAATGAGTCCTAAGGTGTTTGCCCCGACGATGACGATATAATCGCCCGCCTCCGCCTCAACATATTCAAAAGCCTTGATCGCCATGGCAATATAGTCCGTAAAAACAGCCTCTTCATCCGAAATGCCGTCGGGAAGAGGAAAGACATTCTCCGCCGGGACGCAAACGAAATCCCTCAACAAGCCGTCCGAATTGACGCCCATCGTCCTGACGATCTGTTTGCCAAACTCCGTTACGGACAAAAATGGGCTGACAACGACGCGCGAACCCAACTTGAAACCGCTGTCCTCGTCCGCCTCGGAAACATATGCGATCGCGGAATGTCCCGGGATATCGTGCCCGATGTCCTCCCCCGATGTCAAATAGACAAGCTCTCTTGAGGACAACGAGACTTTGGACAACTTCAACTTCACCTCGCCCTGCGCCCTATTTGAGGGACAATCCTCCAATGTGACGTCGCTTAAACTGCGGACATGCCATGCTTTCATAAATTCACCCTTACCTTATCGTGGTTTATTTTACCATATTTCGTCGGCTTTTGCAAGTGTGCTCCGTCATATATATTCCGAAAATACAATAAGTGCTTGCACCCGCTTGCATTTGCTCAGAGCCCGCGACCCTTGCGGAGCAAGGTCTTTAAGGGCTCACCGCAAATGCTGTGCTGCTCCGCGCTTAATTACCAAAAAAATCACTGCTTAATTTTGCGGGGACCCCAAGAAAGCTCGGACAAACGTTTCATTTATTAAAGCTTCACAATTCGCAATAAATGTCATACAAAACTCTAGCAAAATAACGCACATATCTCGCTATTTTTTGCGCTTGGGGACGCGGGCTGTCGCCCGCTTTTTAATAAATAAGTTTGTCTGAGATTTATTGGGGTCCCCATAAAATTGCGTAGCGATTTTATGGGGTGCAGACACGCCCTCACTGCGTATTATTATCTATCCGCTCGCTCTGCGGGGTCGCTCGGACACGGCAAACGTCGTGTATAAGTGCGCTCGGACTAGGGGATTCCTCGACGTTGCTCGGAATGACAGGCTCTATAAAGTGTCATTTCGAGCGTAGTCGAGAAATCCCCGATTTATAATAAAACCCTCGTACTATGCGTCTCGCTAATATCAAGCTCTCACGCAGGAGTTTTGACGCTTGCATAACAATCAAAAACGCGCGAACTAGTGACGAAAGTCACGACGTTCGCGCGTTTTTAGTTTGGGGTGCAGGGGACGAAGTCCCTTGCCGGGGCGCGGGGTGGAACCCCGCATGGGGCGACGAAGTCCCTTGCCGCGGTGTGGGCGCGCATCCCACATAGGGGCGTGTGGGGCAGCGCCCCACATAGAAAAACTTACTCTTCGCTCTCCTGCGATTGCAGGCGTTTCAATGACATTGGCAGGTTTTCGGGGGCGGAGCCGTGCAAGATGAAACGGTCGCGCTTTATCTCGTCGTCGGCGTACAGCCAAATACACTTGTCTTTCCACGCGTTTTGGAGGCTGCGCTCGAAAATGTTGCTTTCAAACACCATATTGTAGACTGCGGGATTTAGCCCTACAAACAGCGTTTTGATGTGGTGAGCGATGAAGAAGTCCACAAGCTCGTCGCGGAGCATAAAGCAAAGTTGGATGTCACTAATCTCAAAGCCGCTACCGCACTCCTTGCAGGGTTGCAACATAAAGTCGTCGAGTCCGAGGCGGGTCTTTTTGCGGGTGAGCTCGACGAGTCCCAAAGAAGTCATTCCTATCGTAGCGGTGCGCTGGTGGTCTGGTTTTAGGGCGTTTTCAAGCCTTTGCAGGACGGCGTCTCGGTGTTCCTTGGACTCCATATCTATGAAGTCTATGACGATAATGCCGCTGATATTGCGAATACGCAGTTGTTTTGCAATGGTGTCCGCGGCGGCGAGGTTGGTACGGAAAACGGTGTCCTCGAGGTCGCGCGAGCCCACGAATTTGCCGGTATTGACGTCTATAACGGTGAGCGCCTCAGTCTTGTCTATGACGATGTACGCCCCGCCCGGGATATCTACGCGGCGGTCGCAAAGGTGATTTATTTGCGTGGAGATGCCAAAATGCGCCATGATGCCGCGTTCGCCCGTATACAATTCAATGCGCGCCTTGCCTACTCTGCCCTCGAGCGCGCTTGCCACGCCCGCGTCGTTTACGATGACCCTGTCGATGTCCTCATTGAATGTGTCCCTGAGCGCGCGCTCGAAGAGGGTCATCTCCTCGAAAACCATGCTCTTTTCGGGCGCTGAGTCATAGTCGTTTTTGATCTTTTCCCAGAGCGCCAACAAGAGGGAGGCCTCGACAACTATATCCCTGTCCGTCGCAGTGTCCGCCGCCGAGCGGATGATGAATCCCATGCCGTCGGGACATATGGAAGTGACAAGTTGTTCGAGATACTCTCTCCTCTCGTCGTCCTCTATCTTGCGGGACACGCCTATAAAGCTCGAGTCGGGCAGCAGGACGAGATAGTAGCCTGGCAACGTGATGTCCGTAGCGAGCCGCGCGCCCTTAGTGCCGAATTGATCCTTGACCACCTGACACATTATGACGTCGCCCGGGGAGATCTGCTTTTGCCGCTTAGGCATGACGGACTGTATGCGCGTCTTGTCCACGCGCGATTCGCCCACAAAGAGGAAACCGTTGCGCTCCAACCCGATATTGACAAAGGCGGCTTTCATCCCCTCGAGCACGTTTTCCACCTTGCCCTTGTAGATGTTGCCGACGATCCCCATTGCGTTTGTACGCTCGACGGCAAAGTCTATGAGTTCACCGTTTTCTACGAGCGCGGCGCGCGTACAGTATGGGGTGTAGTCCAAAATCAACTGTTTCATAATCTATCCATACAAAATTTGATTCATATCATTGCCGCCGTTTTCTGCCATTCATTTTGCAAAACGGCGGGTTTATACAGACGCTTTCGGCACTTTAAGACAGGATATCGTCAATATTGACGAATTTTCCGTCCTCCGACGCGAATTGCGCCGTCTTGACTATGTCCGTCACGCTGCCCGTCTCACCGTATATGCCGTCCAGCGTGGCGAGAAGCCTGTCGGGGCGCAGATTTACGCCGCCCGTAGCGAGTCTCAGACACAGCATACCGCCCTCATCCCTCGCTGAAAATATCTTTGCAGAGACGTCCTCTTTCACGGGCTCGCCCTTCTTTTGATATTCGATGACGACGCCCGAGAAGTCTATCTCGCGATAGGGATAGGGATAGACATAGTCCGCCGCCACGACGCGCGCCTGCAAATTGGGATTTTTTTCGCACCCATATGCGCAAATTGCGTTCAATCCTTTGGGAGTCGAGGCGTTGAAGCGAGCCAAGACCTCCCCTGCGGGCATATCAGTATCTATCGTGAGATACTCCGCCCTCGAAGTGACGCCGAGCGCGAGCGGCGGGGAGAAGAATACGAGCGCGTGGGGATTGAACCCGTTTGAGCGCTTGACGGGTATCTCTGCCCTCAAAAGTATGCGGGAGATGTGGCGGAGCAAGTCTATGTGGGATATGAAGCGCGCCTCGTCGCACTTTTGATATTTGAGCACGATCATAGTATGGTGCACCTCCCCATCTTCAGCGCGCCGCAACCGTTGCAACCCTCGCGGCAATTTTTTGTCGTGACGCCCCTGTAGGCGAGCTCTCTCTCTTTCGCGAGGTATTTTTTGTCCACGCCCACGTCTATGAAGTCCCACGGCAACTCTTCGTCTAGGTCGCGAGCGCGCGTAAACATCTGCATAGTGAGCCCTCTGCCCTCGAACGCCGCTTGCCAAACGTCCCACTTGAAGTGCTCCGACCAGCCGTCAAAACACGCGCCCGCCCTGTATGCGTCCTCTATCACGTAGGAGAGCCGCCTATCTCCCCTCGCGAGCGCCGCCTCGAGCACGGAAGTTTCCGCGCCGTGCCAGGAAAAGCTCACTCCCTTTATCTCGCGGAGCAATCCGCGAAGGTAAAATTGCCTGCGTTTCATCTCCTCGAAGGATATTTGCTCTTCCCACTGGAAGGGCGTACAAGGCTTGGGGATGAATACGGCGCAACTCACGGAAATATTAAGCCCGCGCTTGGGGCGCTTTTCCATATACAGTCTTTTGAGCCTGCGGCATATCTCGGCTATGCCTGCGATATCCTCGTCCGTCTCGGTGGGCAGCCCCATCATGAAATACAGTTTTATGCTGTCATAGCCCGCCTCGAATGCGACGGATATTTTGTCTATCTCCGCCTCGCTGACGTTTTTATTGATGACGTCGCGCAGCCTCTGCGTACCCGCCTCGGGCGCGAAAGTGAGCGAGCTCTTGCGAGAATCCTTCGCCATATCCGGCTTAAACGAGCTTATTCTGAGGCTGGGGAGCGCCATGGTGATGCCCCTCTCGCGGCAGTACGGGCTGAGTTCATCCTCGAGCGCCTCGAGCCCCGTATAGTCGCTTGTGGAAAGCGAGCATAGGCTGAGTTCGCCAAATCCCGTGCTTTTTAGCATATCTTTGGCGAGCTCGGCGCAGCGTTTTGCGCTCCTCTCGCGTATGGGGCGATACCAAAATCCCGCCTGGCAGAAGCGGCACCCGCTTGCGCAGCCGCGATACAACTCCAGCGTAGCCCTGTCGTGCACGCTCTCCACGGTGGGGACGAGCGGCTTTGAAATGTAGGGCGCGTTTTCAAAATCTTTGACCACCGCCTTTTTGACGCGGTAGCCCTCGCGCTTGAGCGAGGGGACGTAGACTCCCTCGATGTCCGCTATACTATTCAATATCTGCGCGCGCGTAAGCCCCTTCTCTCTGCCCTCGGCGACTCGCCTTAGCAGCTCGAGGTCCGCATCTTCGCCCTCTCCGCACACTATAGCGTCGAAAAACGGCGCAAACGGCTCGGGATTTACGGAGCAAGGTCCGCCCGCAATGACGATGGCGTCCTCTTCTTTTCTGTCCTTTGCGCGGAAAGTTATGCCCGCGAGGTCCATCATATAGAGCACGTTTGTATACAGCAACTCGAATCCTATGGAAACCCCAACGACGGTGAAATCCTTGACGGGTTTTTTCGTCTCTATGGAGAGCAGCGGTATACCATGCTCCCTCAGTTTTTTGGCCATATCGAGCGCGGGAGCGAAGCACCTCTCCGCCCTAAACCCTTCGGCGCGATTTATTATGTCGTAGAGTATCTGAACGCCGAGATTGCTCATGCCTATCTCGTACAAGTCGGGAAAGCAAAAGCACATATCCCCTCTTGCGGGAGAGGACATATCGGGGGTGTTCCACTCCCCGCCCGAATAGCGCCCCGGTTTTTCGACTTCGGGGAGCAATTTTTCAAATTCCGATACAAAATCTGCCATACGTAGTGAGTTTTACATGCAAAGCGCAGCCGCTCCGACGATGCCGGCGTCGTTGCGCAAAGTCGCCGCCACGACTTTTATCTTGGGATTGTACTCCGCGCCGTACACGTTGCGGGAGACATACCTCTGAAGCGGCTTTATTATGGCGTCGCCCTCGTTTGAGATGCCGCCGCCGATTATTATGACCTCGGGATAGAAGATGTTTGCAAAGCTCACAAGCCCCATGCCCACATATTTGATATAGCGTTTTACAAGCCTCTGCGCGACGGGACAGCCCGCCCTTGCCGCATGAAACGGGAGTTTGCCGTCCACGCCCTCGCTCGCGGCGAGTTTTGCGAGAAGGCTGTCGGGATATTTTGCGCAAGCCTCCTTCGTTTGAGCTATCAGCGCCGTCGCGGACGCATACGCCTCGAAGTGTCCCTTTTTGCCGCAACCGCACGTCCTGCCGCCAACGTCTATTTGGATATGACCTCCCTCGGCGCCCGCGGACTTGTTGCCCGTAAGCAGCTTGCCGTCCACGACTATGCCCGTGCCTACGCCCGTGCCGAGAGTTATCATGACGCTGTTCATCGCGCCCTTGCCCGCCCCGAAAAGCGTCTCTCCAAGCGCGGCGCAGTTGGCGTCGTTGCTGAGTCTGACATTGCCAATGCCCACGCGCTCCGCTATCCACGCGGCGAGAGGCGTATTGCGCAGGTTGAGATTGCAGCTGTATCTGACAACGCCCTTTTTGTCGTAGACGGACCCCGGGCAGCCTATGCCTATGCCTGCGAGGTCGCTCCTTTGCACGCCGGACTCCTCTATGACGACGTTGATGAGCGAGGCTATTTCCGCCGCTATCTCGCTGTCTTGCCTTTCGGGGTGGCATATCGCCGACTTTTTGAAGAGTATCTCTCCCTTGTCGGTCACGACGCCGACCTTGACGCTCATACCGCCTATATCCACGCCAACAAATTTCATAAAAGCCAAACTCCTTTGCACGCGATATATTTATTCATATGTAATTATAAAATTTTCGCGCTCAAAAGTCAAACGCGCCTGTCATATAACGAAATTTGCCCCGTTTTTTGCAAAAATGCGGAAAATTTGTGAAAAATAAATGGGAAATTTGTTGCAAATCTCAAAAAGTTTATTTTTGTTTCTTCAAAATTTGTGTTTTTGCAGGCTTTTTTGTGCGTACAAAAGTTTGGCTTTTCCGTCGAGCGCGTCCCCCACGGGCGAGGACAGCCTGAACTTGAGCGCAAGCGCCTTCAACTCCTCTTCCGTGAGCGCCTTTACGTCGCCGTCGTCGCCTATTATCTCAAAGATCGTCTCGCTCGATGCGCTGACGTGGTGATAGAGCCGCGCTATGGGCGCGCGGGAAGATATCCTCACCCGCCTTTGCTCAACGCCCAGCTCGAAATTTTTGCTCGCGCTGTCGAGCACGCTTATGTACATCTCGTCGCGCGTGCCGAACGCCGCCCCATAAAAGAGGAAAACCGCGATTACGCCGAGGGAAATGTTTATGCCATAGACGCAGGACGCGATGAATAGCGCGAAAAACGCGAGGCTCAGCGCGACTCCCGCCGCTTGCAACCCCTTTATAGCCTTGAGCTTATTCTTGCTCAACCCCAACACTACCCTCGCGCCGTCAAGCGGATATGCGGGCAATAGGTTGAATGCGCAAAGCGAGACGTTTGCGTACAAAAACGGCATTGTAATGGGATAAATTGCAGGATAAAGCCACCAAAGCCCGAGCAGGACGAGCGCGAGCACCCCGTTCATAGCGGGACCCGCAAGCCCTATGAGCACGGCGGACGCGGGGTCGAAGCTCTCCCCGAGGCTCATCATAGCGCCGTATGGTAAAAGCACGACCTGTTTCACTTGAAAACCTCTCAGCCTCGCCATAGCCGCATGCGCCGCCTCGTGTAGGAGAAGCGCGACGAGCGTCCACATAAAATTCAACGCCTGTCCCAGCAATACGAGCGCTAGAACAAGCGCGAAAAACAGCGGATTTATCTTGAATTTCATTCCGTCCGCTTACACTCCCATCATGCCGACAAGCGCGTTCAACGCGTCCACCGCCGCCGTAGCCTTGAAAAGATTGGCAAACAGGAAGCCGAGCGACACAAATACGCCGATTATGACGGGTATCATCGTGATGTCTATGATGTCAAACCCGTGTTTCTTTTTCTCGCGCGGTTTTGCTACGCGGTTTTCCACAAAATCGTTTTCGCTCACTTTGACGTCAAGTTTTTTGCTTTCATCATACTCCATAAGTCACCTCGACTATACACTATGCGCGCTGTTACGCTATTATGACTGAAAGCGAAAACTTAGTTTCTCCCCCTCCCTTAGCGGCGCCAAAACAGTGCCCCGCCGCGAATATCAGTATCTTTTTATATCCATAGTAGTGTCGAAGCGGCGTATATCGGACGCGGTAAAAGTGATCGCGACGTCAAAAATGTCGCCGTTTTCGTCCCGTTCTATGCTCACTCCTATCGGCGAGGCAAGCGCGAAGTATGCGTCCAGCACTTTGCCAAGGTCCCCCTTCATTGCCGAAATAAATCCGTCCTTTATCACGATCTTATCCTGCGTCAGCATCTCGCGCATGCGCTTTGATATCTCTCTATCCGCTCTCATATCCCCTCCTTGAATTTATATAAGTTGCATTTTATTTTTTTGATTTTTCCCGCTTTTGCACACTCGCCGTCGCGTATTATCCGTCCCCATTCCGCACTTTTCGCGATACTGCTATGCCCTGAATCTGAACAGCCTCCGTCTGAAAGCAACGTCGTGGAAAGTCTTAGTGCGCTCGATCACATTCTGAGCGAGGTAGGCGTATGCCCTGTCCGATGGGCTGTCGATCGGGAAAGTGCCAAGCTGTTGATATACCGTCACGGCGTCGTCCTCGGGTATCACGCCTATGACGGGAGTGCGCATAAGCCCGCCTATCTCGCCCGCCGACAGCGTCTCTCCCTTGCGCACGAGATCGGGGCGCACGCGGTTTACGACCAAGGACGCGTCCTTAAGCGGATAGCTTTTGAGCAGCGATAGCACCTTGTCCGCGTCGCGTATGGAGGACGCGGAGGGCGTGACGACGACAATAGCCTCATCCGCCGCCGAGACGGCGCGATGAAAACCGAGCTCTATCCCCGCGGGACAGTCTATGAGGGCAAAGTCGAAGTCCGGGAGGCTTGCTATCACCTGAGAAAACGCCTGCGCGGATATTGACAAGCAGTCCCGCGACGACGGGAGTATGCGAAGGCTGGACTCGCTGTCCGCGACGAGCGCTTGAAAAGCCCTGCACCTGCCAGCAAGCACGTCGCCTATGTCATAGACTACCCTCCTTTCCGCTCCCGTCACGACGTCGAGGTTGTTGAGCCCGACGTCCGCGTCTACAAGCACCACTCTGGACCCCGCGCGCGCGAGTTTTCTCCCTAGCGCCGCCGTCACGGTAGTCTTGCCCACTCCGCCCTTGCCCGAAGTCACAACTATTCTTCTCATAGGTAACATAATAAAAAAATCAGCCCCGAAAAATAGGGCTGAAATTGTCAAAACTTGCGATATATCGTCAATTTTACAGCAGATTCAGCTTGACTCCCAGCATATCCGACAGCATATCCTTGTTGTCGAAGAAGCGCGCTCCGCCGATGGCAACGGCATTGTCGATGTCCTTGAGCGCGGTGACGGGCAGCTCGAGCGCCTGCTCGAGGTAATCCGCTATGCCCGGGATGTGCAAAGAGCCGCCGCTTACGAAAATGCCCTTACGCAATATCTCCGCGGAGAGCTCGGGAGGGGTCTTGTCGAGTATGTCCATCATAAGCTCTATGAGGTCGTCCACAAGCGTCTGCACGGCGCACAGCAGATCTGACGCCGACACATACAAACTGCGCGGGGACCCGTCGGGAGCGTCGTCCGAATCCTTTGCCGCGCCCGATACCGCATAGTTTGCGTTGTCGTTTATGTAGAACGAGAGCGCGGACTGTTTGAGATGCTCGACAGTAAACTCGCCCAGCCTCACGCCGTACTTTTTGACTATGAAATCTATTATTGCGTTGTTGAATGCGTCGCCCGCGATATCCACTGTACATCCGCAGATTATGCCTCTGTTTGTGACGGCGGCGATCTCAGTCTTGCCTCCGCCGATGTCCACGAAAAGCCCGCCTATACTGCTCGTATACGACAGCAGCGAGAGCGGCGACTCCACAAGCGTGACCTCTTTTATGCCCGCCTTGATACAGCACTTCTCCACCGCTTGCCTCTCGGACGCCGTAGATGAGGAGCATATGGACACTATCGCCCTTACCCTCGGCTTGATTAGCCCGTGCGGCAATATCCTCTTGAGAAAATGTTCGAGAAGTTGAGCGGTCATCTCCTCGTCCACTACAATGCCCTTATTTATGGGGGCGATGACCTTCGCGCCGCCCAAAGCGCCCGTCATGACGTTCTGCGCGCGGAAGCCCGCCTCGCGTATCTCGAGCTTACTCTTGTTCCGGGAGGCTATAGCAATTGCAGGCTCGCGCAAGACTAGCCCCACTCCCCTTTGGTATATCGTGATGAATTTGCTCCCCAGGTCAATAGAGAGGTCAACTGTTGACATATATCGCTCCCATCCTTTCCATTATTTTTGTAAGCCTCTCAAGCGGCAACCCCACAATGTTTGAGTAGCTCCCCCTGTAGCCCTCGACGACTTCGCCGTCCTGTATGCCGTAGGCGCCCGCCTTGTCGAGAGGTTTCTTTTCACGCACGTAACGTTCTATTTCCGCCTCGCTCATACGCTTGAATTTGACGCGTGAGCGCACCGAGAAGGTGCGCCTCTCTCCCCCGTACAGCACAGTGACCCCCGTATATACGGTGTGCCACTTGCCCTCGAGCTCGCCGAGCATTTCCCTTGCCCTATCCTCCGTATGCGGCTTGCCGTACAGCTTGCCCCGCGCATATACAACGGTATCGCTGCCAATGACGCACGCGCCTTCCGCCTTCACGCCCGCCGCCTTTCTTTCGGACAGCTCTTTTACAAGCGCCGCAGGATCGTCGATATGGATATCCTCGTCTATATCCGCGGGTATCACGTCGAATTTCAACCCCAAACTTTCAAGCAACTCCTTCCTGCGGGGAGAGGCGGAGGCCAGCACGATATGCGCCCTTTGCAAGTACTTTTCGCCCATCACAGGATCTCAAGGTTTTTGCCGTACGCCATCTTGAAATCGCCCGCCGCGCTCATCGCGTCCTTTATCTCGAGCGAGCAATCCGAGCCGTACTCCACTTCCGTCTTGACTATGACGCTGTCTCCAAGCACGTCGCAATTGATGCTTTTGATGACTCCGCTCTGCGAGCGGTCGAAGCTCTCCGCAATGCGTAAGATAACGCTGAGTTTCTTTATTGCCTCCGCGTCATCTACGGTGATCATATCCTTATACTTGAGCAAGTCGTCGCGATTGAACTCCGCCTTCCTGTGCCCGACAGCGACGAAAGACGCGAGCACGATATCCTTGTGCGACACGCCGTACAGGTTGGAGTTGAGAATTATATACTGCGAGTGCAGCTGGTGGTTGTAATATTTTATGCGCATACCGCTGTCGTGCAGCAGCGCGGCTATTTTGAGCACCTTGACGTACGCCCTGGGCATCTTGTGCAACACCTTGAGCTGTTTGAAAAGCTGCACGCTCAATTGATAGACGTGCTCCGCATGCGGGATGTTGATGTCGAAATACTTCATCTGCGTGTAGATGGAGTGCCCCAAGACGTCGCTCAAAGGTCTGTCCACTATGCTCGGCACCGCATATCTGAACATCGCGCCTTCTCTCAAGCCGCATCCGCTTATCGTTATCTTCGAGAACTCGAAACGGTTGAGCACCGCCTTCATGACGGCAAGCGCGCTCGGAAAGATGTCCGCCCTGCCGCTGGAGAGCCCCTTTATCTTCATAGTGCTGTCGAGGTCGAGTTTCTTTATCGTATTGTAGATGTTTTCAAACTCCGTCGTGCCAAGCTCATAGTTGTGGGTCATATTGAAGGGGTATTTGCGTATAAGCCTGCTTATCCTGCCGAGGTTTCTGAAGCTGCCGCCCACGCCCACGAGCGTGGTATCCGGCTCCACGCTGTCAAGCCAGGATATCTTGCCAAGTTGCTCCCCTATGAACTCCTCTATCTTCGCCGCCCTCTCCTGCGGAGTGGAGCCGTCCGATCTGAAGAGGTCGGTGAGCGTGACCGCGCCGAAGGGCAGCGTCTCGTAATTTATCAGATTGCGGCGATTATAGTAGATGAGGTTGGTGGAGCCGCCGCCCATCTCCATGATGAGCCCTTTGGGGATATCCATGGAGTTTATTACGCCTTGATAGACGAGCATAGCCTGCTCCTCCACGCTGAGCACTTTTATCTTTATGCCGCAGGTCATCGCGACTTCGTCAAGGAAACTCTTCTGATTTTTGGCGCGACGCACAGCCGCCGTCGCATACGCAAATATCTTGTCCACCTGATTTGCGTCGCAAAGGCGTCTGAACATGGTGAGGGTCTTTATCGTCTGCGCAATGCGCTGAGGCTTGATAAAGCCGTCCCAATCCATATCCTGTCCGAGCCGTACTGTCTCCTTGAGCTCGTCAAAGACGACGAAATAACCGCCGTCAAGCACGTTGACAAGCACGAGTCTCGCGGAGTTTGACCCAAGGTCGATGATTGCGATTTTTTCCATATTTCTCTCCTAAAGCTACGGGCTTAGAGCCCTTTCAAATGCAAGATGTACGGACGCTACGAAAACACACACGCGCCCGAGCGCGCGCTATCGACATATCCGTACATAGATTATAGCTGATAAACTAACTGTTGTAAATACCCAATTTTAGGTTTTTTCTCAACATTTTTTAAGGGTTTTTGTAAAAAGCGACCCTATCGCGACCGCCGTAAGAAAGCCTCCGAACAGCTTTCTCAAAAGCTCTCCCTCGAGATATGTCGCGGCGTACGCGGCAAGCGCGGAGCTTATCAGCGCGGGGACAAGCACGACAAGAATTCCATCAAGGCGGAGCAGTCCGCTCTTTGCATGCAGCACGAGCGCGCCCGCCCCCGACGGCAAAAACGCGAGCAAGTTCGCATACTGCGCCGTAAGCTGCCCCACGCCGAGCGCAAGCACGAGTATGGGGAGAGTGAGCGTGCCGCCGCCCATCCCCATTCCCGCGAGCACCCCGCCCGCAAGTCCCGCCAAGATGTAAAACACAACTTTCATTTTCTATATTTCCTCATTTCAACCGTTTAGACTGCCGATTTTTAACTATTTCAACCTATTTTCATCTTCAAATCGAAAACATTCTTTACCCCATCATCATCTTTATGCCCGAAAACAGCATGAGCCCGTAAAACACAAAGGACAGCCACTCGGCGGGTATCTTTTTCAAGAGTATCGCGCCAATGAGCCCGCCGATAAAGACTCCTATGGAAGTCGGCAACACGACGGACATATCGAATGTCGCTTTGAGCGAGTACACGATTACGCTTATCGCGCACAGCGGCAGTATGAGGGCTATCGCCGCGGCGTGGGCGCTCTTGTCGTCATAGCCGAGTATGAAGGTGAGAGCGGGGACGGCAAGCATGCCTCCTCCCGCGCCGAAAATGCCGTTGACTCCGCCCAAAAGCACGCCTACAAAGGCGGCGAAAACGCTCCTTTTGACGCGGCTCGATTTGGACGGCGAAGAATATTTGCCAGCCCCCGAGGCAATTATAGATTTCGGTATGAAAAACGCGCTCATTTTTAATAGTTTTATAATTTTTGCGGAAAGTATGTTTTTTGATTGCAAAAATTTTTGTTTTGTATTAGAATAACAAATCATATGCCTATGCGCGAGCGCATACGTGTATGAAATTCGGCAAAAAACGGGGGTACCTCCCCCGAAGAACTTAATAGGTTTGGTATGAACAAGAAGAAAACTGTAGTTTTATCACTCTTACTCGTTGTGATCGTCGCTCTGACGTCATGCCTGCTTTACGCTTGCGATCCCGCAAACACCCCCGAGGAGCCCGAAAAGCTCGAGCCTACCGAGGGACTGCTCATTCAAAACGGCGATTTCAAGATGGTTGACGAGACCGCGACGTCCTATCCCCGCTCCATGAACAACTGGTCGGGCTCAAAGATGTACTCCTCAAGCTCCTTCCGCGACGACGTCATCGCGGGCGTGATAAGTCTTGACAGCGCGCTCTACGCCGCAAACAAACAGGCGTGGGACGACGCGGACGAAACGCTCAAAGCAAAACTCACGACGGGCGGCCACGGCGACGATAAGGACGAAAACAAGAACGTCCTCATGATATATCAGCCCAAAGAGTCCAAGGATGAGAACGACAAGGCTCAGCACGGCCCCACCGCATACGGCTACACGTCGGCAAGTTTCACGCTGTCCAAAGGCTCCTACTATAAGCTGAGCGTGGACGTGCTCACCTACAACATCGCGGGCACCCTCGACGACAAAGGCGAGCAATTAAAGACCGCCGAGCCGGGCGCGCGCATCTATGTCAGCTCAAATACCTATGCGGAGTTCGCCGCAATAGACACAAAGGGCGAGTGGAAAACGTACGAGATCTACATCGAGACGTCTCCCACCTCCTCAACAAGCCTCACCGTGCAACTCGGCCTCGGCAAGTACAACGCGTCCTATTCGGACGGACTCACCGCGGGCTATGCCTTCTTTGACAACCTCTCTCTCAAGAAACTTGTGAAAGAGGCGGACAACGAGGACATAAAGGACGACGACGTTGCCAACCTCAAAGTCAAAGATCCTCAGACGGAATACAAAAACGCCGTAAAAGCCGAGGAGGAAAGCGGCGGCAAACTTACTGTCGCAGGCAAGGAAGTCATCGCAAGCACCACCACTCTCAAAGTGCCCAACGGTCGTTTCGATTTCGGCTCCTACAATCTGTCCTCCTCCGGCGTTCCCAACTCCTGGACGCACGTGACGGGCAACAGCGGCAAGGACGACGCGGCTCCTACGGGTCTCGGCTACAACGCCATCGTCGACGCGACGAAATTCGCGGAAAATTACAGGAAATATTCTCCCAGCTACAAGACCAAGAGTGACGCGAATGAAGAGTCGACCTACTACCCCGCTGATGTTTTTGGGTCTCCCTTCAACTTTGACCCGTTTAAAGATTATACGGGCGGCGTGGGCAAAAACGTATTCATGCTCTCGCAACAGCTCATGACCGCGCAGGGCATCCGCTCTTCGCGCTCAATAACCATTGAAAAAGGAAAGACATACGCTCTCAAGATAAGCCTGCGTGCCGTACAGATAAGAGGCGCGGGCGTCTCCCTCATCCTCTCCGGATCGGACGGCAAGGACATCGTGATAGAGGGCATCGCGCAACATAAACTCAACAACGCGTATATCGGCGGCTACAGGCTCTACGACCTTACTAACGGATATACTATGTCCGATGAGCAAAACCTAGGCGAGACCACGGGGTGGATAGATTACACTTTCTACATCAAGGGCAACGATTTCAAGGACTACAGCTACAATCTTGCCATATGGCTCGGCACGGAAGGCACCTCGAGCAACACTTCGGTGACCTATCGCAACCTGTCTCAAAACTCCAACTCCACGACATACTTGGCAAACGGCACGTTCTCGACGGGCTGGGTGTTCATCGACGAGTTGACTCTCACCGAGGGCGTCACTATCCCCTCGGCAGAAACCGACACCGTCAAGAAAGTCACCGCCGAGAATAACAAGCTCAAATTCGATGCGAGCAATATTAAGCTTACAAATGTGGAGCAAGTCGGCGCCATAGTAGACTTGACAAGTGAAGAAAACGACCTCGACACCTATTTGGAAGGTTCGGGCGGATCTTCGTTTACAACGAAAGACGTGGTGACTCCCGTCGACGGCGGCGCTCCAAAAAATTGGAAGAGCAACTTCGACGCCTCCGACATTGAAAATCCCCGCATTGCGGGCTTCGTGAAAGAAGGCGTTGTGGACATCTCGGACGAGGCGAAATTCACGCAAGAGCTCGGCGCATATCCCGGTCTGCCCTACGCAAATATGCCAAACCCGAAAGCATATGCTATATATGCTTCACAAGACAGCTACTATGAAGTGGAATCCGCGCCCATCACCATAAAGGCGAACAAATTCTACCGCGTATCCTTCTGGCTCAAGACAGTTGACGTCAAGGACACGAGCGGTGCATACGTCTATGTGTTGAACAAGACTGCGCAGGCGGAAAACAAGGAAAAGAACGGCAAGGACGACGAGGTAATTCTCACCTCCATAACCCGCATAAACACCGACGACTATGACGAGTATCTCAACGATTGGGTGGAGATCAATCTCATCTTCCGCGGCGCTGTGAATAAAGACACCGAGATAGCGCTCAAACTCACGCTGGGCACGGGCAACCGCTATGCGACGACCACGCTCACGAGCGGCGCAGTGTATGTGACAAACTTCAATATGGCGGATCTGACCTATGCAAACTACACGGGCACATCCTCCTCCACCTACACAAAGACCTGCGACCTCTCGACGTCCTACACCTATCAATTCACAAACGGCAGCTTTGACAACTACGACCTCGACGACGAGAACCTTGACGCTACGCTTGAAGAGAATTATCTCTACAACCAAAGCGTCCCCGCAATGCCTGACAGCTGGGACATCAGCGACGAGACAGTTGAAAAGAACAAAACCGACAAAAATCTGTATGCCGGCATAATCCAGCTTAAAGAGGACGCCGAAGAGGGTCAACCCGAAAACTTCTTCTACTCCTCCTCCACGCAAGCCGAGACCGCAACGGGCTTGCCCGCCGCATTCTTCAACAACTTCTACGGCGACAAGCAAAGCGCAGACTATTACAATGAACTCAATATGAAGTCCATCGCGGGACCCAACGTCCTTGCGATAGGCAGCAAGTCCGCCGACGAAAAGTTTGCGATAGGTTTCACCTCCACAAGCTTCACGCTTTCGGCAAACACCTACAACGTGCTCTCGCTCTATGCCAAGACCTACGGTCCCACAAAGGCGAGCATACGTTTGACAGGCGAGGCTTCCGGCTCCGGCAACAACGGCGGTTCAAACAACTTCCTCATCGAGAGCTCATCGACGGAAGGCACAGGCTGGACGAAGTATGTATTCTTCATCAAAGTCGGCAAGAGCAGCGTTTCTTTGAAACTCAACTTGTGGCTTGGCGAGGATGTGAAATACATCGCCGACGAGGACGACGACAACTATGATACAGCAGTCGAAAACGCGAAGTCCGCAGGACACGTATTCTTTGACAACATCTCCTCCTACACATTAGAGGACGAGGACAAGTACGACGAAGCGCTCAAACAAGAAAACGCCAACCATTCCCAAGTCAAAGAGCTCGACTTCCAGATCGACAGCTTTGACCCGCTTTCCGGCTCCGTCGATTCACGCAGGACGCTCACATCTCCCAGCGGTTGGAGCGGCGCCGCAGGCACAAATCAATCCTCTTCCAACACGAAGAGCGGCATAATCTTCACGGGCAGCGCCAGCTATTACGAGACGGAGCCTTTGGACGGCGTCTCGTACGTAAAGTTGCTCGGCAAGGATTACAACGCCGACGACATCACTGTCTCCGAGGATGAAAAGAACGAGTATCTTGAAAAACATCCCGACCTCGGCAACACAGAGGATTATCTCGTGCGCGAACAGATCGTTCAAGAAAAGATAAAAGACTTGAAGATGAACAACTGGATCCCCGTCGAACAGCTCACGGGCGTTCACGGCGCGCACAGCGGCGACCATATGCTGGTCATCAACAACACTACAAAGAGCGCGTACACCTACACCTCTTCCTCCAACACTTTGAAGAACAACTCGGTGTACAAAATAAGCGTCTTTATGCGCACATACGGGCTCAACAACTCCAAGAACGACGACGATTTCAAGGACGCCACAACCCCTGAACAGGCCGAAGCGCTGCGCAAAGAGAAAGAGATCGGCGCGTATATCGAGCTGTATCTCGGCTCCGCAAACGAAACGGGCAACGAGTTCGCATTCAAGGCTGTCACCTCCTCCGAGTGGACGGAGTACTCCTTCTATGTGCAAACGCAAGACGAGGACGTGACTTCTGTCACGCTCAGGCTCTCGCTCGGCAGATACATCAATAAGGACGTCGACGGCAAGTCCGTCACAAACGGCTTGACGACAGGCTACGCGATGTTTGACGATATCTCCATCACCGAGATCACAGAGAACGGCGACGAGGAATTCACCGCTGCGCAAAACAAGCTCGATCCCGATAACACCGCTTACGACGAGGAGTACGCCAAGACTCACCTCGCGCGCAAAGTAGCCTCTTCTGAGAGCGGCTCTCCCACAGAGTCCGAGACCAACACCGAGACTCCCAAGAGCTCCTTCAACCTCGACTACCTCTGGTGGATGATACCGACCATCGTGCTCGGACTTGTCATCATCATCGTGCTCGTAGTGTTCGTCGTCCGTAAGATACGCAAGGCGACGCCCAACAAGCCCGCCAAGATCAAGAAAGCGCCCGTCCCGACGGCCACCGCTCAAGCGCTCGACGAGAAACACGACCGCTACGACCAAGACAAAGACTGACGCGCTTTAAAGTCATTATGCAAAAAACTCCCTTGCCCCTCTCGGCAAGGGAGTTTTTTGTTCTTTTATTTGTGGGCTGCGCGCCCACACTGCGGCAAGGGGTTTCACCCCCTGCACCCCAAGCTAAAAACGCGAGCTAGGCAAATACTTGCCGTCGCTCGCGTTTTTTGATTTGTGTGTAAGTGTCAAACTCCTGCGTGAGAGCTTGATATTGACGGACGTATTATCTGAGTGGTTAACGTCACCTTAGTCTTAGCGTCATCGGGGTCCCCATAATAATGAGCGTAGCGAATTTTATGGGGTAAAATCGGGGTCCCCGCAAAATTACGCAGTGATTTTGTGGGGTAAATAAGCGGACTCCTCGCCCACATACAATACATAATTTTCAAAATGTTGCCAAAAATAGCTGTATGCTGAATTTGTTTTTGAGATGTCTTATACTCTACTTTTTCCTGCTGCTGGCTATGCGGCTCATGGGCAAGCGACAGCTTGGGGAGCTGCAACCCTTCGAGCTCGCAATCACGCTTGTCGCGAGCGAGCTTGTGTGTATCCCTATGGCGGACGCTACGATACCCATAATCTACGGCATAATTCCCGTGTTCTCGCTCTTCCTCGTGCACATAATCATCACCAAACTCGCTACGAAGAGCGTACGCTTCCGCAAATTTTTGAATGGCAAGCCCGTCATACTCATCAAGGACGGCAACATTTTGCCCGACGTGATGAAGGAGCTGAATATGAACATCGACGACATCATGGAGGCGCTGCGCGGCAACGGCTATTTCAGTCCCTCCGACGTTGAATACGCCATACTCGAGACCAACGGCTCACTCACGGTGCTGCCGAAGTCTCAAAACAAGCCTCTCTCCGCCGAGGACGTAGGCATATCCCTTCCCAAGGCGCAGATACCCGTCACGGTCATAATGGAAGGCGAATTCCTGGGCGAGAACCTCTCAAAGCTGGAGGGCGTCACGAAGGAGCGTATGCTCACCCTGCTCGACCGCTTGAATATGCGCCAGCATGAGGTGCTCGTGCTGCTTGTGGCGGGAGAGGACGTATTCCTTCAACCGTACCGCGGCAACTTCATCACAGCGACCCTTTCAAGCGACGAGGACGCCGATACCGGAGTGTCCGTGTATGACGCGACTATGCCCGACGAACAGCCCGACGAAGGCGGCGAATACGTCCGCGACGACTCTATGCCCGCCCAAAACATATTGACAGGCGCAAGCGGCACGGACGGTGAAAACACCGCGGCGCAGGGCTCAGAAACCGAACAGAATGAAAGTTCAAACAATGCCACATCCGGCCAAAATACGACCGACGAAGGCGAGGAGAACGCGTCTGAAAGTGCAAACGCCTCGGACGAAAACACATCGGGCGAAAATGACTCGAGCGACGATCCAAAGGAGAAAAAGCAATGAAAAAAGTTGTAATTGCCGTAATAGTACTCCTCGTCATAATCACGGCGGGCATACTTGAAAACGTGTACGTTGACAAGGTCTTTTCCACGCTCGACGACAAGCTTGGCGAGGTGGAGCAGCTTGTACACGCGGAGGACGACGAGGCGCTCGACAAACTCCGCTCGCTCACGGCATGGTGGGAGAAGCAGCGCGGATATATGGAGCTTTTCACCTATTCGCCCGACCTTAGGGCGTTCTCGGTGGCGCTTGGAGAGACGGAAGGCTCGCTTGAGAGCGACGACTTTCAAAACGCGCAGTCAAAGATACAGTCGCTGCTTGTGATGTCCTCAAACCTGCACCGCATACTCGATTTCAACATCGAGGACGTGATCTAGGCGCAGACTCTCATCTTATCCCTCTGCGGGAGGCTTTCGCGGCGCGTACGCGCGACTTGCGAGGGGCTCCCGCTTTGCTTGTATAAGCGGGACGGAGCAGTCTTATCACGGAGGCAATGTCCGCAATTTTGAAAGCGTGGATGAAGATGAACAGCAGGAAGATGAGCAGGACGGCAAGCGTAAGCGTGCTGACAAGCCCTCCCGCCGTCGCGGTGATAAGCCTGTCCGAAAGCACTCCCAAAAATGCGAGCGGAATTGAAAACAGCAGGCATTTGAACATCTTTCCCACTTGCAAAAAGTTTCCGACGCACCTCGAAAGCGCGATGAGATTGAGTGCGGAGATGACCAAAAAACAGCTTGCAGAACCTATTGCCATTGCGTACACCCCCACATAGCGCGGCAGCAGCAGCGTACACGGCATCATAACGGCGGCGCCCGCAAGCGAGTTCAAAAACGTCGCCTTTTCTCGCCCCAATGAGTTCAACATGGGCGTCGTCACCTGCGCCATTACGATGAAAAACAGCATGAATGAGCAATTGGACACAAGCTCCCCCGCCCTCGCGTCGCCGAAGAGGAGCGCGCCGACGTGCCTTCCAAGCGGCATATACAGCACAAAAAATATGCAAGCGACAAGCATTGCGAAGTTGACCGCGCTCATCACTTTCCTGCGCACCGCGTCCGTCTGTCCCGACGCTTTAAGGCTTGCGACGTCGGGTATGAGTACAATTGAGAGCGAACTCACAAGCATTACGGGCGCCATTATGAGGGGTATCGCCATGCCCGCTATACGCCCATACTCCGCAGTCGCCTCCGCCACGCTCATTCCGCACTTCACCAATATCTGTGGCAAAGCGAGCGCGGTCACGGACGCCGTTATAGACGTGATTATGCGCGTCGCGCTCAGCGGGACAGCCCTGAAGGTCAGCTCCTTAAACCCGGACGGCTTGCACAACCTGCCGCCCGCTATGCCGTACAAAACGCCGAGCACGACCACGCACAGCGCGTCCGATATAGTCACCGCAAGCGCGATGCCCTGCGCCCCGTCGATAAAGCTCACTATCCCGCCCGCAAAAACTATGGAGAGTATCATTCGCACGATCTCGTCCAAAAGCTCCGTAGACGAGAATGCGAGGAAGTTTTTGCGTCCCCAAAACCAACTTCTGAAACACGCGTATATGCCCGAAGTCACAAGCGTGGGCAGCATTATAAGGAATATTGGAAGGCACCTCTCGTCCGAAAAGAGAAATCCCAAATGACTTTTGAATGCGTAGAGCAGCGCGACGACTACGCCCGAAAACGCCGTCCCTACAATGAGCGACGCCGTAGTGAGCGAGTTTTGCTTTTTAATGTCGCCGCTCGCCTCGGCGATCTTGCGCGAGAGCACAGTAGGCGCGCCCGAAGTCACCGTAAAGAGCGTCATCATTACGCTGTTTGCGATCTGGTAAAGCCCAACCGTGCCCGCCCCGAGCGCGCGCGACACCCATATCTTGAATATAAACGACAAAAGCCTTGTCACAACGGCAAAGCCCGTCACAACGGAAAACGCCTTGACAGTCTTGTTCACACCATATGATATTTTGCTTAAACCGAATATATGTCAAAAGCGCATATCAAAGGACGTCCACATCTTCATATGAGAATTCTCAAATGCAAGAGCAAGCATATTAAAATGACGCAACATATGTTTTATATGCGCATTTTTGCATGTTAAAGTGCATTTTCTGCGATATAGCGCTTTCGAAATTTTTCCGACCGCGTCGAATCCGGCTCGCGTCTTTTGTCATATCTCGACCCGATTCGACAGCGTACGGTCACAATATTCGACAATTTCGACGACAACTTTCGACAATGTGTATGCGCTTTTTCGACATTTATTTTGCGCCGTACTCATTTATGTTTGCGACATTTTTCGACAAGTACTTCGGTCGGTGTTTTAAGTCTCGCTTTTTGAAGTCGCTCAAGTCCACATGTGAGGCAGAATAATTTCGACAAAATTTTTCATAAAGCGCATATGTTTTCTTTCGACATCTTTCGCGCGAATTTTTGTCCGTTTCTCGCCCCATGTATCACTTTCTGTATCCGTCCTTAGCCCTGCTCTTAAGCGAATATATGTCTCCCGCGCCGAGCATTAGCACTGTCTTGTGCAGGGGCGCGAGCATGCGGGCAAGTTTCAGCGCGTCGTCGAGATCCTTCGCATCAAACACGAGCTTATTCGGAAATTTTTCCTTTATCGCCGCCTCTAGGACGTCTATGTCTACGCCGTCCTCTTTTGTCTCGCGCGCGGCATATGTGGGAACGAGTATGAGCGCGCCGTCCCCCTCGCTCAGCACTTTTACAAAACCGTCGAGGTACGCCTTCGTGCGACTGTAAGTATGCGGCTGAAAGACGACAAGCGTGCTTCCATCTTCATTCGCTCTCTCAAGCGCGCAGGCGATCTCCGTCGGATGATGCGCGAAATCGAAGTATACGGGGACTCCCAAAATGCTTCCCGCTCGCTCGAAGCGCCGCTTTACGCCCGCGAAGTCGAGGAGCGTCCGCGCGCTCTCATTCGGCGAAATGCCAAGCGCGTATGCCGCCGCGATCGCAAACAGAGCGTTGCGCAAGTTGTATTCCCCTCCCATGGGAAGCTTTAGGTCGCACGCGAATTTGCCGTCTATGCGCACCTCGCGCGCTCCGTTCAAAGACAGCTTCGAACTCACGCCGCCGCCCTCTATCGCCACCGTATATTCGCCGTATGCCGTCCCCGCCTCGAATATCCCGACGCGACATCCGTCAAGAAACTCGTCGAACGCGGCGCGCACATCCTCCCGAGACTTATAACAGTCGGGATGGTCGAAGTCGACGCTCGTCGCCAAACCTATATACGGCTTGAGACTCAAAAAGCCGCGCATATATTCGCATGCTTCCGTCACAAATATTCCTCCGCCCACGACGATTTTGTCCCTCAGCGCGGAATATGCTGCGCAGTCCTCGCCCGCGCAACGCCTTATAAAACCCCTCCTCATTTGCTCGGTCAAGTCGAGCGCTATGTTATTGTTGACAAAATTCGAGAAATCAACGCACTCCCCGCCTATCATTGACACAAATTTTTTTTGACAGCGGTGGAGTATGTGGGTGAGCATAGCCGTGGTCGTCGTCTTGCCATGCGTGCCCGCGACGGCGACGCTTCTCTCAAACAGCTTTGACACTTCCTTAAGCATGATGTGCCTGGGCAGGACGGGTATGCCAAGCTCCCTCGCGCGCGCTATTTCGGGATGTCTTTCGCTTGCCGCAAGCGTATGCACAAGCATATTCGCGCCGTCTACGGCAGACGGGCGCACCCCTTCGTATATGTCCCCCTCTATCGCTGTCACGGACGGGTCCAAACGCGCGTCGGAACCGCTGACTTCAAATCCCATCTGAGCCGCAAACTTCGCGAGCGCGTTTATCCCTACGCCGCTTATTCCCACAAAATGTATTCTCGCCACGCCCCACTATATGCGCCTACTCTCATATTTGACAAAAAAAATTCTCAAAATTTTGTTTAATTTGTAAACAATTTTCATATACTTTTATTAAAAATGTGAAAAATCTGTGCAAAAAGTGAAAATTCTATTGATAAACTACAAATTGTATGATAAGATTTGTATAGTAATAAAATATAGCCAAAGGAGGAATGTATGCTCAATATCACGGACATCAAGATCAGGCTTGTGACCTTAGACGGTTCAAAGCTCAAAGCTGTAGCATCGATCATCATTGACGGCTGTTTTGCAATCCATGACATTAAGATAATCGCAGGCGATTCCGGCGAATTTATTGCAATGCCCTCCAGAAAAACTCCCGCGGGGGACTTCAAAGACATAGCTCATCCAATCAACACCGAGACCCGCGAGCATCTGAGAGATCTCATTCTTAAGGAATATCAAAAAGCCTTAGAAGAAGCATAATTGCAAATCGGCTACGTTTGCAAAAGCCCGCAATAGCCGCACTTTATTTCCCTACTTCTATTTGCAAACTTTACAAGCGCAAAAACAAAAAAGACCCAAGCGGGTCTATTTTGTTTTTGCGCACATTTGTTTAATATATGCGGGGCTCTGCCCCACACCCCGTCAAGGGACTTCGTCGCCCTACGCAGGGCTACTCGCCCCTCACCCAGGCAAGGGCGATTTGCCCTTTGCAATCCCAATTCAAAAAGCGCTAATGTGGCTCTTTTAAAACACATAAAATCACTGCGTAATTTTGCTGAGGCCCCACATCGCCAACATTCGCGCTTTTTGAATTGTGTATATGGCATGAACTCCCGCGTGAGAGCTTGATATTGACGGACGCATAATAGAGGTATTTTACTTAAACTAGGGGATGTTTCGACAAGCTCAACATGACACTTTATTAACCTGTCATTTCGAGCGTAGTCGAGAAATCCCCCTGTTATACCCCACGAAATCACTGCGTAATTTCGTGGGGACCCCGATATAGCTCGGACGAAGGTAACGTTAATCACTCGGACAATACTAACATCAATATCAAGCTCTCACGCAGGAGTTTGACGCTTGCATACAAACCAAAACGCGCGAACTAGTGACGAAAGTCACGACGTTCGTGCGTTTTTAGCTTGGGTGCAGGGGACGAAGTCAAAAACAGCGAGCTAGCCCGCGTCCCCCAAACGTGAAAATCGCCAAACCATGACGAGCGTCTTAGAACAACTTCTTGATTTTTGTCACGCGAGGAATTTGTGACAAGCGATTTTCACGTGCGGAGTGGCGTAGCATTTTGCGGTAGGCTTTTAGGCACCTTACTTCGTAATGGTGCCAAGCCTTGAGCAAATGCAAGCGGCCGAGGCGTGGGCGCGTAGCCCACATGGAACCTTACTTCACGCCGTACTCGCTTTCGAGCACTTTGATGTCAGTTTTGCCTACGCTTGTGCGGGGGAAGGCGGCGAGGCAGACGACCTCGCGCGGGGTATTCCACTTTGAAAGGCGCTTTGCGATGTGGGCGATAACCTCTTGTTTTTGCGCCTCGGTAAGGTCCCCTTCCACGAGCAAGCGGATGAAGGGTTTGCCTCCCTCTCTGTATTCGAGCGCGACCGCCTCATGCACAAAGTCGAGCTCTGCCGCCGCACCCTCGATGTCGGAGGGAAAGACGTTCATACCCGATATTTTGATGAGCCGTTTTTTTCTGCCGAAGAAGAACAGCCTGCCTTCTGCGTCTACGCTGAAGATATCTCCCGTCTTGACCCACGTCTCGCCGTCGATGACGGGCATAGCGTCCCTTGTCGCCTTTTCGTCGCCGAGATAGCCGCTCATAAGCTGGCTGCCTGCGAGCAGGAGCTCTCCCCTCTCCCCCGCGGGAAGGGGCGAAAGCGCGTCGTCCACTATCTTGATCTTGGTGTCGCCTATGGGGAAACCGAGCGAACCCTCGATAAAATCGCCACGCTTTGTGAGGGCGCATACCGTGACAGTCTCCGTAAGCCCGTACCCGGGGGAGAGTTTTGCGGAGGAGCCGCTCTCTTTCATACGCGTTTCAAACGCTTTGACAAGCTCGTCGGGGACGGTGTCGCCGCCGACGTAAACGTCCTCGAGACTGCTCACCGCGTCCCCCTTGAATTTGTCGTAGGCGAGGAGTTTATATATCATTCTCGGCACGGCGAGCATGGTGGTGATGCGCTCCTTAGCTATGGTTTTGGCGCACTTTTCGGTGTTGAACCGCGCCATGAGCACGCACCCCATATTCAGACTCAAAGAGGCGTGTACGCCTATGCACAGCCCGAATCCGTGAAACATTGGCATGACTGCAAGCATGCGGTTTTTTTCGTCGAAACGGTCGCCGAGCAGGTCCATAAGGTTGTCCACCATGGCGTTGACCGCCCGCGAGGAGAGCGCAATAGTCTTTGGCGCGCCCGAAGTGCCGCCCGACTGCATATAAAACATATCCTCTTCGCCGTCGCCGAAGTACTCCTCAAAGGTTTTGCCGCGTTTGAGACCTAAAAATCCGTAGGCAAGGTAGGGACAAATGACGCGGCGCGCGCCGCCTACCCTGCCCCCGAACTTTTTCACATTGATGTCTGAGAGGAAAACCACTTTGGGCGCTATCTTTTTCACCGCCGCCTCAAATTCGTCCGGCGAATACAGCGGGTGTATCATCGCCGCGACCGCGCCTATGCGCGAGCAAGCGTACACCGCGACTACGTTTTGGATGATGTTCGGCAACGCGAGCATGACGGGATCCCCTTTTCTGACGCCCATAGCGTAAAGCCCCGCCGCCACGCGGTCTATCTCTTTAAACAGCTCCTTAAAGCGCATCTCGCGAGAGCGGCACTTGACGGCAAGCTGATCGTCCTTAGTGTGATAGTCCCGCATAAATTCAAAAAGTGAGCAATGTATCGTTTTCATACCCATATTATACTCTTTTTGTACAAAGTGTCAAAATTTTTTTATATCCGTTTTGCCTTTATATATTAAACAATTAAAAGCGCTACGGCTCGGATAAGCCGTATCTCGCGTCGCTTATCGCAAAAGAGTTTATATACTGCGCAAGATTCTTGAATCAGAGACATTTTTTGAGTCGCGAATTTTGCCTGCTATGTCAAAAAAATTTTTCACAATATGTATAAACCCCGACAAGCGGTCAATAATCAATGCAAATCGGAGGTACAAAAATGAGTAAATTTTCAGTTGCAATGAAGCGTTTTGGCGGCTTTTTGAAGCGCAACGCATTCTACTTTCTTATCGTTTTGTGCATTGCATCCGTCGCCACGGTCATTGCACTTGCCGTCACGAGGAACACCTCGTCCCCTGATATGTCCGTAAACGACAATCAGACTCTTCAACCCGAGGATCCGAGCGGCAACACTCCCGGCGGCAACACTCCCGGCGGCGAGACCCCCGGCGGCGAGACCCCCGGCGGAGAAAATCCTGGCGGAGAAAATCCCGGCGAACAACAGCCCCCCAAACAGCTCACCTTCAATATGCCCTGCAACGGCTCTCTCACTGTGGAATACGCCCATGACGAGCTCGTGTTCAGCAGTACTCTCGATCAATGGGCTGTGCATATGGGAATAGACCTCGTATCCGACGACCTCAATGTGTACGCCGCGGCGGACGGAAAGATATCCGAAGTGGGATATGACGAACTCAACGGCTACTATATCGCCATCGAGCATGAGGAAGGCTACGTAACAATATACAAATCCCTCGAAAACACGGGCGACTTCAAGGTCGGGGACAGCGTCGAGCAAGGAAAGCTCATCGGCAAGATGTCCGACTCGCAGGGCGAGGAGATGGAGGACGGCGCGCATCTGCACTTCGAGATGTACAAGGACGGCGAGACCATCAATCCCCTCGACAAGCTTGTGATGAACGAGAAATAAGCCTTAACAACTCGAAACGACGCGAATAATGCTCTTATGAAATTACGTCGCGCCCGGCAAATAAGCCAAAAGACCGCAAAAGGCACACATCATAAAACCTCAACTTAATATCTCGACCGCCTTTTGCCCGCGACGCCCACATAAAGCGCCAAACCCAAAAATAAAATTTGTCAACTTATGACAAACATAATCTCCCCCTTACAAAGAGACGACCGCAGCGCGGCCGCCTCTTTGCTCTTATGAAAATATCAATGTGAAATATCCCCGCCTCATCGTTCGAATTCGTTTAAAGACAAATAGTGCTTGCCAAAAAAGCATTTTATGATATACTAGTCTGTAATATATAGTTAAACAATTAATAAACAATGTTTATAGTATACAAATTTGTCAAAGTCGGATAAAGGGAGAGTTTTATGCAAATAAAAAATTTGAAGAAAACCTACAACAAAAAAGGTACATCTCCCGTCTTTGCTTTGCGCGACTTGACGTTTACTTTGCCGGAGCGAGGTTTGGTTTTCATAGTGGGAAGGTCGGGGAGCGGCAAGTCCACCCTGCTGAATCTGTTGAGCGGGCTGGACTCCGCGGACGAAGGGCGCATTTTGCTTGGAGATACAGACCTTTGCAAATTGTCTCCCTCTCAGTTGGACGCATACAGAAACTCATGCTGCGGATTCGTTTTTCAAGAGTATGACCTTATCCCCGAACTCAACGTTGAGGATAATATCGCTTTGGCGCTTGAAATGCAAGGACAAAAGGACTCGCATGACGAGGTATGCTCCGTGCTTGAACGAGTCGGACTGAAAGGCTATGAAAAGCGCAAAGTGCTTGAGATGAGCGGCGGACAAAAACAGCGAGTAGCAATTGCCCGCGCAATTGTGAAAGACCCTAAAATCGTGTTTGCGGACGAACCCACGGGCTCTTTGGACCGCGCAACGGGCGAGGATATATTTCTTCTGCTCAAAGAGCTTTCCAAAGACAGACTTGTCATAGTAGTATCGCACGATACGGACTCCGCTCAAAAATACGGCGACAGAGTGATAGAGCTTGAGGACGGCAGGATAATAAGAGACAGCTCTCCCTGCGATACAAAAGTTTCGCGCTCCCCCTTACCCGCGCAATGGAAGAGATCCAAGCTCCCACTCAAGACCGCTATAAAGATAGGCTGCAGCAATTTCAAGTATCACCCTATCCGCATGATCGCGACCATTGTGCTTGCCGTGATAGCATTTTCATTGCTTGGATTTGCCATAAACGCAAGTTTCATCGATCCAACGTCTGTTACGGCAGACGCATTGCTTAAAAACGATCCGCCTTATTTTATACTCAAAAAAGTAAACGCAGTTGATGACCCAAATTTTACAGCGGATAAATTTTTCGGGGACAGCGGCAAGATAGAAGAAGCAACTACGATAACAAAAGCCGATATCGACGCGCTGAGAAGCAATTATCCGAGCAAAATATATCCCGTCAAAGAAATTTTCGTCAATGCGGTGCAACTGTCGATAGTCGCCGACGCAGACCAGCTAAACAAAGCGTATGAGCTTATGCCCGATGTTTATTTTGCCACAACGATAAACGGCTTTATAGCTTTAAGCGAGGAAGATATCTACAAACTGGGATACTCCATGAAAGGCAGGTTGCCTCTAAACGCGGACGAGATCGCCATCGAAGAGACGCTTGTGGATTCTTTCAAAATTGCGGGATTGCGTGAGGACGGCAAAATATATCCCATAACAAACTCCGAAGATGTGATCGGGCACAAAATTGACGTGGGAGTGTTGGGAAACATTCCGCATGTTGCGAATTTGAAGACTGTTACGGGCATTATCGATACCGGGTGCTCGCTTTCGGAGCGCGAGCAAAATCACTATTTTACGAAAGTATCAGCCTATGAAAACTGCGCGAAATTTCATGAAAAAGTTTATGTGACGGAAAACTTTTTCGACGAATGGGATCTATGCATTTGCGAAAGTACAAAAAACAAGAAATCCATGACCGCATTTGTATCGTCTGTGTTTGACCAAATGAAAGAGGAGGAATATTTTAAACTTCAACATGATTCTATCGACGGTTTGTACGGAATGATACCCTCGATCGTCGTATACAGGCATTTGTTTGCTTACGTTGCCATCATTGTTTTTATCATAGCGTTTGTATTTCTCGTCAATTTTGTCGCAACGTCTATGCGAAGTCAAACGGAACAGATCGGAATACTCTCCGCTTTGGGCGCGGACTTCAAACAGCTTGTCAAAATATATCTATGCGGCGCACTGATATTGGGACTGGCCATCTTTGCCCTCTCCGTCATAGGCACAGCGGTCTCGGCGACTGTTTTCGACTATTCAATAATAAAGATGTATGGAAATCAACTGCATATGATCTCATTCGATCCGATAATGCTTGTCATACTTTGCTCTATGATAGCATTTACGGTCGTTTTGGGCACCATTCTCCCCATCTTGAGGATACGCAAATATTCTCCTGTTGAAAAAATCAATCTCGGACGCATAAAATGAAAACGAAAAACTTGCGCAAAATTTATAAACCCAAAGACGCGCTGGCCGTATACGCGCTCAAAGACATAAACGTTGAACTGCCGGAGCGAGGTTTGGTTTTCATAGTGGGAAGGTCAGGGAGCGGCAAGTCTACCCTGCTGAATCTGTTGAGCGGGCTGGACTATGCGGACGAAGGGCACATTTTGCTTGGAGATACAGACCTTTGCAAATTGTCTCCCTCTCAGTTGGACGCATACAGAAACTCATGCTGCGGATTCGTTTTTCAAGAGTATGACCTTATCCCCGAACTCAACGTTGAGGATAATATCGCTTTGGCGCTTGAAATGCAAGGACAAAAGGACTCGCATGACGAGGTATGCTCCGTGCTTGAACGAGTCGGACTGAAAGGCTATGAAAAGCGCAAAGTGCTTGAGATGAGCGGCGGACAAAAACAGCGAGTAGCGATCGCCCGCGCAATTGTGAAAGACCCTAAGATCGTGTTTGCGGACGAACCCACGGGCTCTTTGGACCGCGCAACGGGCGAGGATATATTTCTTCTGCTCAAGGAGCTTTCCAAAGACAGACTTGTCATAGTAGTGTCGCACGATACGGACTCCGCTCAAAAATACGGCGACAGAGTGATAGAGCTTGAGGACGGCAGAATAATAAGAGACAGCTCTCCCTGCGATACAAAAGTTTCGCGCTCCCCCTTACCCGCGCAATGGAAGAAATCCAAGCTCCCGTTCAAGACAGCTTTAAAGATAGGCTGCAGCAATTTCAAGTATCACCCTATCCGCATGATCGCGACGGTATTGCTCGGCATTTTGACTTGTACGCTTTTGGGAATAGCGCTCAACGTCAGTTTAAACAAGTATGAGAACATAATTTTCCGCGCAATGCAAAACGCCGGTATCGAATACAGCGCCGTATACAAATACGACGCAAATTCGGGCATGCGCGTCCCGTTGAAAGACGCCGAAAAGACCGAGTTCAAACAAGCTACGGGCAGCGACCCGATATGCGCCCTTTTGGATGCGCCCGAGCTTGACAATATACCGCAAAATAACTACGTATATTACAACATTATGCCGTGCGGATATATCATGCTCACGGACAAGCTTATTGCCGACAACGGGTTTGAGGTCCGTGGTCATTTGCCGAAAACCGCAAATGAGATAGGTTTGACGCGTTTCAATGCGTCGATCTTGAACGATATCTATTTTAAATATGATACCGAATACGCAATTTTGAATGAAAAACTCGCGGTAAACGGGCAAGAATACGTCGTCGTCTGCGTCGTTGACACTCACATAGACCTCGAAAAGTATGGCGGTCTTAAAAATATTTCTTTGGATGACAACGAGCGGACGCTTGATAACGCGCTGACAAATCTTTCCTACACGCCGCACAACATGATCATCGTGCACGATCTTTCCGATATAACCGAGGACGGCATACAAACGGACGGCGAGTATACAAAATTGCAATTCGAGCCGCATATCACTATAAATATAAACAATATTTGCACCCCATATGGCGAAATCTACCGTTTAGGGGACGAAGGCGTGATCCTTCCTTCGCAATTTTTGCCCATGCTACTTCAAGCCTTTCCATGCGACGTCACATTCGAAACGGAAAAAGTAAAAGATCTCGGCGCGCTTTTAAAAGCGTTATACGAAAAGGAGCAACGCGCTCACAGCAACTTGTCTTATACAGATGTCTATGACAAATATAAAATCGAATACGCGCTCCCAGACAAGTTTAACGTAACGCTTTCGGACTTCAGATATGCCTTGAACTATACGGGGCTGAAGGTAGCGGGATTTTCAGACAAATTGAACATCGGCAGTATCATGCTCAGCGCGGAATACTTTGAAAGTCTATATGATATTATGGGCGGAGATTATGACGCTTTGCTCGTGAAAAACAGCTCCCCGAAATTGAAGGACTTCATCGGTGACGAAAAGAGTATGCGGGTCGAAAACCAAATTATACTGTCCGCCCGATCCGAGCGCGAAACAATAGACATAATAAAACGCATCGCCTTTGGGATATCCGCCGCGCTTGCCCTATTTTATATCGTCGAGCTGTTCGACTTTATGTCGAAGAGTCTTTCTGACAGGCATAAAACAATAGGTATACTAAAAGCGAACGGTTGCGACAATACCGGGCTCGTAAAAATTTTTGTCTGGGAAAGTTTGATAATTTCCGCGATCGTGCTCACGGCTGCTATATTGTTTACAGGCGTCGCCTCTGCTACTTTGAATGGCGCGGGCGTCTTTAACTTGCCAATATTCGCAATAAACGCTTTCACATTTTTGATACAAGCCGTTTTGACGACTTGCTTTGCTTTTGCGGGTTGCCTTATACCAATTGTCCGTTTGAAAAAAGTTACGCCCGCAAACTGCTTAAGGGCGCTGTGATCTTGCATTTGCAAAAAATTTTGCCTTATATTATTGCGGGCACGCATTGCGACGTTGATATTGGTCGCAATACGAGCCCGCTATGTGACTGTGTGGATAAAGCTTATCAGCCGTCCGTTCTGAGCGCGATAACGGGCTGTTTCTTTGCGGCTATGACGGCGGGGATGAGTCCCGCGATGAGCGTGAGCAGCATGGAGCCGATTATCAGCACGAACGGGTGCCACCACGCCATGACAACTATCTCGAGATTGAGCGTCGCCGCGGTTATCGCGTTGCCGGGGAATTGCAGTATGAACGCAATTATCACGCCTATGACGCCCGAGATGAGTCCCAAAATGAGCGTCTCGACGTTGAAGATGTTTGAGATGTCAAGCTTACGCGAGCCGAGCGCGCGCAGAATGCCTATCTCTCTCGTCCTGTCCTGCACGGAGATATACATGATTATCGCGATGAGGAACATCGTCACTATGACGGACACAAGCGCGACGGCGATCAATATGTAAGTTATGGTGTTTACCATATCGTCCATATCGTTGACTATGCTGTCAAGCTCGTTGATACATTTGACGACGTTGGTGCGGTCTAGGTCAACATATTTGCCCGTGTCGGGATTTATTTGTGCTTCCTGCTCCTTTTCCCACTTGTCGGTTTCGGCATTGAATTTGTTGACGAAATTGACGATCTTATCCTTGCTTTCGACGTTGCTCGCGTAGATATAGATGTAGGACGGTCTGTCGGGATCGCGCATATTCAGCCTATACATAAAATCCTCACAAGCATCGCTTGCATCTGCATATCCCGATAATTTTTCAAGCACTCCGGAAGGATTGGTCGCCAAAGAAAAGAGATCATTTATATCGGGCGCCAACTTAGCCCCGGTCACAATGTCTTTCATTTGGATCTGTCCATTTAATCCTTTTGTGAAAATATCCATATCTTCATCTGTAACGCCCGCTTCTTCTTTTGCCGCGGCTTTTTCTTCCTCGGTCTTGCTAAAATCCATGAGCACACTGTAGATGGGAGCAATCTTCGTTAATGCCTCGTTAAATTTCTCGCTGTTTGCTATCCTCTCTTTCATTTCGGTGACATAGTAGGAATTGTTCGCGTCATCCATTATCAATTTGGCGAGCATGGATGAATAGCCGATCACGCCCTTTATGCAGCCGTCTTTGAGATCGGGTCTGGGGCGCAAGATACCGGAAATTTTGAGGGGTATGGTCGCGTCTTCGGTCTCCAACACCTCTTTGAGCGTAGGATCGGAGGTTGAGGCATTGATCAAATCGGAATACTTCCCCTTCCCATTGTCATAGACCGCGGCGGAGGGTTTCAACACACGGAAATCAAGCTTGCTCACCTCTTCAAACAGCTTTTTGTAGTCGGCGAAAACCTCTTTGCCCTCGCCTACCGAATTAATAAATTCCCATAATTTAACATCGCTGGTCTTGTTCGGGTCGCCGTATTCTCCCAGCGCCAAAGCGTCGAAGTCGGAAATTCTGTTATATTCGTTGACGACAAGCACGATGTCATGCTCGTCCTTTGGCATCTCGCCGTAGATGAGGTCGTACTGCGCAAGTATGGTCTCGTCATCTCCGACAAGCTCATCCCAAAACGGGAAGGTGTCCATAAGCTGTATAGCGTCCGCAAATTTGGAGTCGTCAAGCATTTTTATGAGCATCATAAACACGTCGCTTTGGGAAAGAGGATTTATCTTGGTGTAATTTATCGTCTCGGTCTCGGTTTCCTCCGATACAGCGACGTCGCGGCGATAGATGTCGAGGTTGAGTGAGTAATCGTATTTGACGTCTCCCCACGACGGGTCCATCTTTTCGACTTCCTCTTTAAATTTGCTTATATCGTTTGTCTTTTGATTTGAAAAATCTTTGAGCATATTGACAAACATGTCGTACACGGTCAACCATTTGTCCATCGGGAATTTGTCCGAATTTTCACCATTCTCATCGACGCTACCCAACATCTCAAATACATTCATACCTTCCGTGCCGGGGACCAATTGCTGTTGCAAGTTGCCGAGCAGACTTGTGACGTTGTCCTCGTCCGTCGTCACTGTGATTGGATATTTCGAAAGCGACTGCTTTTCAAACTTCGCGATGTACATCGAAAAACCGTTGTTTATGGCAAGTATTATCGCAATACAGATTATACCTATGCTGCCCGCGATCGCGGTGAGGATGCTCCTGCCCCTCTTCGAGCACAAGTTGCGCCAGCTTATCTTCGCCGCCGCGCCGAAAGACATAGTAGTCCTCTTGCCCTTTCTCTCTTTGCGCGCTACGCTGTTCCTATCTTTTCGCGACTTGCCTTTTTTCTCGCTATTTTCATTTAAAACACTTTCCGTATTTTCATCATGTGTTGAAGCGGAATCAATATTTAAAACACGTTTCGTGTCCCCATATGTGGCGTTTTCGGGAGTTTCACCCTCATATTCACCGTTTTGGGCGCTTTTTGAAACACTTATCGTATTTTCTTCTGTTTTTGCCTCGGGGTCGTATGGGTCCGTATCCGAGATTATTTCGCCGTCG
Source organism: uncultured Clostridia bacterium (assembly GCA_947581925.1). Taxonomy (GTDB): domain Bacteria; phylum Bacillota; class Clostridia; order Christensenellales; family CAG-917; genus CAG-475. Next base: position 51,494 of record CANPWB010000007.1, read on the forward strand.
AGCACTTTGACTATTCTCGTCGAATACTTCTCGGCGAGCTCCGCGTTATGCGTGACCATGATGACGAGGCGAGTCTTTGAAACTTCCTTAAGAAGTTCCATGACCTGCACGGACGTTTCGCTGTCTATCGCGCCCGTAGGCTCGTCCGCAAGGAGCAGGGGCGTCTGCATGACCATAGCGCGGGCAATGGCAACGCGCTGCACCTGTCCGCCGCTCATCTGGTTTGGCAGTTTGTGGATCTGCTCCTTAAGCCCGACCATTTCTATCGCCTCAGTAGCGCGCCTTATGCGCTCCTCGCCGGTCACGCCCGATATAGTGAGCGCGAGCGCCACGTTGTCGAGCACGGTAAGGTGCGGTATCAAGTTGTAAGACTGAAAAACAAAACCTATCTTCGAGTTGCGGTAGTCATCCCAATCCGCGTCACTGAATCCCTTTGTAGAAACGCCGTCGAAGATGAGGTCGCCCTCCGTTGCTACGTCAAGCCCGCCGATAATATTGAGCAACGTAGTTTTTCCGCATCCGCTCGGACCCAAGATAGACACAAATTCGCACTCTCTGAAACTGATATCTATGCCTTTAAGCGCCTGTACCTTGTTCTCTTCGTCGTCGCCGTACACCTTTTTGATGTTCTTTAACTGAAGCATAAGTACCCCCGTATTATTATTGATATAATAAATCTACTATATTTTCTTATGAATTTCATTAAAATTTCAAAACTTTTTTAAAATTTTAAAAAAAAATGCCGCGCTGTCAAGTTTGGCAATATTTTCCAATATGAACAAAGCTACATTTGATAATGATTTGAAATTACATATCGAGAAGCGGCAAGATGTCCTTGACTTTGTCAAGCGTAAAGTCGGGTTTGATTTTGGATGCGGGCAGCATGTCGAGGGTAGTCTCGCCCGAGAGCACGAGTATGGATGTAAATCCGCAATTTTTGCCGAATGCGACGTCCGTATACAGTCTGTCGCCGACCATAGCTATCTTGCGCGCGGGCAAGTTGTACTTCTTTGCGAGGCGCTCCCCCGCGGTCTTGTGCGGCTTGCCCATGACGAGGTCGGGAGTCCTGCCCACTGTCAAGCGGACCGCCTCTATCATCGCGCCGACGTCGGGCATGGGACACTCGGGCGCGGGGCAGAAAAAGTCGGGGTGCGTAGCGATGTACGGCAGTCCCCTGTTTACGAATGTGCAGAATTTGTACAACCTGTCATAGCTTAAAGACGTATCGAAACCTATGACGCAGATATCGGGCGCCTCGTCCGTGAGCTCTATGCCGTACAGCTCGAATTCGCTCTTGAGTCGCTCGTTGCCAAGCAGAAAAACCTTAGCTCCGCGGTAGTTGTCCAGGATGTACTCGCAAGTGACCTGCCCGCTCGTGTATATCTCGTCCGAATACGTCCTCAGCCCCAGCTTGTTGAGGCGCGCTATGTAGTCGGTGTGCATACGCGAGCTGTTGTTGGTAAAAAAGCAAATGCGCTTGCCTCTTTTTCTAAGTTCGTTTATCGCCGCAAACGAACCGTCTATCTCCTCGTCGCCTATGTACACGGTGCCGTCGAGATCGAAAACGAAAAGCTCAACATCCTTAAGGTTTTTCATAGTGTCCCTTATCCCGCACCGAATCTCGCCAATATCCCCGAGGCGAACGCAAGTCCGAGCAGGCTGTCGCTGAACGCCCCCGCGAGGGTCATCGCGCTCATAAGTTCGCAGACGGTCACCTCGCTTTTCAGCCAATACCCCGCGTCGGGATAGAGCCTGCGCCAAAAGCGCTGCCTGCCAAGCGAATTGATCCCGTCGAGCTTTTCCAAAAGATCCATGCGGTATTCACTTAAAATATAACTGATTTTAAAATAAGCGTTTGCGTCGAAAAAGTCAACTCTTTTGGGACGGATAATATCTTTTGCACCCAAATAGGACAGCTTGTCAAGCGCGTCGTCCATAGCGGCGGGCGGCATGCAATCTATCGACGGCGAGGAGAGATACGCGCTGTAAAACTCCGCGATGAGCGAGCTTGCCAAAAATTTGTACTCGCCGATGAGCCTCGGGCGCCTGCCCGCTTTTTTGGCTATGAAGTGCATGAGCCGTGCCGTGAGCTCCGCGCTGTCGGGCTGCTGCTTGGAGGCGGATATCTCAAGCAGTTTTAATGCGAGCGTTACAGCGTCCTCGGCGTCCTCCGCGACCGCGCCTTGTGCCGCTCCCGACGAGAGCACTTTTGAAGAAAACAGCGCCTCGAAATTTCTCAGCGGCTCGGAAAACAGTATGCCGTAACCTGCCGCCAAACAGCACGGCGGGCAGTTTAACATCACATTTCGCGCGATAAACACGTTCTTCGGCGATTTTCCGCACATTATTGTGTCCGTCGTAGGCGCGCACAAAACCATGCTCCACTCCACGTCAAGCTCCTCGGCAAGCCGTTTGCACTCTTCAGCAACGCTCCCCGTACCCACGCCCACAATATGCCTCGCGAATTCGGGCGGCGCGGGGCGCTCCTTCACCCTTGCGTCGCGCGCGGTCAGCACCTCATAGCGGAATATCCTGTACGCATCTTTGAGCTTTGAGATCGCGTCCTCGGCTATTTTCGCCACTCCCGCGTCATACAGCACGCATATCGCGCACCCTCCCAAAGTCTCTTTGAGCTCCTCGACGACGGACATATCCTCGCCCACAAATATGTCGCTATCTGCAATTTTCAATGTCTGCATAACTCCACCTCGCGACAATTTTAACCCTTGCCGTATGGCGAATTTTGAGACGTTTTGCACCCCATGGCAATATTTCGTCGAAAAACGACAAAATTATTTTGACCGCAAAATTTGCTATGTGTTTGACATTTTGCCTCGGATTTTGATAAAATGACAACGTCAGGCAGCAATTTACGCTTTACGAGCCATGCGGCAAATGGACTCTCCTCGACTGTATTGCCAATATAGGAGGCAATATGGACGAGATTTTTTTTGACGAATTTCACAAGACTTCAACGGTTTCGACATGCGCGCAAGAGGCAGGACAGGACTCCCTATCCTCAAACGCCGCGCTTTCCGCTCTTCAAGGGGGCGACGCCTTGACTCCGCCTTCGCGCGAGTATTCTCAAATGCAAAATGGCGCAAATGACGAGGGCGACAACAAATTTTTGGGCGAACAGAATATTTTCAAACTGCTTTTGAAATTTTCGATACCCTGCATACTCTCGCTGCTTGTGGGCGCGCTTTACAACATTGTGGATCAGATATTCATAGGCAACAGCTCATTACACGAGCTGGGCAACGCGGCGACGGGCGTATGTTTCCCTCTCACTCTGATAGCCATGGCGTTCGCGTGGGGTTTCGGCGACGGCACGGCGGCGTATCTCAGCATATGCCAAGGGCGCAAGGACTCCGAGGACGCGCACAGAGCGGTGGGTACTGCGATGACGATGACCTTTCTTTTCAGCTTATTGCTTATCGCCGTACTTCTGCCACTGCGCATGCAGATATTGCGCCTGTTCGGAGCGTCCGACAACACCATAGGCTACGCAAATGACTACTTTATCATAATAGTGTCGGCATTTCCAATATATATGGTCTCGAATATGATGACGGGCGTCATACGCGCGGACGGCGCTCCGAGCTTTTCCATGATAGCGCTTGTGGCGGGCGCGCTCACGAATATCGTGCTCGACGCGGCGTTCATCTACGGCGCGGGCTGGGGGATAAAGGGCGCGGCGTGGGCGACCGTAATAGGCGAAGGCGTGACATTTGTCATCTGCGTCGTCTACTTTTTCCGCACAAAGACATTCCGCCTGCGCCTCAAAAGTTTTATCCCCGCGCCCAAGATATTGCTCGAAGTGTCAAAACTCGGCATATCCTCTTTCATCACGCAGATATCCATTGTCGCGATATCGCTCACCGGCAACATCATCCTCGCGAAGTACGGCGCGCTGTCCAAGTACGGTCCCGACGTCCCTATCGCGCTCATAGGCATAGAGACGAAGGTATTTACGATAGTGCTCAACATAGTAATAGGCATAGTGCTAGGCGCGCAACCCATATTCGGGTACAACTACGGCGCGCGAAACTTCAAGCGCATACGCGACACCTTCCTCATCGTGCTCGCGCTCACCGTGGGAGTGGGGCTCATATCTACTGTGCTTTTCGAGGCGTGCCCGCAGGTCATCTATCGCATATTCGGCGAGGGCGACCCCACGCACTACTACGACGAGTTCGCCTCCAAACTCTTCCGCATATTCCTGATGTTTGTGACATTCACCTGCGTAATAAAGATATCCGCGGTATTTTTGCAAGCCGTAGGCCAGCCCGCTATGGCGATGACCGCGTCGCTGTTTCGCGACATAGTCTGTTTCATTCCGCTCACCATAGGTCTCCCCGTAGCGATGGGCGGCATAGACGGCGCGCTGTGGGCGGCGCCTATCGCGGACGCCGTCGCCATTCTCATGACCGCCGCGCTAATAATAACATTTTTCGTCAAATTCAAAAGGCAGTGCCAAGAGCAAAGCGCTTGCATTTGCTCAGAGCCCGCGACCCTTGCGGAGCAAGGTCTATAAGGGCTCACCGCAAGCTGCTGCGCCACTCCGCTTACTTGCCCCACAAAATCACTGCGTAATTTTGCGGGGACCCCAAGAAAGCTCGGACAAACATTTCGTTAAATACAAAAAAAATTAACGCTTCACATACTTCGTATGCAAGAAGTAGCAAGAGGACGCTCTAAGATACTCATATAGTTCGCTATTTTTTTGCGCTTGGGGACGCGGGCTTACGCCCGCTTTTTCTCTTTACTAGCGTTTGAATGAGAGATTGAGGGTCCCCATAAAATTGCGTAGCGATTTTATGGGGTGCAGACCCGCCCTCACTGCGTACTATTTTCTATCCCGCTCGCTCCGCGGAGTCGCTCGGACACGGCAAACGGCGTGTATAAGGACACTCGGACAAGGGGTGCGTTAATCGCTCGGACAAGGCGGACGGCGGATATAAGGACGCTCGGACTATGAGTGACGTAAATATCAAGCTCTCCCGCAGAAGTTTGTAACTTGCATAACAATCAAAAACGCGAGCGACGGCAAGCATTTGCCTAGCTCGCGTTTTTAGCTTGGGATTGCAAAGGGCAAAGCGCCCTTTGCCGGGGTGTGGGCGAGGAGCCCACATATAATAATCCAAAATCATCAAACGGGAAGGAGGGGCATATGCTTTACGGATGAAAAAGGCGCTCAAAGTGACATTTTTGTACATTGGGACGGCGATCGGCGCGGGATTTTCAAGCGGCAAGGAGCTCGCGCTGTTTTTCGGTGCGGCGTCGCCTTTGAACGTAGCGCTGTCCTCCGTGTTCATGTCGCTTTTGTGCCTTTTGTTTTTGCTTGCGGGCAAGCTCGGACTTGTGCCTAAGGGCAAGATAGTCGGGGCGATGATATTTTTTTCTGCGGGGATATCCCTCGTCGCAATGCTCGCGGGGAGCGAATTCGTACTTGGCAACATGACGGGCGTCCCCCTGCTCGGGCTGGTCATGGCGATATGCGCGGGAGCGGTGGTCGCGCTGGGCATAGAAAAGATAAAGCTTGCCAACAGCGTGCTCGTGCCGCTCATAGTGCTGTCCATAGCCATGATATTTTTCAGATTGGAGCCTCAACCTTACGGCGTGCCATTCTCTATCCTTAAACCCATCGCTTACAGCGGCCTTGACGTGCTGCTCGGCGGCGTGGTGATCGCGGACGAGGGCGAGGGGCTTTCGTACGGCGAGATATTCCTCTCTTGCGGCTTGATATGCGTCTGTCTATTCTGCATGCTGTTTATGTTGCAGACGGTAGTGCTCGCGGACGGGCTCGTCTCGTCCATGCCCGTGCTTAGCGTAGCGGAGAGGTTCCGCCTCAAACCGATATGCGGGGTGCTTATAGCGGCGGCGATATTTACTACAATGGTCTCCTCATTGAAGATAGTTTCCGACAAGATACGCGCGGCGCTCTCGTACGTCGCCAAACTCGAAAAGCTGTCGTATGACAAAAATCGCGCGTATGTCATATTCGCCGCGCTGCTTATCGCCTACCCCATAAGCTTCGCGGGCTTTGACGCCGTTGTAGACACAATGTATCCCGTGATGAGCTATTCGGGCATTATCCTCACCGCAATAGTCGTGATAAGGACGTTTATCTATGCTATTTGCAGGTTTAAAATGCGTTTTATGTCGAAAAGACGCAAATTAAAAGCCGCCCCGCAGGACGGCAAAGTATTAAATACTGACAGTGTCAATCTCCATCGTGATGATCCCCGCAATGATGCCCGCGGTTGTCGTCATGACAGTGACAGTCATCGTCATCGCACTCGTCATCTTGAGAGTGGCAGTCGTCATCATCGCAGTCCTCGCCGCACTCGTCGTCCTCTTCCTTCCACATGCCCTCGAATGGCGAGCGGCGGGTGTCCTCGTCCTCCTCGTCGAGCCCTTTGAGATAGCGATACAGCGGGTCGTCGCTGAAGTCCTCGTCGAGGTCGCAATAGCCGCCCAGCTCCTCTATGGCGTTTCTTATCTCCATATACTCGTTGTAATTTGGCTCGTACTCTTTGAGGAAGGCTTTGAGCACTTCCACGCCCTGCTCGTCGCCGTAGCTGCCTATGAGGTGCGCGAAAAGCGCGACATCCTCTCCCTTATAGAGATAGCTTACAAGCCCCATGAAAATCGCCTTATTGCCGGGGTAACCCGCAAGCACTTCCATAAGCATTTTGCCGCTGTCGCCCTCAAGGGTATAGAGCTTGCTCAACATATCGTCGATGATCTCCTCGCAGTCCTCCTGCAAAAACTCGTAAGCGGCGAGCCTCTCATGATAGGGTCTCTCGTCGTCGAGCATGACGTCGAGCATTTTGAGCATTTCGGTCTTAGTTTTCTCCATCGTCACCATCTCCGTAAAAGATATTGCAGTATTTGTCGTAGGTTCTGCCGTTGAGCCCATATCTTTCAATTATATCCTCTCTCGACTCTTCTTCCTCGTACACCTTGCCCAGCAGCACGCCAACGATTGTGCGTACGCTCTTCAATCTGCATATCCTTTGCAGCCGTTTCGTCTTTATGGGGTCTCCGTCGTCGTCGAGAGGAGCGACGCTCTCCGCAACCTTAAACAGCCGTTTAATAAATTCGTTGGGTTCGTCATCGGTTATAACTATATTGACAAGCGCAAAGCGCAGCGCGCTGAAAAGCGGCTCCGGCTCGTTATAATATATGATCGGTTTGACAAATGAAAGCTCTTTATACCTGTCCCAAGCGACGACGTTCATTCTCACGACGTAATCCGCCTCATCCATCAGCGCCAAAAATATTTCCGAAAACAGCTCGTAATCAACGTCCGCCCTCAAAAGCGTACGCTTAAATACGCTCTCGACGTAAGGGCACATGACAAGCGACAGTTTTTGCGTCAAAACGAATGCGGGCTTGCCGAGCTCCTCGGACATTACCCACTCTATGACTTCCTTAAACTCATCGCTTTTGGGAGAATCTTCCGTGAGGTACTCTTTCAACCTCTTAAAAGGCGTGCGAATTATCTCGTCAAGGACGCGCATTCGCCTTACGCGCTCTATATGCGGCAGGGATATCGTATACTCCACATGCTCGGGCGAGGTCTCGTACAACTGCAAAAAATATTTCGCGGGCGACGCGGTGCCATATATTGTGTCGATCTGCCTCATCACCTTTGCCGCCTCCGCCTTCTCCCCCGTGTTGTAAAGCGCGATAGACAGCCACATCATAGCGTTTATTTGCCACTCGTGCTCTTTCAGTACAAGGCGGCAGTATTTGACGATCTCGCCGTGCAGCTCCAAATTTACGAGGAGAGGCAGCAAAAGCAGGATATCCTCTATACGCGTGTACTCTTTTTCAAGCAAGCCATCCACGATACGTCTCGCGTCCTCCGCCCTGTCCTCCATCATATACGCCGTGGCAAGCGTACACTTGATGACAAGGCTGTCCCCGTACTTTTTGAGCATATTCTCGGCATTCGCGATGACGCTGTCCACGTCGTTTTTGAGCATTAGCGCGATGAGTACGATATGATTTGCGGCCTCCTTAGACGGCGAGGACGCGTCCACCTTGTCCATAAGTTTGATAGCGTCGTCAAAGCGCTGCTGCCTCAAAAGTTCATAGGCGCGCTCCACAAGTTTCTCATAATACTCCTCGCCATGAGGATAAACGAGGCGCAACCCGCGGTCGTCATCTCTCTCGTCGGACGGAAAATCGAAATCGTAGTCGTTTGCGTACTCGCCCAAATAAAACTCCGCTACGTCGGGTCTGTCCATCTCCATAAAATTGATGGCAAGGCGTATAAAAAACCTTTCGCGGCTAAGCTCGTCCACGCCGCGGTCGAGCGCGCGAAAAGCGACGTCATTTGAAAGTTCAAAACAGCCGAGCGCCGCGTATGCCTCGCAGAGTCTGATATTAGCCTCTGTGCGGGACGGGTCGAGCGCTATCGCCCTTTTGAGGCAATCAAAAAATCTCACGGCGTCCTTGTCCTCAAACGCCTTATCCGCGAGTTTCAAGAGCTCGTCATACGTGACTTCGAATTTAAAGATCTCCGCCATTATTTTTTCTTCTTCTTTTTTGGATTCTGATATGGAACGGCTTTTTTCTTTGCCTTCTTGTTGCCGCCGCCTGTCTTAGCGCTTTCGCCGTTTGCGGGTTTGCCCGCATAGGCGGAGTAGTCCGCTTTTTTCGACTTCGCTTGCTCTTTCATAGCCTTTCTCGCCTGTTGCTCGGCAAGTTTATCGCCCTCTTCCTTGCGGTCTTGGCACTTAGTCATACCGCGCGAGACGAGCGCAATATACATGAGCGCCATAAGCGTGAATCCGACAAGCGCCATCACTATGTAGATAATTATCGAGAAAAATTGCCCTATAAGCAACAAAAGCAGCGGAGCGACCGAAAATGCGCACACGAATATGCTTGAGAAGGGATTGTTCACGATGACCACGAGCGCGTCCTTAAAGCAACCCTTTACGGACAGATCGTACGTCACGCCCAATGCGAGCACGACGGTAAAATACAGCACGAGCGGCGCTCCGAATATCCAGGAAAATACTACGGCGCAGTAATCCCCCGCGCCCGCCGTCGCAAGCTGTTGCGCTTTGAGCAGATTCATAATTGACGTCGTCATCGCCGCGCCGATAAGCACGACGAGCCCGCCGAAGAGCAAAAATCTCCACCAATGCTTTTTGAACCCAATCCAATACATGCGGAAGGATTTTTTGTAATATTCCTGGAAAAAGCTGCGTTTAGCGCAATAGAACAGCCCCGAAAATCCCAAAAGAATGAGGATCAACGTGGCGGCGAGCATCATATATATGGGCTCCTTGACGTCCCAATACAGTCTTGCGACGCTCTCCGCAATGCTGTCTCCCGCGCCGAAGGGATATCCCACGCCAATGCCGCCCATAAAGTTGTAGGTGCCGCTGAGCATGAGGTTTTGATAATATCCCGCAAACCAAAACAGTATCACCGCAAACGGTATCGTGAACAGTATGAAAAACAGCGAGCTTTTGAAAAGCGTGCCAAATTCGCCCCTCAGTATCTTGAACGCCCTGCCGAAAAACGAGTCGGGATATTCCTTTGTGGGGCGCGCCTCCGCCATGCCCGCGACAAGCACTTTTTGCGGTTCCTCGGGCTCCGTCCTGACGCTCGCGTCCTCAAACAGAGGCGCGAGGAGCAGTTTCTTTGTCTTTGCCTGTTTTACATTCGAGTCATTGCCTGATGCCATTAGCTCTCCTATGCGGCGGGACAGCCCCGCCAAATACCGTAAATTTTGTCTCGATATAATTGCTTATATAAATACATCTTGCATTATACTATAAACCCACGCAAATATCAAATACTTTGTTTCAAAAAAATATAATCGCAAATATTGCACGTTACGCGCCTGTTCACGAATGTCCGCCCTGACCGAGCTCATAACGCACTCCCCGTCCGAGCGTTGCTCGTTCGCAGACTTCGCTGTGTCCTATCAATTAACCCAACCTCTGTCCGAGCGTCCTTATACCCGCTGTCATTTCGAGCTTGTCGAGAAATCCCCTCGTATCTCGTTGTCATTCCGAGCGGAGCGTAGCGCAGTCGAGGAATCCCCTCTGTCCGAGCAAATTAACGCACTCTCTGTCTGAGCTCACTATCCGTGCTCTCCTTGCATAAATTGTTTGGGAGGCATTATGGAAAAATACAATATCGCTATAGTCGGCGCGACAGGCGTCGTAGGCAGAAAATTCGTAGAAGTGCTTGAGCGGCGGAACTTCCCCGTCGGGGAGTGCTATCTCTTCGCGTCGAAGCGGAGCGCGGGGAGCATACTGAACTGTTTCGGGCGGGATATAGAGGTGACAGAACTGACTGAGCAAAACGTCATGTCACTCAAAGGCAAAGTGCAGTACGCGCTGTTTTCCGCGGGTGGCGCCGTATCCGAAAAGTTTGCACCCGTATTTGTGCGCGCGGGGGCGACGGTCATAGACAACAGCGCGCAGTGGAGGCAGCATCCCGACGTGCCGCTCGTCGTGCCCGAGGTCAACCCCGAGGACGTCAAGTGGGCAAGCGGCATAATAGCAAATCCCAACTGCTCGACCATACAGGCTGTCGTAGCGCTCAAACCCCTCGATGACGCTTTCCAAATAGAGCGCGTCGTATACAGCACTTATCAAGCCGTTTCGGGCGCGGGCATACGCGGCATACGCGACCTTAAAAACGGGCTTAAAGGCGACCCGACTCTCGAAAAATTTCCCTATCCCATCGCGAGCAACATCCTTCCGCACATCGACATATTTTTGGAGGACGGCTACACCAAAGAAGAGTGGAAAATGATCGTGGAAACGCGTAAGATCTTGCACCGTCCCGACCTCAAGGTCACAGCGACAACTGCGCGTGTTCCCGTGTTTAACGCTCATAGTGAGTCGATAAACGTCGAATTCGTGCAAAAGTGCACACTTAAAGATGTCAAGAAAGTGCTGTTGGAGGCAAAGGGCGTAACCCTCGTTGACGACCCCTCCCGCGCCCTCTATCCTATGCCTATTACGGCGAGTGGCAAGGATGAGGTATTTGTGGGCAGGATGCGGCTTGACGACAGCGTAAAAAGCGGCATAAACATGTGGGTAGTCGCGGACAACCTGCTGAAGGGCGCGGCGCTCAACGCCGTGCAGATACTCGAGCTACTTACGGGAGGCGAAATATGATATTCAAAGGCACAGCGACCGCGCTCATCACGCCATTCAAGGACGGCGAGGTGGATATCGACGCATACGAAAGACTTCTCGACTTTCAACTCGAGGGCGGCGTAGACGCCGTCGTCGCGCTTGGCACTACGGGCGAGCCCGCCACACTCACAATCGAAGAACGAGCGCTCATAATATCCCGCACCGTAAAAAAGCTCAAAGGTAAGCTGAAAATAATAGTAGGTTGCGGCTCCAACTGTACGCGCATCGCGGCGGAAGAGTGCAAACGCGCCGAGGATATGGGGGCAGACGCGGCGCTCGTAGTCACGCCCTACTACAACAAATGCACGCAACAAGGGCTCTTTGAGCACTATCGCTCGATATGCGAGGCGACCGCCCTTCCCGTCATCTGCTACAACGTACCCTCGCGCACGGGCGTAAACATGCTCCCGTCCACATTCGGAAGGCTTTTCAGAGAGGTGAAAGGCATAGTCGGCATAAAGGAGGCGAGCGGCAACATCCAGCAGATCGCAAAATGCGTCGGCGAGGCGGGCTACGGCGCCGTTTACAGCGGCGACGACGGCATGACCGTGCCCGTAATGGCGCTCGGAGGCGTGGGCGTAATAAGCGTCGCAAGCAACATTTTCCCGACGCAGGTGTCAAAAATGACATCTCTCTGCTTGAGCGGAGACTTCACCTCCGCCGCAAAATTGCAGCTCGAACTCCTGCCTGCCGTGGACGCGCTATTCTCCGAGGTCAACCCTATCCCCATCAAATACGCCGCGTCCCGCTTCGGTTTCGGCGACGGCAGCGTACGCCTGCCCCTCACCCCACTCGAGCCCGCTCATAAAAAGTTCGTGGATGACTTATTACATGCGGTCTTTGCCGTGTCCGAGCGATATCGCGGAGCAAGCGGGATATAATCACGTACGCAGTGAGGGCGGGTCTGCACCCCAAAAAATCACTTCGTAATTATTTTGGGGACCCCGCAATCTCTTATACAG
>CANPWB010000008.1 GCA_947581925.1 uncultured Clostridia bacterium
AAAAATCCATCTGTAAGTGTTAAATTACAACACAAAGCGGGATTTCCTTTCGGATCTCCCGCTTTTTGTTTGACTCGCTCAATGGTGTATTCCAATATAAAAATAGTTTCTGTGTTTCCCTATGCAACACACACCTTCACTCCCGCCTTTTGATATGTATGCGCGCACTTACCGCAAAAGTTCATTGCGAAACACCGCAAAAGTACGTTATGATTTGTCACAAAAGTACATGGTGAAATGCCACAAAATACATTTTTCAGACATCTAAAGGCATCGATTTTTGCAAAAATTTGCACTTATTATAAGCTGATCTCAGAGAGAATTTCGGTCGGTTTTTTAGTCATCTTTTTATTTGGTTTTTTGCATATTGTTATGACGCAAAATAAACCAACTTGTGCTTATATTTTTTTGATGCGAAGATTTTGAAAATGCCAAAGTAAGCTGTCAGTTGCATATTCCATGAAAATTATGTCGAAGGATAAACACAACTTTACGACAATAATAGCATACTTCAAAAAAAATTTATAAAGTCCGTTAAATTTGTTTACAATTTAGTTTGTTTGTGATATTATTATCCGCGTACTTGCGACGAGGTTTGGTCAAATACTCCGAGTCCTTACTTGGTTGCAAGCGAATTATTTATCCAGCGAAGGAGGTTAAATCAATGGATAAGGAACTCAAGCAACAGATCATTGCAAAGTATGCGCGCAGTGAGGGCGACACAGGCTCTCCCGAAGTGCAGATCGCGCTTCTCACCGAGCGCATCAAGGAACTCACCGAGCACCTCAAGGTGCACAAGAAGGATCATCACAGCCGCAGAGGACTGCTCATGATGGTCGGTCACAGGAAGAGCTTGCTCAACTATCTCAAGGACGTTGACATCGAGAGGTATCGTGCAATCGTCAGCTCGCTCGGACTCAGAAAGTGAAAAAAGAATTGGGTGCGCTGTTTGTCGCACCCGATTTTTTATGAGCGTATCGATACATACGCTCTACCCAAACAAAAATAGGGGATGACGGAATCCCCGAGAATAGGAGATATATATGGAAAGACAAATTTTCAAGACAACAGTCGGCGGCAGAGAGCTCACCGTTGAGACGGGCGCGTACTGCTCGCAAGCAAACGGTTCATGCGTGGTCCGCTGCGGCGACACGGTGGTCATGGTCAACGCGACTATGAGCAAGGCTCCCCGCGAGGGCATGGATTTCTTCCCCCTCAGTGTGGATTACGAAGAGAAGATGTACGCTATAGGCAAGATCCCCGGCGGTTTCAAAAAGCGCGAGGGCAGGGCAAGCGACAAGGCTATTTTGACGTCGCGCCTCATCGACCGCCCCATCCGCCCGCTCTTCCCGAAGGGACTTTACAATGACGTGACGGTCATCGCGACAGTGCTGTCCGTGGACACAAACATCCCGCCGGAAGTTTTCGGCATGATAGGCTCGTCCGTCGCGCTAAGCATATCGGATATTCCGTGGGCAGGCCCCACAGGCTCCGTTGTCGTAGGCCTTGTAGACGGCGAATATGTCATCAATCCCGACAGCGAACAGCGCGCAAAATCCCGCCTTACCCTCAATTTGAGCGGCACAAAGGACGCTATCATGATGGTCGAAGCGGGCGCGGAAGTCATCACCGAAGAGGAGATGCTCGGCGCAATAATGTTCGGACATGAGGAGATAAAAAAGATAGTCGCCTTCATCGAGGAGATACAAAAGGCGGTCGGCAAACCCAAGCAGGATATCGAGCTCGAGCATATCCCCGAGGCTATTGACGTCGCAGTCCGCGCATATGCGGACAAGAAGATGGACTATGTGCTCGAGGCGTTTGAGCGCTATGAGCGCGAGGCGAGAGAGGACGCCCTCAACGAGGACGTGCTCGCACACTTTGCGGACGACTTTAATGACGAACCCAAGAAGATCAAATTCATCCTCGACAGCTTGTATTACCTCAAAAAAGAGAAAGTCCGCGCGAAGATACTCAACGACGGCGTACGTCCCGACGGCAGAGCGCTCACCGAGATACGTCCCATTTGGATAGAGGTCGGCATGCTCCCGCGAGTACACGGCAGCGCAGTATTCACAAGAGGTCAGACTCAAGCCCTCACCACCTGCACCCTCGGCACGATATCCGAGGCGCAGAGGCTGGAAGGTCTCGACGACGACTATTATAAGAGATACATGCACCAATACAACATGCCCGGCTACTCCACAGGCGAGGCTAAAGCGCTCAAGAGCCCAGGCAGACGCGAGATAGGTCACGGCGCACTCGCCGAGCGCGCTCTGGAGCCCGTCCTGCCCAGCGAAGAGGAATTCCCGTACGCCATCCGCACCGTGTCCGACATTTTGAGCTCCAACGGCTCGACGTCACAGGCGTCCGTATGCGGCAGCACTCTCGCGCTCATGGACGCGGGCGTACCCATCAAGGCGCCCGTCGCAGGCATTGCTATGGGACTCATCAAGAATGAGGAGCAAGGCAAAGTCGCAGTGCTCACGGATATTCAAGGCCTCGAGGACTTCCTCGGCGATATGGACTTCAAAGTCGCGGGCACGACGGAAGGCATCACCGCCATACAAATGGACATCAAGATCAAGGGCATTGACGAAAGCATTTTGAAGAGAGCTCTCGAGCAGGCAAGACAGGGCAGACTTGAGATACTCGGCAAGATGAAGGCTGTCATCGCCGAGCCGCGTCCGGAACTCAGCAAGTGGGCGCCTAAGATCGTTTCCTTCGAGGTGGATCCCGACAAGATAGGCGACATCATCGGTAAGGGCGGCAAGACGATCAACAAGATAGTGGACGATACGGGCGTCAAGATCGACATCAACGACGATGGCGTAGTTTTTGTCGCGTCCAACGATATGACCGCGATCAACAAAGCGAAGAGCATAATCGAGACCATTGTGCGCGAGGTCGAAGTCGGCGACATCTACGAGGGCGTCGTCACCAAGATAATGGAGAACGACAAGGGACAATTCGGCGCAAACGTCAACTTCGCTCCCGGCAAGGACGGCATGATCCACATCTCAAAGCTCTCCGATAAGCGCGTGGACAAGGTCACGGACGTCGTAAATGTGGGCGACATCGTGCTCGTCAAGGTCATCAAGATTGACGAGAAACACCGCGTAGACCTCAAGCTCAAGGAGATCGTCAAGAAGGCGTAACTTATACGATATTTCGCGACATCGCAACGCATCAACAAACACAGAAAAAAAGGCAGCTTTTACAACTGCCTTTTTTGGTGCCGGTGGACGGACTCGCTCCGCTTGTGTAGTGCTTTATTCTGCTCGAGCGTGTGGTTGACACGCATCCCGCACAACTATTCGTTCACTGCGCTCATTTACCCCACAAAAACATTTCATATTTTTGCGGGGACCCGTTTGCCGGGACGGGCAAGACATTCACAGGATGTCTTGCTATTCCGCCCGTTCGAGTCCGTCCACCGTTGCATAAAAAAAATTGCAGCCAATATTGTAATTGTCCGCAATTTTTCTGGTGCACCACGACCAACCTAATTCGAACCGTGTTAGGTTGGTCTTTTTCTATACTTAAAAGCGAGGACAACCAGCCCTCGCTTATTATATTTCACTAAATTGAAGTTTAATAATCTAACAGTCTGCCATAGTCATTCCATTCGCCGAACATTTTACCTTGTTTGGTCTTCACGATTAAGTGTGCCAACATTTTGTCGTACATCTCTGGGTTTCGTTTCTTATAGAAGGCGATATTTCCCGTTCGCACCCTTTGGTATAAAGGAGGGAATGATTTGAACTTTGACCACGCCTGCGCAGCCTTCAACGCCGTCTCAATGTCAGGATCAATATGAAAACTGCGAGTTCCCATAGCAGGGAGAACTACTCTTCCCGCATCAGTCATAAGACCTAAAGCTTCTAATCTGCGAACTCGCTCCTTGTTTAGTTCTGTCCATTTGCTCCCTTTTTTACGGGGCGTAAAGCGCTGCAACCTCTTTCCGTCAATGATTCGGTGAGTGCTGTCTATCCAACCATAGCAAAGTGCCTCTTCCACAGCATCAATATACCAAAAGTGGGTGTTGTCAACAGGCTTCCCGCGCTTTACATTAACCCAGCATTCTATCTCTTGTTCTGAATAAACGCTGAGCCATTCACGAAATGATTTGCGGCAATCGACTTGTAAAATATTCTTATACTCCATTACTTACTTGTTCTCGCTAAATTCCTGTTTATCGTTCTAATATTATAGCATAAAACTCCGCATAAATCAAGCCCGAAACTATGCTCATAGATAAAAAGTAAATCCTAACCATTCACTCGTTACTAGTATTTGGTTCGGATTATACTGACTTGGTGCCGGTGGACGGACTCGTCTTACAGCGATTGTTACGCGAAGCGTCAATCGCGTGCAGGGCACGGGCGGGTTGCGTAAGCAACACGCAGTGACGGTGAGAGTTCGTACACTGGCACAAAAAAAATGACAGTCACAACAGCTGTCATTTTTTTTGGTGCCGGTGGACGGACTCGAACCGTCACGGATGATTAGTCCACAGGATTTTGAGTCCAGCGCGTCTGCCAATTTCACCACACCGGCGCACTACAAATATAACATAATGCGGCTTAAGTTGCAAGCGATTTTTGCATATTTGTTTAGACGACGAAATTTTTGTCAGTCGCATCTCCCATAAGGATATTGAACCTGTCATATGCGAAACTTAATGTTGCTAAAAGCGGCGGGAGGTGATATAATAGCGTAAGTGCTTTATATAAAGCGTTGCATACACAATAATGGGTCGTATGGATCGATTTTATATAAGGTTTCAAAATAATATTTCAATACGTCAACTAGAGGCAGTATGCAAAAGGGATCAAAGCGAGAGAGCGTTTCAAAGAGGGGAGAGAGCGGACGTGGCAAAAACATAGCGCCCGATTTCGGAATGATAAAGAACACGCTGAAGAATTTCGGCACGAATTGGATATACATTTTTGTGACGATGGGCACGGTGTATCTTTTTATGCTGTTTGCGATATTGCTGTTTGCAAGCTCCACCATTCAAAACTTGTCCGTTACGCTGTCGGGGATAGTGGAGACCGTCGGCTCGTCCATAGAGCAATCTTCCGCGTCCGTGGAGGAGTTTTTCGCCTACGCGTTTGGCAAATTAAATTGGAACGGCAACTTTTTGCAGACTATATCTGAAATTTTGAATACAAAGTGGATCAGCGCCACCGTCAAGGGATTTTTCGAGACGCTGAGCGTGTCCACGGAGGGCTTTGACGCGCAGATAAACGCTATACTGACCAATTTTTCAAACAAGCTGTCCGTAGACCTGGGTATCGCGGTGTCGCTCGTCGCACTGGGCGTGTGGATATCCAACTCCGTCACACGCTATGTCCTGCGCAGACGCACGGCAAAGCGGGGGATAAAAAACTTTTTGATCGCGCATACGCTTGTGCCTCTCATCCAGTCGCTCGTCGTGTATGTCGCGGGCATACTGTTCGCGTTTATACAGTGGTTCGCGATCCTGGTGCTGTTTGCGGCTGTCGCACTGTGGGCTGTCATATCGCTTATGAACTCCTATATCATCTATAGAGACAAGGATATCCCGCTCACGCTGAAGGACGTCATCACGCCGCGCAACGTCGTCTCGCACATACTCGTAGGGCTCATAATTTTAGCCATTGATATTTTGCTGTGCGTAGGACTTTGGTATCTCAATCCGATTTTGTGCGTGCTCATCATGATACCCGTGCTCATCTACTCCGTCAACATAGTGGACCTCGGCTCGGATTCGTTTATGTTGGGGCTTGTCAACATATTGAAAAACCCCGAAAAAGCGGACGAAGAGAAGAAAGCATAGCGCAAAAACACAATTTGTATACTTTTGAAAAAGCGGCGAAAAGGGCGTTCTATCGCTTGACGGCGCTTTTTGATTTGCGCTATAATACGGCTATGAAAGGCTTGAGAACGTGCTTCGCCCGACAGGGCGGGGAGAAACCAAATAGTCTGAAACGCGCAATTTAAGGCAGGTATTTTCACGCAGGAAATTCCTGCCTTCTTGATTATTTCGGAGGCATATATGAAAAAAGTCGGCATTGTAATGGGCAGCGATTCGGATTTGCCCGTCGTGAGCAAGGCTTTCGACGTGCTTGATGAGTTTGAAATTCCTTTTGAGGTGCACGTCTATTCCGCGCACCGCACTCCGCTTGAGGCTAAGGCTTTTGCCGAAAACGCGGATAAAAACGGCCTTGGAGTCATCATTGCCGCCGCGGGTATGGCGGCTCATCTTGCGGGCGCGCTTGCCGCAAACACCACTCTCCCTGTCATAGGCATACCCATAAAGGGCGCGGCTCTCGACGGCATGGACGCATTGCTTTCCACGGTGCAGATGCCATCCGGCATACCCGTCGCGACAGTCGCCATAGACGGCGCAAAGAATGCGGCTTACCTCGCCGTGCAGATCATCGCCGTGTCCGACCCCGCGCTTGCCGCAAAGCTCAAGGAGGCAAGGGACGCCGCCGCAAAGCAGGTGCTTGAAAAAAACAAGAAGATCGCCGAAAAATACAACAAGTAAGATCAAAAATTGCAGCGATACGGGATATGGGGCAACGATTTTGATGCTCCGGCCGCATATGCGGTCACAACAATAGAAATAACCTTTTCAAGGAGAAGAATATGGAAAAGCTCGAACAAGTTTATGAGGGCAAGGCAAAAAAGGTCTACAAGACCTCGGACAAAGATCTTTACATCGTCTCGTACAAGGACGACGCGACCGCGTTCAACGGCCTCAAGAAGGGCACCATCGTCGGCAAGGGCGTCATCAACAACCGCATGAGCAATATGATGATGCAGCTGCTTGAGAAAAAGGGCGTCCCCACGCACTATGTGCAGGAGCTGTCCGAGAGGGATACCCTCGTGAAAAAGGTCAGCATAGTGCCGCTCGAGGTCATCATCCGCAACGTGTCCGCGGGCTCCTTTGCAAAGCGCTACGGCGTGGAAGAGGGCATCGTCTTTGACGAACCTACGATAGAGTTCTCCTACAAAAACGACGCGCTTGGCGACCCGCTCATCAACAGCTATCACGCGCTCGCGCTTAAGCTCGCGACAAAGGAAGAGATCGAGCTCATCAAGACATACGCATTCAAGGTCAACGAAGTGCTCAAAGAGTACTTCCTTACCATAGGCGTGAAACTCATCGACTTCAAGCTCGAGTTCGGCAAGACGTCGGACGGAAAGATAGTGCTCGCAGATGAGATATCTCCCGACACCTGCCGTTTTTGGGACGCAAATACGAATGAGAAACTCGACAAGGACCGCTTCAGACGCGACCTCGGCGGAGTCGAGGACGCCTACCGCGAGATATTCGGCAGGATCACAAATAAATAACATATCCACTGTTTATGTGCGCATTTTGCGCACATAAACATCTTTTATTGAAATTTTACGGCATTTTGAAATGTCGCAGGTCATGGCATTTTGAAATGTCGCGCGGAGAGTTTTATGTCACGCATACATGACGAGTGCGGAGTGTTCGGCATTTTCGCAAATTCAAAACAGGATGTGGCTTCGACCGCATATTACGCGCTGTTTGCGCTCCAGCACAGAGGGCAGGAGTCGGCGGGGATCGTCGTCAACGAAGACGGCGTTTTCCGTACGCATAAGGACGTAGGGCTTGTCAACGACGTGTTCAGCCAAGAGGCTATGAGCAGGTTGGGCGAGGGCAATATGGCGGTAGGACATGTGCGCTATTCCACGACGGGCACGGGGCTGAGAGAGAACGCGCAACCCATCGTCGTCAATCACCTTAAGGGCAATCTCGCGCTTGCGCACAACGGCAACCTTGTCAACGCCTACGAGTTGCGCTCCGAGCTTGAAAACAGCGGCAGCATATTCCATACGACTTCTGACAGCGAGGTCATCTCCTACATCATCACGAAGGAGCGCGTGCGCCGTCGCTCCATAGAGGAGGCGGTGCTTGCCGCTATGGACAGGCTGCAAGGCGCATATTCCATAGTCGTGATGTCGCCCTCCAAGCTCATCGCCGCGCGCGATCCCAATGGTTTCAGGCCGCTCTGTTTCGGCATTCGAGACGACGGAGCGTACGTCGTAGCGTCCGAGTCCTGCGCGCTGGACGCTATCGGCGCATCATATGTGCGCGAGGTGGAGCCCGGCGAGATGCTCACTATAAGCGCGGACGGCGTGACGAGCGACAGATCGCACTGCGGCATAGCTAAAAAGACGCTTTGCGTGTTTGAGTTTTTGTACATCGCGCGTCCCGACTCCGTTATAGGCGGCAAGTCCGTGCACGAGGCGAGGCGGCAGGCGGGAAAATTTCTTGCCGAGCAGTACAAGATAGACGCGGATATAGTCGTAGGCGTCCCCGATTCGGGCATCGACGCGGCGTTCGGATATGCGGAGGCGTCGGGCATACCGTATGGCATCGGTTTCATCAAAAATAAGTATATAGGCCGGACGTTCATCGCTCCCGGGCAAGCCGCAAGAGAGGATAGGGTGCGCATAAAGCTCAACGTGCTCACCTCCGCAATAAAGGGCAAGCGCGTGGTGCTCGTGGACGACAGCATAGTGCGCGGCACGACTTGTCAGCGCATAGTCAAACTGCTGCGCGACGCGGGCGCAAAAGAGGTGCATATGCTTTCATCCGCTCCGCCTTTCCTCAACCCATGCTATTACGGCACTGACATCGACTCGCGCGACAACCTCATAGCCTGCCACCATAGCGTTGATGAAATAGCAAAGATAATAGGCGCGGATTCGCTCGGATATCTTGATGTAAATAAAGTAGAGTGGCTCACAGGCGAGGGTACGGGCTTTTGCAAGGCGTGCTTTGACGGAAAATATCCCACCGACCTTCCCACCGTCACGGACAAGAGCAGATTTGAAAGATGGGAGCGCCCCATAAGCGCAAATCCCAAATTCCAAAATAAGGAGAAAAAACAATGAAGGACAGCTATTCCGAAAGTTACAAGAATGCGGGCGTGGATATCACGGCGGGCTACAGAGCGGTGGAGCTCATGAAAAAGCATATCGCGCGCACGCTCCCCGACGGCAGGGACGTCATAGGCGGTTTCGGAGGGCTGTTTCCGCTTGACCTCGAGGGCATAAAAAAGCCGGTTTTGGTGTCTGGTACGGACGGCGTAGGCACAAAGTTGCGCGTCGCCCAATTGCTCGACAAGCATGACACCATAGGCATTGATTGCGTCGCTATGTGCGTCAACGACGTGCTTTGTTGCGGGGCTAAACCGCTGTTTTTCCTTGACTATATCGCGTGCGGAAAAAATATTCCCGAAAAGATCGCGACCATAGTGAGCGGCGTGGCGGAAGGCTGCGTACAGGCGGGCTGTCAGCTCATAGGCGGCGAGACCGCGGAGCATCCCGGCACTATGCCCGAGGACGACTACGACATTGCGGGTTTCACCGTGGGCGTCGTGGACCGCGACAAGATAATAGACAATAAAAAGATGAGGGCGGGGAACGTCATGATTGCGCTCCCGTCAAGCGGCGTACACTCCAACGGATTTTCTCTCGTGAGAAAGGTGTTCGACATAGAAAACGCCGATCTGAACGCGCCCGTAGCGGAGCTTGACGGCAAGTCGCTCGGCGAGGCGCTGCTCGTGCCTACCGTCATATATGTCAAACCCATGCTCGCGCTTTTCGAGCAAGTGGAAGTGCTGGGAGTTGCGCATATCACGGGCGGCGGATTCTTTGAGAATATGCCGCGCTCCTTCTCCGAAGGGCTGGGCGTGGAGATAGCGCGGGCGGACGTGAAAGTGCTGCCTATATTCGACCTTATCCAAAAACGCGGCAATATAAGCGAACACGACATGTTCAACACCTTCAATATGGGCGTAGGCATGACCGCCATAGTGCACAGCGAGGACGCGGAAAGGGCGATAGCAATTTTGAAGGCGAACGGCGTAGACGCCTACAAACTCGGCACTATGGTCGAGGGCAGCGGCGTAACGCTCAAGTAAAAATCTCGCGTATGCGACACGATGCCGGATATATTGCTTAATGCCATTTGGGACGATCGCTCCGAGTTGATATTAAATTTATTGCTCAATGTGACAATTTTGACGCACTGTCTAAGATAAATTGACGGCATAAAAATTATCGCTCGGAGGGAAAGGCATGATAGACGGTCAAGACAGCGATATAAAAAGCGAGGCGGAAGGGGAAATGATGTGAAAAGCGATATTCACGACGCGCTTTTAAAAAAGTACATAGTGTGGACGGAACAGATTGGGCGCGAGTGTAAAGACTTGTGCGGCGACGATTATTCAAATCCGTGCTACATCGGCGTCCCTGACGGTTGGGAGAACGCGACAAACCGCATCATGATCGTCGGCGAAGAGGCTGCGGGAGAGTGGGGCTTTGGCAAAGCGTCCGGTTGGGAAACGGGATCCGCGGCGCGTTGGAAGCAGAAAGCCTCGATCTACAAGATCATCACGGAGCCTATTATGGTGTTTGAGGATAATGCTGTCAACGTGAAAGGCATTGAAAAGCTCATGAGCTACAACGTTTGGGCTGTCAAAGATTATCATTTGGGAGAAGGCAGAAAAAGCGCATTCTGGAGAAGGTTTGGGAGCATTGCGGAACTCGAAAATTGCGCCGTCGTATGGAACAATATCGACAAAATATGTTTGCGTAAAAAGTCGAAGTGCGCTTTGTCCGACGGGGGAAGGGCGCTACTTCACAGTGTGGATACCAAAATACTCAAGGAAGAGATCGATATACTCAAACCAAACATCGTCGTATTCTGCGGCTGGCATGAGATATCGCTCAAAGAGGAATTGCCCGATATCGCTGCAGAGTATGACAGTCGTAAGGACGAGCCGCTTGAGCCTGATATATTAAAAATGTGTGCCAAGAGTAAAGCGCACATAGCGACAAAACGAAATTTGTGCGAGATAAAGCGGGACGGCGTCACTTATATTCTGAGCTATCATCCGACTTGGGGCAATTTTCAAAAGGGATATGAGGGCGCGATGTTTGAAATGGTGAAGAGCGCGCTTAAAAACTCGAAGAAAAACGCTTGATACGCAAAATATCACGGAGCAAAATGCTTGAGTGGCAAATGAGCAGGTTACGTCTTGCAAATATTGCGCCGCTAAGGTAAAATAAAATAGACTAATACGTGCAAAAACGACGAGGATACGGGCTATCAAAGAGCGCAAAACTCACGACGTTTGCACAAAAATAAGGAACATAGACGGTATGGAAAAAGTCAAAATTGCGGTGCTCTGCTCGGGCGGAGGCACAAATTTTCAGGCGATAATGAGCGCGAGCGAGGCGGGGCTTATCCCGCACGGCGACATATGCCTCGTCGTCACGGACAACGCGGGCGCGTATGTGCTGGAGCGCGCAAAGAGATACGCCATAAAAACGCTTGTCTTTGACAGGAAGAGCATCCCCTCAAGGCAGGAGCGCGAAGAGGCTATGCTTGCCGCGCTCAAAAAAGAGGGCATAGATATGGTCGTGCTCGCGGGCTTTATGACAGTGCTGTCCGAAAAGTTCATAAAGGCGTACGAAGGGCGGATCATCAACGTGCATCCCGCGCTCATACCCAGCTTTTGCGGGGTGGGGATGTACGGATTGCACGTGCACGAGGCGGCGCTAGCGCGCGGAGTCAAGGTGACGGGCGCGACGGTGCACTATGTCACCGAGGAGTGTGACGGCGGCCCTATAATTTTGCAAAAAGCCGTAAATGTGCAGGACGGGGATACCCCCGAGACGCTGCAAAAGCGCGTAATGCGCGAGGCGGAGTGGGTGATATTGCCCCAAGCCGTGGAGCTTGTCGCAAGCAAACTTTGCGGGATATGAGGACAATACATTATTGACTTACACCTTATGACACATCGCAAAATGCGCACCTGTATCCAAAAAAACGCGAAGTTTTGGGCTTTCCGCAAAAAATAAAAATCGAAAATCAACACGCCATACGGCGAAGGAGTACAACATGTCATACGCAAAAAAGAGCATCTCGAGGCTGCTTACCTCAAACGCCTATCCCGGGCGCGGCATTATCGTCGGCAAGAGCTCGGACGGGAAAAAGGCGCTGTTTGCCTACTTCATTATGGGCAGGAGCGACAATAGCCGCAATCGCGTCTTTGTCAAAAAGGGAGACGCCGTCTACACCGAACCTTATGACGAGAGCAAGGTCAAGGACCCGAGCCTCATCATATATGCGCCCGTCAAGAGCGTCGGAAATGACGTTATAGTCACCAACGGCGACCAAACTGACACCATTGAGGCGTCGCTCAAGGAGGGCAGATGTTTCCGTCACGCGCTTATGACAAGAGAGTTCGAGCCGGACGCTCCCAACTTCACCCCGCGCATAAGCGCCATACTCCACCTCGGCAAAAAGAGAAAGGACTACACCTATGAGATGTCCATTTTGAAGAGCGCGGACTCGAAGGGTAGGGCTTGCAACAGATATTTCTACTCCTATGAGCCGCTCAGCGGGCTTGGGCACTTCATACATACATACAAAAAGGACGGCAACCCGCTCCCCACGTTTGAGGGCGAACCCGAAAGAGTGAAACTCCCCGCGACGGTGCAGGAGCTTGCGCGCGAAGTTTGGGAAAGCCTGGACGAGGATAACAAGATATCCCTTGTGTGCCGCTCCTACGACCTTTTGAGCGGCGAGGAAGAGGAGATCATTTTAAACAAGTATAAAAAATGAGGCGTTTCAAGGCGTCTCAACCACAGATGTAAAAGCGGCGGATCTTGAAAAATCATACATACGTCGTGAGTTTTAAGACAAAAACAATATGAAACGTCGGCACTTTCCGACGATACAGGAGCGATATGAACGAGTTTTCTTTGAAATACGGCTGCAACCCAAATCAAAAGCCCGCGCGCATATTTATGGCGGACGGCGGCGACCTTCCCGTGCACATTTTGAACGGTAGACCGGGATATATCAACTTTCTTGACGCGCTCAATTCATGGCAGCTTGTCAAGGAGATAAAGGAGAATACGGGGCTCGTTGCGGCGACAAGTTTCAAGCACGTGTCCCCGACATCCGCGGCGGTTGGCAAAAAGCTGTCCGACGCGCTAAAAAAGTCATGCTTTGTGGACGACATAGAGGGACTTGACGACTCCCCGCTCGCTTGCGCGTACGCGAGGGCAAGGGGTACGGACAGGATGTCCTCATTCGGCGATTGGATAGCGCTCTCCGACGAGTGCGACGCCACTACCGCAAAGATAATCGCGCGCGAGGTGTCCGACGGAATAATCGCGCCCGCGTACAGCAAGGAGGCGCTTGAAATACTAGGCGCCAAGCGCAAGGGCGCGTACAACATAGTGCAGATAGACAAGGACTATGTGCCCGCCGAGATAGAGCGTAAACAGGTGTTCGGAGTCACTTTCGAGCAGGGCAGGAACAACTTCAAAATAGACGGAGAACTGCTGAAAAATATAGTCACAGAAAATAAGGAGTTGCCCGAGGACAAGGCGATAGACCTCATAATTTCGCTCATCACGCTAAAATATACGCAGTCCAACTCCGTGTGCTTTGCGACGGACGGACAGGCGATAGGAGTGGGCGCGGGACAGCAATCACGCATACATTGCACCCGCCTCGCCGCGCAAAAGGCGGACCTGTGGCACCTAAGGCAGCACGAAAAAGTGCTCGGGCTCAAATTCGCCGAGGGAGTTGGCAGACCCGAGAAGAACAATATAATCGATATCTATCTTTCGGACGACGCGGATGATGTCATAGGCGAGGACGTGTGGAGGCAAAATTTCGCCGTGCGCCCCGAGCCCTTCACTCGCGAGGAGAAGACGGCATATCTCAAGACGATAAAGGGCGTATCTCTGGGCAGCGACGCGTTCTTCCCTTTCTCGGACAACATCGAGAGGGCGTTCAAGAGCGGCGTCGGCTACGTCGCGGAACCCGGCGGATCGGTGAGAGACGACCTCGTGATAGAGGCGGCAAACAAACACGGAATGGTGATGTGCTTCACGGGAATGAGGCTCTTCCACCATTGATAAAGTGCAAAAACCGCACGTTTATTTGCAAAAATAGCGCGATAAAGTTTGGATATTGAAATTTGCAGGAGGGAAATATGGATATTTTAGTCGTCGGAGGCGGCGGCAGAGAGCACGCTGTCATCAAGGCTCTCAAAAAGAGCCCTAAGGCGGGCAGGATATATTGTTTGCCGGGGAACGGCGGTATCGCGGCGGACGCGGAGTGCTACCCGATAAAAGCCACGGACATTGACGGGATCGTGGAGTTTGCAAAGGCGCACAAAGTCGATTTTGCGGTGGTCACTCCGGACGATCCGCTTGTGCTCGGCGCAGTGGACGCGCTCGAGGGGATAGGCATACCGTGTTTCGGTCCCGACAAGAAGGCGGCAATAATCGAGGGGAGCAAGGTATTTTCCAAACAGCTAATGGTTAAATACGGCATCCCGACCGCGAAGAGCAAGACTTTTGCCGACGCCGACGCCGCGCTCGAATATCTGCAGGATACTTCCTATCCCACCGTCATAAAGGCGGACGGCTTAGCGCTCGGAAAGGGCGCGGTCATCGTAAATAACTTTGACGAGGCGAAGGCGGCAATAAAGGATATGATGCTCGACAAGATATTCGGCGAGAGCGGTAGCAGAGTGCTCGTCGAGGAGTTCTTGACGGGTCCCGAGGTGTCCGTGCTGTCGTTTACGGACGGAAAGAGCGTGATACCTATGGCGTCATCCATGGACCATAAGCGCGCTCTCGACGGAGATAAGGGACTAAATACGGGCGGAATGGGCACGATCGCGCCAAATCCGTACTACACGCCCGACGTCGCAAAGCGCTGTATGGACGAAATATTTTTGCCCACTATCGCGGCAATGAACGCGGAGGGCAGGACGTTCAAGGGCTGTCTGTATTTCGGGCTCATGCTCACGGCGGACGGACCAAAAGTGATAGAATACAATTGCCGTTTCGGCGACCCCGAGACGCAGGTGGTATTGCCACTGCTAGACAGCGACCTGCTTGAAATTATGCTCGCGACCCGCAATGGGACTTTGAGCGAGGACATGGTGAAATTCTCATCGGACTGCGCGTGCTGCGTCGTCGTCGCGTCGAGCGGATATCCGAAAAAATACAACACGGGATACGAAATTACGCTTCCCGCTCCCGCCGAGAACGAAGAGATCTACATCGCGGGCGCGAAAATTTGTGATGGCAACCTTGTGACGTCGGGCGGCAGAGTGCTTGGCGCAGTGGCGAGGGCTAAGGAGCTTGGGACTGCAATAGACAAGGCGTACGCGCTTGCGAAACAGGTGAAGTTTGAGGGCGCGTATATGCGCGGCGACATAGGCGCAAGAGCGCTCGCCGCATTGGGGGACAAATAATGGTTTTTCGCATTTATGTTGAAAAGAGAGCGGGTTTTGACCTCGAGGCGAGGACTCTCCTCGCCGATTGCCGCGAGCTTTTGGGGCTCAAAGGCATAGAGCGCGTACGCGTCATAAACCGCTATGACTTAGAAGGGCTGGACAAAAAGTTGTTCGACTCCTGCGTAGGCACGGTATTCAGCGAGCCGCAGATGGACAAGGCTTTAAAGAGTGTGGATATGTCGGGAGCTACGGCGTTTGCGGTGGAGTATCTGCCCGGGCAATTCGACCAGAGGGCGGACAGCGCGGCGCAGTGCATACAGCTCATATCCATGGGCGCGCGTCCCCTCATCCGCACCGCGAAGCTGTACCTCGTGTACGGCGACGCGAGCGAGGCGGACATCGCGGCGTTGAAGAAGTATGTCATCAACCCCGTGGAGAGCAGAGAAGCGTCGCTTGAACTTCCAAAGACGCTCAAGGTCAAATACGATATGCCCGAGACAGTAGAGACGCTCACGGGTTTCAACGCGCTGGACAGGGCGGGACTCGAGGCGTTTGTCAAGAATTACGGCCTTGCGATGGACATTGACGATATTGCATTCTGCCAAAGCTATTTCAGAGACGAAAAGCGCGATCCCACCCTCACCGAGATTCGCATGATAGACACCTACTGGTCCGACCATTGCCGCCATACCACGTTTTTGACGACGGTGGACAGCGTTAAATTTGAGGATGAACTGCTTGAGGACGCCTATAAGGACTATATCGCCGCGCGCGAGGAGATAGGGCGCACGAAGCCTATAAACCTCATGGATATCGGCACGATAGCTTGCAAGTTGCTCAAAAAGCGCGGATTGCTTGACAAGCTCGACGAGAGCGAGGAGATAAATGCCTGTACCGTCAAGATAAAAGTAGACCATGACGGCAAGCAGGAAGACTGGCTGTTGCTTTTCAAAAACGAGACGCACAACCATCCCACCGAGATAGAGCCTTTCGGCGGTGCGGCGACATGTATTGGCGGCGCGATACGCGATCCTCTTAGCGGCAGGAGCTATGTCTATGCCGCTATGCGCGTGACGGGCGCGGGAGATCCTCTCGTTCCCGTGAAAGATACGCTCCCCGGCAAACTTCCGCAGCGCAAGCTCGTGACTACGGCGGCGGCGGGATATTCTTCATACGGCAACCAGATAGGGCTCGCGACGGGACAGGTGGACGAAATGTACCACGAGGGCTATGTCGCAAAGAGGCTGGAAATCGGCGCGGTCATCGCCGCTACTCCTGCGGAGAATGTGCGCAGAGAGACGCCTCTCCCCGGCGATAAGGTCATACTTTTGGGCGGAAAGACGGGCAGAGACGGCTGCGGCGGCGCAACGGGCTCGTCCAAATCCCATACGCTCGAATCCCTCACGGAGTGCGGCGCGGAAGTGCAAAAAGGCAACGCTCCGGAGGAGAGAAAGTTGCAAAGGCTGTTCAGAATAAGCGAGGCTATGCGCCTCATCAAGCGCTGTAACGACTTTGGCGCGGGCGGCGTGTCCGTCGCGATAGGCGAGCTTGCCGACGGGCTTGAGATAAACCTCGACCTCGTCCCCAAAAAGTACGAGGGACTTGACGGCACGGAGCTTGCTATATCCGAATCGCAGGAGCGTATGGCGGTCGTCGTGGAGGCGGATAAGGCGGCTCGATTTATAGAGCTTGCCGAGGGAGAGAACCTCGAAGCCACCGTCGTCGCGACAGTCACCGAGGAGCCAAGGCTCAAAATGTATTGGAAAGGGCGCACGGTCGTTGACATTTCCCGCGAATTTTTAAACTCCAACGGCGCGGAAAAACATATCGACATCGCTCCCGCAAAGATAAAAGAGTTCAGTAAGGAAATTCCCGCGGACTTTACGCAGGGTATGGAGGCGCTTGCGGGCGACCTCAACGTGTGCTCCAAGCGCGGGCTTTCAGAGCGCTTTGATTCGACTATCGGCGCGGGCACTGTGCTCATGCCCTTCGGCGGCAAGTATCAGCAGACTCCTCCGCAGGCTATGGTGCACCTTATCTCTACGGAGAAAGGGCATACGGACACCGTTTCATATATGAGCTGGGGCGGCAATCCGCATATCGCCGAGAAGAGCCCGTATCACGGCGCGTATCTCGCCGTAGTGGAAAGCCTTTGCAAGCTCATTGCGACGGGCGCGAGCTATGAGGATGTCTACCTCACCTTCCAAGAGTACTTCCTCAAACCGGGCAAGGACGCGACGCGTTGGGGACAGCCTCTCGCAGCGCTGCTGGGCGCGTTCAAGGCGCAGTGCGATCTGAATATAGCGGCGATAGGCGGCAAGGACAGTATGAGCGGCACCTTCGAGCATATCGACGTCCCGCCAACGCTCGTATCGTTTGCGGTGACGACGGGCAAAACGTCCGAGGTCGTCTCTCCCGAATTTAAGGGAGCGGGGCACAGAGTGATACTGCTCGAGCCCGAGTACGACGAGTATGGGCTGCCCGACGCGATATCACTTGTCGCAAACATCTCAAAAGTGACAAAACTCATACGAGAGGGCAAGGCTAAAGCCGTTTATACACCGACCTACGGCGGCGTGGCGGAGGGACTGCTGAAGATGTGCCTCGGCAACAGGATAGGCTTTGCCATTGACACGGATATCACAAACGAAACGCTGTTTGCATATCGCTATGGCTCGTTCATCATTGAGTTGGATGGCGCGGCGCGCATAGGCAAGACGCTCGGCAGGACAAAGGCGAGGTATGAACTCACCCGCGGCGAGGAGAAGATTTCGCTCGACAGATTGCAAAAAGTTTATGAGGGCAAGCTTGAGAGCGTTTACCCCTGCAACATAACGCCTCCCAAGCGTCCCGTGCGCACCTTGTCATATGAAGGCAAATTCGAGACGTTTAGAAGCGCGATTTCAGTCGTTCGTCCCAAGGTGCTAATTCCTGTTTTCCCGGGCACGAACTGCGAATACGACACTGCAAAAGCCTTTGAGGACGCGGGCGCGCAAGCGGATATATTCGTCATCAAAAATAATTCCGCAAGCGACGTGGCGTACTCCGCTGAGGAGTTTGCAAAGCGTATGCGTGAGAGCAATATAGTATTTATTCCCGGCGGTTTCTCGGGCGGCGACGAACCGGACGGTTCGGGCAAATTCATAACCGCATTCTTCAGAAACGAGGGCATAAAAGAGGAAGTGCAAAATTTGCTCGAGGTCCGCGACGGGCTTATGGGAGGCATATGCAACGGATTCCAGGCGCTCATCAAGCTGGGGCTCGTGCCATTCGGCAAGATAATTGATACCGACAAAAATTGTCCCACGCTCACCTACAACGACATTGGCAGACACCAATCCCGCATAGTGCAGGTCAGAGTCGCCTCAAACAAGTCGCCGTGGCTCAGCGCGGTCAACGTCGGAGACGTGTTCAATGTGCCGATATCCCACGGCGAGGGCAGATTTGTATGTTCGTATAAGTTGCTCCGAGAGCTCGCCGCAAACGGACAGATAATGACGCAATACGTCGATTTGAGCGGCAAGGCGACAATGGATATCCGCTTTAACCCCAACGGCAGCGCGTGTGCGGTGGAGGGCATACTCTCTCCCGACGGAAGGGTTTTCGGCAAGATGGGACACGCGGAGCGCAAGGGCGCGGGGCTGTATCAAAACGTCCCCGGCAATTACGATATGAAACTGTTTGAAAGCGCGGTGAAGTATTTCGAATAGGGCAGATCAAACAAAAATCGCGTCTCAAAAAAGCGATTATCTAAAAGGATAGATTTGACCTTTTACGCGTTTAGAAACACGATTTAAAATTTAAAAGAATTATATGAGAAAAAACCTCTCCGAGTTGGAGAGGTTTTTCTGCGACATTATCTTTACCGATCTAGACTCTATGCGTATTTTGGGAAAACAGGCATACATGTCTATATTAAGTTGTCAAGGTTTACTTGAAAGCCTTTATGTAGGCGACAAGTTCGTTGAAGATGACATCGAGGCCATGTGCGCCCGCGTCGGGGAAGCCTATGCTGCGTTCGCCGACGGTGCCCGCTCTGCCAAGCCTTGCGACAACTGTCTTTGTCGCCTCCGCGCCTTCGTGCGCCGCCTTTGCGCCGAGCTCGAGGCCTTTGATGAGTTTCTTGTTTTCTTCGGCTGCCTTTGTGAGCGCGATCGCGCAGGGTTTCAAAGCGTCAACAAGCGTCTTATCGCCGATGTCCGCGCCCTTGCCGAAGGACTTTTTGCCCGTCTCATACACGCCGCGGTTCGCCTCCGTGAAGAGGAAGGCGATGTCCTTGAGGCTGACTTCCGTCTTGCCGAGCATCGCTTTGCCCGCATACTTGAACGCGGAACCCCAGATGGGACCTGACGCGCCGCCGCAGTACTCCTTGATTATCTCGGAGCAACTGACGAGGAATTCGCCGATGTCGCCTTTCTTGCGGGTCGCCCAATCTGCCTTGAGCTGTCTGAAGCCCTTTGCGATGGACATTCCGAAGTCGCCGTCGCCCATTTGATCCGCCTCGCAGAAGGGAACTTCGTTTTCGATGACGATGTCCGCCATCTTCTCGACTATTTTGACGAATGCGGCAGTGTTTATTGTCTCGCCGATCTTAGGCTCGCCTACGACTTCGTAAGTGGCGTTATCCTCTGTCTCTTCTTTTGCCGCGGCTTTCTTCGCCTTTTTGGGCTGTGCCTCTTGAGGAGCGTAGCCGAGCGCTTTGCCTATTGCCTTTATAGCCTCGAGCGCCGCTTCCGCTTGCTCATCCATAGCCGCGCCCCAGGTGAGGGCAGGTGTGGAAACGGGATAATCTATGAGAGCTTTGAGTTCCGCGTCTACTCTCAGCACGGAAATGGAAGCGCCCGCCATGTCGATGGACGTCATATAGTTGCCGACTATCGTGCGATGTATGGTTATGCCGTCCGCGGCAAGCGCCTTTGTGACGGAATTGTTGAGGATGTACAACTCCTGCAGGGGGGATCCGCCGAAACCGTTGATGAGAAGCACGATCTCTTCGCCTTTCTTAAGCCCGAGATCTTCCTCGAGGTCGGTGACGATCCTGCGCGCGAGGTCGTCCGAGAAGGTGCCCTTTGAATAGTCTATCTTCTCGCGGAAACGACCGGGTTCGCCGTGGATGCCCACGCCGAATTCCATCTCGTCGTCGCCGATGTCGAAAGTGGGATGTCCCGCCGCGGGAACGGTGCAGGACGTAAACGCGAAACCGAAGGAGCGCACGTTTTCGATGACCTTGTTTGCGATACGCTTGACCTCTTCGAGTTCCTTGCCTTGTTCTGCCGCCGCGCCTGCGCACTTATGCACGAGCACTGTGCCCGCAACGCCTCTGCGTCCGACGGTGTAGAGGGAGTCCTTGACGGCGATGTCGTCGTTGACATACACCGCGTCGACCTTGACGCCGTCCTCTTGCGCGTCCGCCATTGCGTTGTTGAAATTCATGCAATCGCCCGAATAGTTCTTGATGATGAGCAATACGCCCTTGTCCGTCGCGCACTTTTTGATCGCGTTGTAAACTTGCACCTGAGAGGGAGAGGCAAATACGTCGCCGCATACCGCCGCGTCAAGCATACCTTTGCCGACAAAACCCGCATGCGCAGGCTCATGTCCGCTGCCGCCACCCGAAATGAGGCTGACCTTCTCGTCGTTGATCTCCTTCTTTTTGACGATCTTGAACTTTTCTACAAACTCGAGCTCCGGATGCGCCGCCGCAAGGCCGTGACACATATCATAGACAAAGCTCTCGGGGGTGTTCATGATTTTTTTCATAATAATCTCCTTATTCAAAAAAAGTAGGGCGCTCTCCTTTTGGGAGAGCACCCTTTTTTATTGTCGCTTAGTCGCAGCAATCGCAGCCGTATCTGTACTCATAGCCGATCCTGTCCGCAGTCTTGATGGCCGCTTTGACCATATCGACCGTTACGGGGAAGGGCATATTGTGGATGGATTCGTCGGGGATGCAGGATTTCTCCGCGATAGCGGTGAGCATCTCGTCGTCGATCTCGTCTGTGCCGAGGTCCTTCAAACAGACGGGGAGTCCCACTGTCTCGCAGAAGTCGAGCACTTCATAAAGCTCCTCTTCGGGGCTGTTCTCAAGCACGAGCTGGCAGATGGTGCCGAATGCGACCATTTCGCCGTGATAATACTTCGTGTGAGAAGGGAGGAGGGTAAGACCGTCATGGATGGCGTGCGCCGCGGCAAGTCCGCCGCTCTCGAATCCGAGACCGGAGAGAAGGATGTTTGTCTCGACAATTCTCTCAAATGCGGGGGTGACGCAGTTCATATCGCAAGCCGTCTTTGCCTTTGCGCCGTCTGAGAGGAGGGTCTTATAGCACAGCTCCGCAAGCGCGAAAGCCGCCATTGTGCCATATCCGAGCATCGTGCCCTTCGCTCTGTTTGCGCCGCAGGGGAGACCCGCATTGACGTTGGAGCAGGAGCGGACGTTTGCTCTCGCCTCGAAATATGTAGAAAGCGCGTCGCCCATGCCGCTGACGAGGAAACGCGTAGGAGCGTTTGCGATGACAGTCGTGTCGATGAGCACTACGCTGGGGCTCTGTCTGAAATATGCATAGTCGTCAAAGTGATGATCGTCCGTGTACAGCACTGCGGAGTGGGAGGTCGGAGCGTCCGTAGCCGCAATGGTGGGGCAGATGATGAGGTTGCTGCCCGCCGCGACGCACTTTGAGGTGTCGATCGCCTTGCCGCCGCCGAGACCGATGGTGCAAGCGCACTTGTTGGCTTTTGCAAACTCTTGCAGAGCCTTCACGGTGTTGCGGGAGCACTCGCCCTTGAACAGGTCGCCGCTGAGCACAAATTCAACGCCGAATTTGGCTTGCGTCGCTTCGAGTTTCTCTTTGACGAGACCGAGCGCGAACGGGTCTGCGATAAGCAGAGCTTTCTTACCGAAAGTTCTTACGAAATATCCGAGGTTGAGGAGCTCGTCCTCGCCCTGGACATACTTTGTGGGGCAAATAAATGCTTTTCTCATAAAGTTTCTCCTTTTTGAGGTTTATTTGATACTCATATTATATAACCACGAAATCCATATTTCAATAGCAAATTTGCTAAATTTTGGGTATTTGCAAAGATTTTTTGCGCAAAAACACAAATTTTGCGATAATTTTTGTCAAAAAATCGCATTTTTGCGGATATTTGCCGTCGAGGCACATTTTACGCATCCGCTCAGCAAAATCGCATTTTTGTAGATAGCGTTATCCAAAATTTTTATTGCAAATCGCGGGGCGTTGGGCTATAATGTATTATCATCTTTAAAGGAGTATTTTCACATGGACATAAGAGAATCTGTCTCGGCAAGAGTGGAATGGATCAAGGCTCTGCTTGAAAGTAGCGGCGCGAAGGGCATCATATACGGAAACAGCGGCGGAAAGGACTGCTCGCTTGTCGGGATACTTTGCAAAATGGCGACGGATAATGTGCTCGGCGTGATAATGCCGTGCAGCTCAAAGCAGAATTACACCTCCGACCGAGACGACGCGCTTAAAGTTGGCAAGCATTTCGGAATAGAGCAAATAGAGGTCGATCTCACGAGCGTCAAGGACGCGTTTATGTCCGCGCTCGGCGACAAGTTTGCAGGGGAAGAAAAGGCGACGCAAATGGCGTCCATAAACATAAATCCCCGCCTGCGCATGACGGCGCTGTACGCCTTGGGACAGGCGCGCGGCTATCTCGTAGCCGGCACAGGCAACCTCGACGAGGCTACGCTCGGCTATTTCACGAAGTGGGGGGATGGCGCGCACGACTTCAATCCCATCGCGGACCTCACTGTCGGTGAAATTTTCGAGCACTTGAAATACCTCGGCTGCCCCGAGAGCGTCATAGATAAGGCTCCTTCCGCGGGACTGTACCCGGGACAGACGGACGAGACAGAGATGGGCATAAAATATAGCGACGTTGACGCATACCTGCGCGGCGGCGAAGTCTCGCCCGAAACAGCCGCGAAGATAGAAAAGATGCGCGCCGCCAGCGAGCATAAGCGTCGCATGCCCCGTAAATTTCCGGAGTAAAACGGTCAAACGTGTATGCAAGTCTATTGACATTTGAAAATCGTAACACTATAATTATAATATAATTATCAACTTTGGGAGAATACCGAATAATGAGCAATATTTGGCATGACGTCGATCCTGCGCGCGTGTCGCCGACAGATTTCGTTGCGGTCATAGAAATTTCCAAGGGCAGCAAAAACAAGTATGAGCTTGACAAAGAGACGGGCATCCTCATTCTGGATAGAGTGCTCTACACGTCCACGCACTATCCCGCCAACTACGGGTTTATCCCGCGCACGTATTCGGAGGATAACGACCCGCTTGACGTGCTTGTGCTTTGCTCGGAGCCTATCATACCGCTCACGCTTGTGAGGTGCTATCCAATCGGCGTCATAATGATGCAAGACAACGACGAGATGGACTATAAGATAATCGCGATCCCGTTTAAGGACCCGACGTGGAATGTGTACAAGGATATAGAAGAGCTGCCTCAACACATCATGAGCGAGATGTCGCACTTTTTCAGAGTGTACAAGCAACTCGAGGACAAGCATACCACTGTCTTCCATGTCAAGGGCAGAGAGCACGCGGAGCTCATTATCAAGGAAAATATCGCCGAATACAAAAAGAAATTTGACAAATAAACTTGCCTCCCGCCCCAAGCAGAGGGCGGGAAATATTTTAATTTTCATATGGAAAAATTCGATGTTACGGTCATAGGCGGAGGTATAGTCGGCACTGCGGTGCTGGACAGGCTTTCGCGTTATCAACTCAAGGCGTTGCTGCTTGAAAAGTGCGACGACGTAGCCTCTTTTACTACGCGCGCGAACAGCGGCATAGTGCATGCGGGCTATGATTGCGAACCCGGTACGCTCAAGGCGAAGTACAATGTCCTCGGCAATCCGCTCATATGGAAAGAGGCGGAGGAGCTTGACGTGCCCCACCTCAAGTGCGGCTCCATAGTCGTCGTAGGCGAGGACGGGCTTGACGGGCTCAAGGAGCTTGAGAGGAAGGCGAAGGCGAACGGCGTCGAGGTGCAGATCCTGGACAGAGAAGAGACTTTAAAGCTGGAGCCAAACGTCGCAGACAGGATAGCGTACAGCCTGTATGCGCCGACGGCGGGCATTGTGTCGCCCTATCAGATGGCGATCGGCTATGCGGACAGGGCGGTATCAAACGGAGCGAAGATAGTGCTAGAGGCGCCCGTCACGGAGATAAGATCAAAAGGCGGAGAATACATACTTTCCACCCCCAAGGGCGAATTTTCGACGAGACTCGTGATAAATTGCGCGGGAGCGCACGGCGCGGACATCAACGACCTCGCGGGGGCGGAGCATTTTGAGACGACCTATCGCAGAGGCGACTACTTTGTGCTTGACAGCACGGAGCGCAAAAATGTGAACACAGTCATCTTTCCTCTTCCGACGGCGGCGGGCAAGGGCATACTTGTCGCGCCCACTGCGGACGGCAACGTGATATACGGTCCCACCGCGATAGACACAAACGACAGCGAGGACGTAGCCTCATCCCTCGACAGTCTGGACGTATTGCGCGCAAGCGTGCCGCTCACCTATAAGCGCCCTGCCTTCAACAAGTGCATAAGGGTGTACAGCGGATTGCGCACCTTGATAGGTCACGATTTCGTGATCGGCAAGTCAAAACTGAGAGAGAACTTCATAATGGCGATAGGCATATGCTCGCCGGGGCTGACGTCCGCGCCCGCTATAGCGGACGAGGTATTGTCCATGGCGCAAGAGACGCTGCACGCCGAAAAAAAGGCGGAGTATGTGACTGTAATGCCGCGCCATAAGCGGATAAAAGAGCTCTCTGAAGAGGAAATCGAGAAACTCATCGCCGAGGACAGCCGCTACGGCAGGATAGTCTGCCGCTGCGAGAAAGTCACGGAAGGGGAGATAGTGGACGCGATACATTCGCCGCTTCCCGCGACTACCGTGGACGCCGTAAAGCGGCGCTGTCGCGCGGGTATGGGCAGGTGTCAAGGCGGTTTTTGCGGCACAAGAGTAATGCAGATACTTTCGCGCGAGCTTAATATCCCGCTCTCCGAGGTCAAAAAGGGGCTGGGCGCAAACATTGCGCGCTACCGCGTAAAGGAGGTGGAGTGATGCTTGAGTACGATGTTGTGGTGATAGGCGGCGGACCCGCGGGCATGGCGGCGGCGATAGCGGCATACGACAGCGGCGCGAAAACGCTCATTTTGGAGCGCGACGTGCGGCTTGGCGGAATACTCAATCAGTGCATACATCAAGGCTTTGGATTGCACTACTTCAAAGAGGAGATGACGGGGCCCGAATATGCAGACCGTTTCCGCAAAGAGGTGGAAAAGAGGGGCATAGACGTGATGCTCGAGGCTATGGCGCTTTCGATAGGCGAGGACAGGACGGTCACCGCGCTCTCTCCCGAGCACGGCTTAGTCAAGGCAAAGGCGGGGGCGATAGTGCTCGCCATGGGTTGCAGGGAGCGTACGGCGGGGGCTATCGCGCTGCCCGGGATGCGTCCCGCGGGCATCTATACGGCGGGCATGGCACAAAAGTTGTGCAATATAGACGGCTACCTCGTCGGCAAAGAAGTTGTAATTTTGGGCAGCGGCGACATAGGACTCATCATGGCGCGCCGTATGACCACCGAGGGCGCAAAGGTCAAACTTGTGCTTGAACTCATGCCGTATTCCAGCGGTCTCAAGCGCAATATTGTGCAGTGCCTCGACGACTACGGCATACCAATCAAATATTCGCATACCATAACGCGCATAGTCGGCAACCCGCGCATAGAGGGGCTGTATTACGCGCCCGTCGGAGCGGACAGAAAGCCTATCCTCGAAAAGGAGCAATACGTGAGCTGCGACGCGCTGTTGCTCTCGGTGGGACTTATCCCCGAAAACGACCTAATAAACGGCTCGGGCGTGGAGATGAGCCCCGTCACGAACGGCGCGGCGGTGGACGAAAACAGGATGACATCCTTAGAGGGAGTATTTTCTTGCGGAAACGTGCTGCACGTGCACGACCTCGTGGATAACGTCTCCGAAGAGGCAGGGATAGCGGGCAGCGCGGCGGCGAGATACGCAAAAGGCGAGCTGAAGTGCGGCGAGTGCGTAAACGTCACGGCAAAGGACGGCGTCAGATACGCTCTTCCGCAGCGAGTGAACAGGGGAGAGGGCAAAGTCAGACTTTTCTTCAGAGTGGACAACGTGTATAAGGGCGCGAGGCTCGTCGTTGAGAGCGGCGAAAAGACGCTTGTCGGCAGAAAATTTCAAGTGCTCGCCCCGGGAGAGATGGGCAGCGTGGACATAGAAAAGTCGGATATTTGCGGCGATATAGTTGTGAGGTTGGAAAAATGAACACGATCTGCATTATGTGCCCGATGGGTTGCGGGCTTGAAATAGAGAAAGTCGGCGACGAGGTACGCGTGAGCGGCAACACCTGCAAGCGGGGCGAGGCGTACGGCAAGGCGGAGTTTATTCATCCCGTGCGCACCGTTACCACGCTCGTAAAGCTGGAGGACGGCAGCGTGGCGTCCTGCAAGACTGACGCGCCCGTACCCAAGGAGCGCGTGAGCGACGTTGTGGCGTATATAGGCGCGCTCACCTTAGGCAAGGACGTGAAGATCGGCGACAGGTTCCACGCCCACCTTGACGGGCTTGATACGGACATAATCATCACGGGCACTCCGACAAGCGGATGTTGACAAAAATTGACGTTTAACAAGTCAAAAATGCACGTTAAAAGTTGTATTTTGAAATTTGAGAGGTGAGCATGGCAAAGGCAAAGAGGCGCATATTCAACTATCGTCCCATGGTCTTAGCCGCGCTCGCGCTCATTGTAGGCATAATCGTCGCCGAGGCTCTCTACGGCGAAAAACTCGCGCTCATATCAATCCCGCTCTGCGTAGGCGTCGCGGCGCTCGTCTTACTTCTGGTATTCAAAAAGACGCGCCGCTTTTTCTATATTCCTCTCATTATGCTCGTGGGATTTTCGGCGATGTCGATAAGCGGCGCCGTGTATGACTCAAAGATGAGCTACAAGGAATATTCGCCCATGCTCGATATGACTGCTACCGTCTCGGGCATGATGACCGTGACCGATGAGGGCGTGGAATTTTATGTTCATGACCTCTATGTCGACGGCGAAAAGATGGACTATGACGCTACAGTGCACGTCTATTTCGATTTTACGCCGGATTTCAATGCGGGCGACGTCGTCTCAATGCGCGGATATGTGCAGGGGACGGAGCATAAAAAATTCGACGGATATTTCGCAAACGCCATAGCAAGCGGCAGGGCTTACTATCTCCACATCTCCGAAATAAGCAAACTCAGCGAGGGCGAACTCGATTTTCCGCGCAATTTACAGCACAAGATCAGATCCGCTTTTTATAAAAATATGGACTCGGGGAGCGCCTCCATCTGCACCGCGCTTTTGTTGGGAGACAAATTCGGTATGGACGACGAGTTGAGGCAGGGAGTCACGGCAAGCGGACTTTCGCATGTGCTCGCAGTCAGCGGATTGCACATCACTACGCTGTCCACCGCACTGTATTTTATTTTGAGAAAGCTCAAAGTAAAGCCGTGGGTGAGCCTGATCATCGTAGTGGCGCTCACGTTTTTGTATACCGCGCTGTGCTCCTTTACCGCGTCCGCGCTGAGGGCGTTCGTGATGAGCGCCGTATTCGCGTTCGCGTCGAGTTTCGGCAAGAAGAGGGACAACCTCTCGGCGCTGTCCTTTGCGGCGATACTCATCTTGATCTTCCGTCCTACGGCGCTTTTCGAGGCGGGATTTTTGCTCTCCTTCTCGTCAATGCTCGGCATTTTCCTTTTCCACAGGAGTCTGAACGAGGCGGGGCAGAAGGCGGTTTGCACGATAAGTCCAAAACACAAATTCGGCTCGCGGATAGTAAAACTCGCATGCGTGACGCTGTCCGCGACGATAATGAGCTATCCTTTTCAAACGTACTTT
The DNA here is from genome assembly GCA_947581925.1 of uncultured Clostridia bacterium. Taxonomy (GTDB): domain Bacteria; phylum Bacillota; class Clostridia; order Christensenellales; family CAG-917; genus CAG-475. The sequence continues at coordinate 28,279 of CANPWB010000008.1, forward strand.
TTCGGACAGCTCCCGCTGCTGCAGCTCCTGTCCAATCTCATATTCGTGCCGTATGTTATGTTGTGCTATGTTGTATTGCTCCCGTTGACGCTCATTTCGCTTGCGACCTCCGTCACGCCCGTGCTATACGTCATGCAGATATTGCTGTTTCCCTTCAAGCATTACGTCGAGTGGGCGTACGGCTTGACGAGGAATTTGATAGGTTTGCCCGCAATTTCCGTCGCCGCAATCGTCGCGTATCTCATGCTCGTCATATTCATATCCCGATTTGCTCTTCTGCCGCGAAAGGATAAACTCAAAGGCGGTCTAATAGGCGCGGCGTCCGCCGTAGCGATATGCGCCGCATTCGCGCTCATCTGATGAAAGCACAATCAAAATTTCAGATATCTAATGGCATCATTCTTGATTTTTACAATATCAATTATGTCCACATAATGCGGTTTATCTTTGGCGATTTCAAAATGTGATTTTTAAAATAAAAACGCCGTCCACATAAAGAGGTGCGGGCGGCGCGTAAACGCATTTTTGCAGTCCGATTTCATTTACTTTGTCAAAAGCTCGTTGACGTACTCCTCGATGAGGTCGAGGGCGCGCCTGAGCGTGTCGATTGAGTAGGCGTAGCTTATGCGCAAAAATTTCTCCGCATGCGAGCCGAACGCGGAGCCGGGCACTACAGCGACATTTTTTGCGTCCAGCAAGCCGTAGGCGAAGGTCTCGCCGTCTGTCATAAGCGGCTCCACGCTTGGGAAGGCGTAAAACGCTCCCCTCGGACGGAAGCAGGGCAGACCTATCTCGTCAAATCTGCCGAGCAAGAATTTGCGCCTCTCGTCGTAGATGTCGCGCATCTGCCTCACCGTAGCGAAGTTGTCCTTGAAGGACAGCTCGAGCGCCTCCAGCGCCACGTATTGCGCCACGGTCGGCGCGCACATCACGGCGTATTGATGTATTTTGAAGATGACGTCGTAGATCTCCTTGGGCGCGCACACATAGCCCAGCCTCCAACCCGTCATCGCGAAATATTTTGAAAATCCGCTGACGATGACAGTCCTCTCGCGCATGCCCTCAAGCGAGGCGATAGAGCAAAACTCCGCGTCGTCATAAGTGAGCTCTGCGTATATCTCGTCGCTTATCACAAGCAAGTTGTGGGCTTTTATTATGGGCGCAAGCAGCTTGAGGTCGCTCTTTTCCATTATCGCGCCAGTCGGGTTGTTGGGGTAGGCGAGGATGAGCGCCTTCGTCTTTTTTGTAATGCTTGCATTCAGCAGGGCGGGCGTAACCTTGAAATCGTCCTCGGGCGAGCAAGCAAGCGGCACGGGCACGCCTCCCGCAAGCGCGACGAGCGGCGCGTAGCACACAAAGCACGGCTCGGGCACAAGCACCTCGTCCCCGGGCGCGCATATGGCGCGTATCGCCGCGTCCAGCCCCTCGGACGCGCCCACCGTAACAAGTATCTCGCTTTCGGGGTCATAGTCCACGCCCACAAAGCTAGAGGTGTATTTGGAAATAGCCTCGCGCAATTCTTTCAGCCCCGCGTTCGCCGTATAGCCCGTGCGCCCTTCCTCCACGCTCTTTATCCCCGCCTTGCAAAACGCGGGCGGAGTGGGGAAATCGGGCTCGCCGACTCCCAAGGATATGCAATCCTTCCTAGCGGCGGCTATGCCGAAAAACGTGCGTATGCCGCTCATGGGCAGCGCGCTTGCAACGGGATTGAGCAGGGAAGATATGTCTCTCATATGCGCCTCCTAAGGCTTTACCATTATATGCCCCCTCGACACTATATTTTATCACCCGCGCGCAAAAAAGCAACTTATTGTTGCACATTTCGCATTTTGCATATAATATTGACATAGGCGATTTTGCAAGATAAAATGTAAACAAGCAAATAATATAGAATGTCTGTATTTGGAGGAATATTATGAAAAAATTGATATCTGTTTTGGGCGACAGCGCGATAGAGAGGGGCGGAGACAAGTTCAATTTTGCTTTCTCGCTTGGCAAGGCGCTTGTAGACAACGGCTATAGAGTGGCGTCGGGCGGTATGCAGGGCGTAATGGCGGCTTTTTTCGAGGGCGCGCATGCCTCAAAGTTTTACACCGAAGGAGACACAGTCGCCATAGTCCCCTCTTTTGACAGGGCAAGCGCAAACAAATACGCCGACATCGTGATAGCCACGGGTCTGGATATATACAGGAATGTCATCGTCGCAAACTCGGACGCCGTCGTCGCGGTTGGAGGGGGAAGCGGCACGCTTGCGGAGATATCCACGGCGTGGACGCTCAAGCGCCTCATGCTCGCGTATGCGGATTGCGACGGCTGGAGCGGCAAAGTCGCCGACACCCGCATAGATCAGCGCGTCCGCTATGAAAATATCCCCGAGGACAGGGTTTTCGGCGTGCATACTGCGGATGAAGCCGTCGCCATTTTGGAAAAATATATTGACCAATACACCTCGACATTCACAGGCATCCGCGCAGGGCTGTGACGGCTTTTTGCAAAACAAAGGCTGTACGCTTTTTGCGGAATGATATGATCGGTCGAGAGATGAGTCGGAAGTCCGACAGGGTAAAGCTGTGGGACTTCGTTTTTTATATTTAAAAATTATTTGCAATAAATTTGCTTAAAACGTATGAGGGGTAGTCGCCGCAAAGACAGGTCGCTTTAAAGAGGGGGCGATCAAGCGCGGACTGCCTTATTATGATATTTTCACTTTTTGGTTATGTCCGAATAGATATCGTAAATCACTGCTTTCATTTGCGTTGATCCATTAAAAAATCGGGTAGCGTTTCTTGAGTTTTGCGTTTGCAAGGGAGGGCATGTCGGCAAAAAATTGCAAAAGTACGGGTGGGGGTATTTCAAAATGCAAAAAAATGTATGGATCGGGCGAGTGCGTCACATATGTCAAAATCACGTCGCCTTGTGCATAAACCGTATGGAAAAAATAAGGTTTGAACACGTCAAAAAGTCATAAAATTGCAAAATTCTCACCCAAATGCCAAAAAATTGCTAAAAACGCTTGACAATGCGGGGGGGGGTGTATATTGATGAAAAATTGTCGAAATATGACCGCAAAAACGTCATCGTGGCACCTGTGGTGGAAAACGGCGCAGGCGCGGCGCGGCAAAAGTCTTATTTTTGGGAGAGCTTGAAAATGAGATCGTCTGAAACCGAAGTAAACGGAACGCAGGACAACACTCGCAAACAGAGCGAAATTTTTTCTACGCGCGCAAGCGCTCACACCCATCGCACTGCGCCGCGCACCCATAGGAGCGCGGCGTCAACAGCACGAATAAGCAAGCCCCTTGTGGCTTTTGCATTCGTTTTGCTGACCGTCATGCTCTCGGTGAGTTTCATCGGCATGAGCAGCCCCGTTTTGGTTACGGCGGCAGGCGACGTCACTTTCAACAACATCGTAAACGCCAACATCGGCATGCACCCGAAGTGGATACAAGACTCCTGCGATTCTGTTGAGGAAGGCGGCGTGGGCGACAGCTATACTGTGAAACACACTGTTTGGCATGTTGACGTTGATGATAACGATCCCATCATGGAAAAATCTCCGGCATATACTTTCAAGGGTAATGAGAAGGTCTCCGACGAATTTGCCGATCGATACAATTTGCAAAGAGGCAACGAGGTCGTTTTCAACATAGAAGACCCCGACACCGCCGCAAAAGTTTGGGCGGACGCGGTCGCATTTGCGCAGACCCTTGGTACGCCTACGCCGCTCGCCGACTCCATCCTTGCGGGAACGACGCCGGAGAGCGCTTGCAAAGGTGGCGGAACTGAAAATCACAGAGGCTTTCGCGTTGGTACAAACACAGACGAACGCAACATGTACAAAGGCAACTTCTTCATTGAGAATGATGACGGCGCGCTTGGACAATACATAACCGTGCGTTTGCAAACAGATTGGGTGGCAAAAGCTATCACGGCAAACGTTCCCAATGGCGATCCCACAAAAGTTAACCCGACAACAAGCGATTATGTCACTTTGACCGGCGCTCCCACAAGTGTTTCAAGCACGACTTTCAACTATATTTTAACGACCAAACAAGATTCAAACGACGGCTATCTTACAGCGGACAAAATAGACGTATTCAACTGCACGCAGGACGCGGGCGGTTATACGCTCTCTTACGATATTGCAAGCAACAGTTTCAATTACGACGCTAACAGCGCTCCTGTTTTCAACGACAATTGCGCATTTTCATACGGACGTATCAACGTGCCCACGGGCGTATATATCGTGCTCGACCTCAACGGGCATACCATCGATCGTGCGTTGACCGGTTATAACAAGGTGAGCACAACGAACGGAGATATGTTCGGCTCTGTCATCCACATCAATTCCAAGGCGCGCCTTGAGATATGCGATACTTCCGCATATGAAAACGCTTCGTCATCGCGCGTGCAACGTTATGAAAAAGTGACGGAGAATTCCGCAGACGCAGTAGCGGTCGAAGGATATGGCTCAAAGAAGATTTGGAAACTTGTCGATGCGGAAACCCTCATCCCGTTTAACACCCTTAACCCGACTAATAATCAATACAAAGATTATATCGTTGTCACCAACCACAAAGGGACTATCACAGGCGGCTATAACAGCGGAACGGCAGATCGAAAAGGATCATATGGCGCGGGCTTACTGAACGTTGCGCTTCAACCCGAAATGCAACATCGAGGCGGCGCGGTCAACCTTTCCCCCTGGGCGGATTTGGTAATGCACAGCGGCACTATTTATGGCAACAAAACTCCGTCCGAAACCGGCGGCGCGTTCTATCAACGCTCCAAAGCGGCGGTAACCATATTTGACGGATACGTCATTCAGAACGTGGCGAATGCAGGAGGCGTTTCCTCGCTTGGCGGAGGCTCGGGCTGCCCCTTCACCATGTACGGCGGCGTGCTGGGATATAACACCGTCAATGGAAACGGTGGCGCACTTGCGTTGGGTGTTTGCAGTTACGCCAATTTCCACGGCGGCGAAATAGTTTACAATCATGCGGGCGGCACAGGCGGCGCGCTGAATTTGAGCGGCAATACGCTTGGCATTTTGGACAGCGTGACGATAACGGGCAATACTTCCACAGGCAACGGCGGGGGAGTCTATGTTCCCATACAAGTTGCGGCGGTCGATGAGTTGAAGCGAGTTCCAAATGGTCAGGGACGTGCGTTCAAGTTTCGCGGTTCTTTGCAAATTTACGGCAACAAACACGGGGAGGAGAATGAGGAGAACGTCTATCTTGCTTCCGGTACAAGTCCCTCAGACTTTGATATGAGCGGCGCAGGCGGCGGGATAAAACCCGGTGCTTATACGGGTCAACCGGTCATAGCCATTGGCGGGCCTATGTTTGCCAACGGAATCGTCGCGCGCGTAGGCGTTACGCTGGGAAATGCATCTACCGTCAGTACAGGCATTACGAGCCCCAATACACAAAATTGCTCGATTTTCACCGCCGATTATGGCAAATATAATTCGGGCGTGAATGCATTCAATTATTTCTTCTCGGACAAAAAAACATATGATTCTTCGCATGGCAATTTAACAAGCGCGCGCGTTGTCAATAGTGTTGCGAGCGCGGGCAGCGCCGACAACGAAGGCAAGATAGGCAATGATACAACAGCTGAGCAAACGATCACCTGGGTCATCAAGGGCACGGGAGTTACTTCGACGGAAAATGAGCATGCATATACTATAACGGCGCAAAGCAATAGTGTGACAACAGATACCGCAGGCGGCATAAGCTACACCTATGAAGGTTTGACATGCGAATTCGGCATGCTCAAAGTCACTTCCGTTGAGGCGCATACGGACGGAGCAAGCGGAACGCTGGTGGCGAAGTGGGAAATAACAAGCTCAGGCAGCGACATATACAATATAGTCAACACATTCACGGAAACAAACTTCCGATTCAAATTGGGAGATTGGGACTATGTTGACGGAAAAAGTGCAGTTGCGGATTCGGCGGGGAGGAAAGGAACGACCGCCACGCATGCGGCTATACACGCCACGGACAACACAATATCGTACGCGGGCGAATATTCCTTCCTCGTTTCAACAGAAGGCAAACGCTATGTGAACCCCTCTTTCAAAATAAGGATAAACCAGGTCGGCGTCGAGGTCGACAGAGAGCTTTATTACAAAGGGCAGGACGTCAAGGAACTTAAATGGACAAAAAATATCAACTGGGACGGCAGCACAGACGATCAAGGATCGCCCACCATCGGCGGCAAAGGTTCTCCTCAAGCTCAACTCGGCGATGAGGAAAATCAACCGTACTTCATCTACAGCGGCGACTACTATTATCCCATTCTCAATGCGGACTGGGATCGCGCCACCGTGTTGAGCCTTTACAACCCATACACGGGCAATACCTCTTCCGTTGCCAAAAAAGACTTCACAGGATATGTGATGAAGTTTACATATGCAAACTCCACATATTTCGGCAGCGGCAAAGCCGTTGAATTCGGCGAGCACAGTGGCGGCGGTGTGGAATATCAAACCATGCACCGCAAGCCGGGCGAGATAGCGGGCATAGGCACTTACGTACCCGGCGTCATGCACGCGGGCATGTATCAGGTGTCGTTCATATCATCGCGTTCCGCGGCCTCGGCAGACGCCGCAAGCCAAGATTATAAGAACACAGGCGTGTATTTTGCCGCAAATAACTTCGCGTTTTCGTCAAAGATAAATCTGTATGTAGAGCCCGCCTCGGCGGAGGTGCAGCTGACACCCGACGCAATAAACGGCTTCACCTATAAGGGCAGCAGCTTCACCGACAGCGAGATATTGCTGTTCGACAACACCTCGGACACCTCCGTCGTACCGCACACCGACTCGACCGCCACAATGGCGTACTATCTGTTTGACGCACTCAAATTCAAGGCTGGCATATATGACGTCCGCACGGATTTGTTCTATACCTTTGACCAAGTGAAAGACAAAGACGCTTGGAATGCCATCCGTCCTTTGGGTAAAGGCGAAACCGCGATCCCCGGCAGACCGCAATTCGACCAGTATACAAAGGAGGATTTTGAAAATAAGCCGCCTACGGTCACTTTCACAGGAGACTCGAACACTAATTTCGAGCCCTCCGCAAATATGAAGTTTGTGGGCGAGGACGGCAATATCCCGCAAGATCAAATGAAGGCGTTTGAGGAAGAGTATCAAAAGGAAACCGTGGCTGACAGCACGGGCAGATTGGTTTATATCATTGATACTTCTTCTTTCAATGAAGCAAAGAAATACAAGCAGGGCGAGGTGGATCCTTTAGACAGGTCGAAGGGCTCAAACCCGCTCGACGCCCGCAGATACGTTGTCCTCATCGAGCTGGCCCTCGAGGGCGGCTATGACGACTACGACTATATTTTCGACCAAGACTCCAATCACCTTGTGGGCTTGAAAGGCGAAAGCCAATACTTCTGGGCATTTGAGTTTGTCGTCAACCCCGCGGAAATAAATCCCTACGAAAACACGACCACGGCAGGCAGCAATACTCCCGTCTCCATAACAAAAGACGTATATTACAAGAACATCAGCTACGGCTACGAATATAAGGACGGTAAATTTACCGACGAAGACGGCGTAACGCACAAGAGACTTATCTCGGACACGGCAAACCTGCCCACCGTCACCTTCAACGGCGGCGCTTCCAGCGTCGCGCTGGCGCTTGGCGGCGACTACGACGTTGAATTTGTGGAGTTCGACGAGGTTAATAACCCGAGCGAAAAGAAGTACAACTTCCTCGACGCGTCCGTCGGGCTGGATAAAGACTCTTCCGCGCCCGAAGTGGACGGGTTTAAGTTTGGAGACTACAACCTCGCCGTCAAGATAACCTTCGGCGGCACAAACCAAAACTATGTCAACACCACCGAGACGGCAGGGAAGGCGGACGACAAGGGCACCGCGTACGAGGACAAAGACGGCGCGTTCTACATCTACTTCCGCATAATCCCCGTCATCGTCACCGCCTCCGCGAATATATCCTACACCTACGACGGCGGCTCGTATGATAGAGGCCGCCATCTCGCTGCGAGCGGTGACTACAGCGAGTGGTATGAGTCCATATTCTTCCTTGCACAAGATAGCATAACAACATCGCAAGAGCTTATCGAAAACCAAAAGCAAAACATAGATACGTGGGAATCCGCAGATAAAAGTCGCAAACTGAAAGACCTTTGGGGAGGAGTGCATGGTAAGCGCCCGGAGGACACGGGGGATAATAACACGTATACGGACAAAGAGTTCTATCAACAGCGCTACTACATATCCAACGTCAACGTGCAATATACCAACAACGACTTCATCGCCAACGGCATAAAACTTGGCGTGGGCATGTATTCTTTCCAGACGAACAGTCCCAACTATCAAGTGGCGTCATACCATTTGACGACGGTGGACTATGATAATGAAAATAACATAGAAACCGCCCCCAAAAACCCCGGCGTAATGTGGTTGCTGACAGTCGGAAATACTCAGTCCTTTGTATCCACGCAACAGGACAAGACGGCCGCGACAAACTTCATCGTGTCCGCCGCGAGCTATCTTGACGTCAACATCAATCAAAAGGACATCACCGCGAACGACGTCAAAGTCACTCTCAACGGCAAAGATTACGACGGCGCCGCGGAGTTCCCGTACTCCGGGCACGAATACCGCCCGAAAGTCGAGCTGTCCTACACGGTGCAAGTGCCGACGCAGGCGGCAGGCGCGCATGCGACAAAGTCCGTCACAATCAACACCATATCAATAAAATCGGACGGCAATGTCGAGGCCGATAGCGCCTACGACAGCTTCATCACCTATTCAAACAACGTGCAGACCTCTACAGACGTGCTTCCCGCCTCCGTGATGATCACCGCCGCTTCAAATTCCAAGAGCACATCAGCGTTCTCACAAAACTTCTACAACGTTCGCTCCTTGGAGTTCAAGATAACCCCCGCGAGCGTCAAAGTGACGATCAAGGACGGCGCGCGCATATTCCCATACGACAGGACAGAGCACCCTGTCACGCTTGAATACACAAATACGACGGATTATTCCAAGTTCAAGGACTTACTGCCCGCAGATTTCGGCACTGATGATAATCCAAAACCGCTCCCTCTCGAGCAAACGGAGATCAACATCATGTACGGCGAGGTAGGGGCAGATAATACCGTTCCCGAGGGCGCCGGCGGCATACGAAATTTCGTCAGCACCGCACCCACCAACGCGGGCAGATACCGCGTGGCAGTGCATCTCAACTCCACAAACTTCATTTACGTGGCAGATGACTACAGCGAAAACACAGATCAGTTCGTCAGGGACAGCGGCGACAGCTCCAAGGACATCCTCACGTACAACAATTCTGCGACAAGCGGCAAAGACACCGACCTCATCATCAATCCCGCGGTCGCGTACATAGGCCCCGGCGCGCAGGTTACCACGCCGGACGGGCACGAGATCGTTAATCAATTTACCTACAATCGTAACATCCAGGTGCCTTCGGTCCTCAGCACCAACATCTGCAACGTCAGCCTCGCCGGCGAGAAGTGGAATGCGAACTATGAAAGCAGCGTCGTCCCCGCCAGCAGCAGCGGCGACTATAAGATCCAATATGCGAAGGATCAAGACGGGAGCCCCAACACCGACGCGCTCAGCTCGGACGGCTTCGCGGACGCGGGTACGTACTGGATGATCCTCGACATGGTCTCGGAAAACTTCATCTGGGGCGGATATAAGAAAGATGATCCTTTGTTTACACACGAGGAGCTCAGCGATAAGCGCCTTGCGGTCAAGTATACCATTTTGCCCTCGCAGGTCCTGCTGAAACCCGCCGACTCTATCAGCGGCGCGACATATCCCGATGGGCAGGGCACCTTGCACTTCACCTACGACGGCGTCAAGCACGAGGTCGGCGTGAACGTGTCCTCAACAACGCTTCCGCCTCTGTCCACCGAGTATAAACTGAACAAAGTCGGTTTCGTGGGCGTCAAGCCCTCCTTCGCGGAGACGACGGAAGAGAAGAACTACCTGTCCATCTACGCGGGCACGTATTCCTTCACGGTCACCTTCACGGATGCGGCGAAGAAAAATTACGTATGGAGTTCATTGCAAGAAGCCTGGGAAAATTACAACAGCGCTCACAAAAACTCCGTAATCGTCGATGAGGCAGGTACGGGTTCGAACACAGGAAACAAGATCGTATACGTTGACATTAAAAACAACACGGTCACAATCACCTACATCATCGACCCCGCCGAAGTTTATATCGAGTCCATCACGTCCGAACAATTCAATCGTCAGACGCACGACAATCCTCAAATCAACTTCAAAAACAGCGCAGATACAAACAGTCAAGTCCCCACGCCGCCCTACGACATTTCGTTTAAGGTGAGCGACGCCGGCAATCAATGGCTGCATCAAAGTGATGCAAAGACGGTCAATGCAAAACTCGGCGCAGGCGACAAGCCGCTCAATGCGGGCAACTACGACGTCACGGTCACTTTGACGGGCGACGACAAAAATAACTTTAAACTTGTTCAGCAACCAGAGTATAAGTCGTCGCTAAATTCCGACAAAGAGGAGACCGTCACATATTCAGGTGTTTCCGCGGACAAAACGACCGCGGTCGCACTGTTTGTCATCGAGCAACTCGGCGTATATGCAAATCAAGTGGTTTCAAGCGTCATATTCGACAACAAGGATCACTTCAACGGCAATCCCTACGGACTCACTTCCGGCGGTCTTTACGGCGGCAACGGTCCTTGGACGATCAGATTCTCGTCATCAAGCGGCATGATTCAGCTTGACGGCATAAGCTACAACATCTATTTCAAAGGCAAGGCGAACGACGGCAATTGGTACATAGTCAAGGTCAAGATCGGTGGCTATCAAGCTGACGCGACGACGCGCAATGAAGACAAATTCTATCTGCAAAAACTCAGTGGCGAGGAAGATGACGGCACAAGCGGCAAGGCAGAGGTAAGCTCATTTGAAAAGATATCGGCGCTCGGACTGTTCACCAATGCAGCCGAGTATACCTACAAGCTATACTTCCAAGACGCCAACTTGTTCATCTCCGCGATTGAAGGAGCAACGGCAGAAAAAGAGTTTACGTACACGATAACCGCGGCGACTATCGCGCTCGGGACGCTTGCCAACAAGACGTTCAACAACCATGAGCAGGAGCCCGTCTTTGACGACAACAGCTTCACGGCGGTCGGCGATACCACATTTGAAGCGGGCACGAAGATATTCGATATCCTCAACGAATACAACATGGTGGAGGAGGGCAGCGGCTACACGGTCAGCTACACATTGCCGGCTCCTATTGGCAACTCACGTTTCGGCGATACCGACAAGCCTTTCAACGCGGGCAGCTACACTGTGACGGTCACGCTGGCAAGCGAAAACTTCACATTCAGCGGCTCTGAGACATCCACGATGACCTTCACCATCGACCCGTTTGACATCTCATTGCTTAACGCGGAGCAGTTCAAAGTAACATTGCCCGACGTCATATACACCGGTACGGCGATGAATACGGTTATCAGTCACGTCGAAGTGAAGATAGGGGAAGAGACGGTCACCCTCGTTTCAAGCGGAGCGACTGACGGACAGCTGCAGCTCGGCGAGAACGGCTACAATATCAGTATTGCAAGCTGCGACAACAACGTCAATGTCTCCACGGACAAGGCGACGGCGCACATCGTGGGCAGCAACAACTTTGCGGGCGAACTTACACGCAAATTCGCCATTTTACCGCGTCCCGTCACGGTCACGGTGTACGGACAGAGCGGCGTGTACGGCGCAGGTCAACACCTCTCCATCGGCGCCACCGAATATACGCATTGGAGAGCGGAGCAGGGCGAGATAGGCAAAGGCGAGGAGAAGGGCGTCGTCAACAACGACAGCCTCGGCATAAGAATAACCATAATTCAAGCAAGCGGGTGGAACGAAACTTCAAGTCAGCTGAATGTCGGCTGGTACTCCGTGCGCGTGAGCTATACAAACGCCAACTACACGGTCACCTTCAAGGGCGACAACAACAGCCTTTCTTCGTACGGCGGATATGAGGCGAATGCAGAAGAAGAGCCTCAAACGGCATCCGAAGAAATTTCGGGTGACGAAGTTGCGGCATATGACATAGTGAACAGCTATTATGTGTACAAGCGCGTCATTTCCCTGTACGTAAGTGCGCAGAGCGTCACTTACAACGGACAAGCGCCTGTCATACAGCAGGGTAACCCCACCTATTGGAATGTGGTGTCCGTCGTCAACGGCGAAGGCAGCGCGCTCGTCAGTGGCGATGAGGATGCCTTCAACGCAGCGGTCGAGCTGTACGTCGTCGCTCCCGAAGATGGCGATGACATGTACGACGTCTGGAAGAAGTGGGGCATGTGGTCAGCAGGTTCTTACAGCGACAACAGCGGCATTAAAGCTCGGTTCAAAGAAGCAGGCGCCGACGAGACCATACTGCAAAACTACGAGATACAGGAGGCAACCTGCGCCATACTCAGAATAGCTCCTGCGGAAATCACCGTCACGCATAATGAGCAGAGCAGCACGTACAACAACGACGCGCCCACGATCTCCCAAACGAGAGACTCATACGAAATCACTGGCAATACCTTCAACAGCCGCAGGTGGAACGGAAACGCGTTCGATGAAGAGCCGATTCCCAATGACAACGCGGAAAATAACTTGCTCAAATTCAAGTTCACATACGACGACGGCGACAGCAAACCCACCGAGGACTACGGCGCGGGCAGGCACCTCATCCGGGGCGCGTGGGACGGAGACCCCAACCCCAACTTCAATGTGATCTTCAACGCGGGCGTGTACACCATCAACAAGCGCGACCTCGTCATCACAATTTTGGATCAATATGTCATATACGGCGAAAAACTGCTGAGCGCCGATGATGATTGGTGGATCGAAAACAATGAGACCAAATACGGCACGCTGAAGCTCAATCCCAAATATTGGACGGTAGAGGTCAAAAACTACAACAAAGATTATCCGGGTGGCGATAAGATATACTGGGTCAACGAAGAAGATCGTGAGGACCTCAAAATAGCACCCGTTATCGAGGCGCAGATAGGCGCAAACGCAGGTACGTATGCCATCAGCGGCAGCTGGAACAGCAGTAACGACGACTACAACGTGACGTTCGTCGGTAGTTGGAACGCGACAAACCCCGAAAAGACGAACGGCACGGGCGGCACCTACACCATCCACAAGCGCGCTATCATTGTGCACATCAACGATCAAGGCGGCGTGTACGGCGGCAGCAGCTTTGGCACGGCGGTGGATCAGTCCATGGGCAACGACGCCGAGCACGGCGGCTGGTACGTCGTGGGCTTTGACTCCGACAAGCAAAAAGATATTTGCGAAGGGCACGAGTGCGGCACACCCACGGAGCCTGTTGTCGTCGCATCCGACAACTTGAACATTGTTCTGACGCTTGGAGACGTCTCCGCCCCCGGCGAATATGACATCGTGGGTTCTTGCGGCAACGACAACTACGCAGTCACCTGGAAAGGCAACAGGATAAAGGACGGCGTTGCAGTCGGAAAATTCGGCATAACGGCGCGCGAAGTCACCGTCAATGTAAGCGACCAGACCGTCGAATACGGCAAAGGAAAGGACGGCGTACCCGCAGATTTCGAGCAGAACCGCTACAGCGCGACCGCAAACAACGATTCCACCAACCGCGTCGGCTTCATAAAGGCGGACAATGTGGTCGTAGAGCTTTCCGTTACAGTTTTGCACTCAGGCACGGGCGACTACAACCAAGCGGGCAAATACGCTATAACCGTGAGGATATACGAGGGCTACACCAGCAGCTCCGACAAGGGCAAGCTCATTTACAGCAGCAATAATGGAGACAGCGTAACGCAGTCCGACAAGTATGTCATAACGGTGAAAGGCAACTTTACAGACGCCGCTATCAACGGTGAGACGGGCACGTATGAGATCACCAAGAAGGATCTTATAATCACCGTCGCCGACAAGTCGTCCATCTACGGCGAGAGCCTTGAAAAACTTACATTCACGACCAACGGCGCAATGGAGGACGAGAAAACTGAGATCGAGAAAAAAATCGCTCTTGCCATAGCAGATCCAAATTACAACGAATGGGACAAAGACAGTCGCTATCTGTGCGCAGGCAGCTACAACATCACAGCCACGCTTGACGATGAGACGATAAACAACAACTATAATATCGTCTTCCGCACGCAAAACGGCGCGGACTACAAGACGGACGACGGCGAAAAGATCACCGCAATGTACACGGTTACAAAGCGTATGCTCGCAATCAATGTCACCTATCTCAACTCGGTGTACGGCGAGGAACTGCAGCGCTTCACCGCAACGCTTTCACCCGTCGGTGCAATAACCGGCGAGCCTATACTTGCAGGCGACAGCACCGCAAGTGGCGATCGTCCTCTTGGAATCAAGTTCGAGATCGTCGGCGAAAACTCTCCCGCCAATCTCAGCACGACGGGGCACCTCAAAGTCGGCATCTATCCCATCATAGGCAGCTGGGAAAGCGAGACATACTCCAACTATGATGTCCAATTCACAGGCGTATGGAGTAATGATAATACCAATACATGGCTTAAACAGGCGACCGGAAACGCAAGTGTGTATATGAACTCAGCCGGCGCGCATGCGACCTTAGACCGTAAAGCGGGCGTGTACACGGTGTCGAAGAGACCCATCAACGTAACGTTGGGTACCACAACCGAAGGCGAACATATGCCTCAGAGCGAATATGGAGACGATATCGTTGACTTTGCGGGCGACATCAACCAAGGCAAGTCCTGGGGCGTAAGGTATGAGGAGTCCACGACCGGAAGAGGTCGCGTTTCAGCAGAGGGCGGCAAGATAGACGACATCGTCTTTGAGATGACGACCACTGCGTATAGGGGCGCTTCCGCAACAACCTATCCCATCACCGTGAAGGAAGGCAGCGACGTCGGCGGAGACAATAACAACTATGATATCGAATTTAAGCAAGGCACTTACACCATCAAGCCGCGCGAGATGACGGTCAAGCTCACCGCGAAAGAACCGAAGGTCGAAGAGGGTAGCAACTCATGCGCGACAGACGTCTACGGCACGACGTATGATCAGGAAGCCAAGTTTGAGTACACATTTAGACGTGCAAACCCGAAGGACGGCGACACAGGCTTCTACAATGGCGAAAAAATAGCGCTTGTCATCACACCTTGGAAGGATGCGTCAGCGCAAGACGCAAAATTGACGGAGACAGGATACTATCCCGTTGGCGTGTACAGCCTCGCGCTGTCAGCGAAGAATGACCCCAACTACTCCTTCACAAGTATGGAAGGCAGCAATGTACGCTACAAAGTGACGCCGCGCCCGATAACCATCCATATCAACGACCAGCACAGCGTGTATGGCGAGGACGTGTATGTATGCCAGGATGAGTATAAGGACGACGACACGCTTTGGGGCTGGAAAGTAGTAAGTAAAATCGGCATCGTCACGGGCAACGGTACGCGCGACGAACTTGGATTAGAAATCACGAGAGCCGACGCCACGAACATCAACTTCAAGGAAGGCGGCTACGAGCTTAAAGCGACTATAAGCAACCGCAACTACAAGGTCACGTGGGTAGGCGGTGCAAAGGCGGAAGGCGTCAGCTTGTTTGCAACATACGCCGGTGAGGGATTGGACAATTACACGCGCGATCACGGCGTCTACATGATTGATAAGCGCCTCATCCACATCCGCATATTCAACCAGTACAGCATTTACGGCGAAAATATCGACGTCAAGAGCGAGCTGACTTCCTATGAAGTCGTCACGCCCGGCGACGGAGCAGACTTCTATTCACTCATGCCCGGCGAGTCACCGTACATCACACTGAACATCTTCACGACCGAAGGCGAAACTGTTATTTGGTACTCCAAGGACGGCAGCACGACATTCTCCGGCACCATCGGTCGCGGCGAATATCACATCGGCGTGCAGACGATCGGCAACGACAACTACGCCGTTGAAGTGGATGCGAAATACCTGCCCGACGTAAATGATAAGTCTAAAGAGCAAGAGCGCAAGAATCTGGTGACAGAATTCCCCGACGACTTTGGCGAGACTACCACGCTGAAGACCATAGAGGTCAAAAACCCCGTCATCAGCGACCAGCTCGCTAATTCTAAAAATGCAACGTACTTCGTGACCATACGTCCCGTCACGATCAAGATCAATGACCAAAGCGGCACTTACGGCGACTATCTCACGCTCAACAGCTCGGGCGAGGGCGCGTCTCCCGCGTACACAGTCGACCTCGGCAAGTACCTTGGCTCCTACGTCACCACGGGGCAACCCTTCGTGGGCGGCTACAAAGCGACCTTTGACCTCGTAACCACTGCAATCGAAGGCAGTGATACTAGCGGCTCTAGTCCCAAAGGCAAGACTATGGGCTGGTCACTGAATGCAGGAACTTATCCCATTTTCGGCGCGGCATATCACGTGTTTATGAATGACGCCCCGATAGAAGACGAAAGCGACGATGCCGCAAGGCTCTCCCACAATTATCAATTCAACTTCGAGGGTTCTTACGACATAGACGATAAATATCCCAGCGGCACCACGTTCCAAAATCGCGCGGGCGTCTACACCGTGGAAAAGAGACAGGTCTCACTGACCGCAAAAGACTCCTCCGCGACCTACGGCGGCACGGGAGACAAGTTTATATCCATTCCCACACCCGATAATGACAATTATCAGGCGATTGTCTCCAATTCCAAGGTCAATACGTACGGCATTGAGACGCGCGGCCCCATCCTTGCGGACGACGTCGATAGCCTTGCTATAAATATAGCGATCCAATATAACAACGCTAACCTCAGCCACGCAAAGGCGCTGAAGGTTGGCGAGTATACGCTGAAGCTGACGTTCAAACAAAACGACAACTACGACATCACGGCAGTAAACGGAAACTTCGAAGTCACTGTCCGCCAGGCGTCCATATTGATCGCACAGAGCGCAGCCAAAGCGACCTATCTTGCGACGATCCCCACAGGGTGGAGCGAGAAAGATGCGGGCATGTACACGCTCTCCAACGCACTCCCCGGAGACGTCATCGCATTCACCATGACGACAAAGGCAGAGCGGGGCAACGCGGTTGGACAATATGCGCTGAACGGCACAATCGGCGGAGCAAGCGCGGACAATGACAACGCCAACTACTCCGTCACATTCACGGACGGCACCTTCGAGATTACAAAGAAGCAAGTCTTCGTGACGATAAATGATCATAGTAGCGAGTACGGCGAGATGCCGTCCGTCAACGACAGCGCCAAGTGGTCGCTTCGCGAAGGCTGGAACAAGGATGGCGACTTCACAAAGAATGACAGCCCGGATGCCCTCGGCATCAACCTTAGCACTAGCGCAAACGCGGAGACGAACGTCGGCACATATCAGATATCCGGTCAGTATGACATAAGCAGCGATGTCGGAAAGAACTACGACCTGCACTTTGTCGGCAGTTGGAATGCTTCCGCAGGTATGACAAACGGCAACGGCGGCACACTTACGATATACAAGCGCAGCATAGTCGTCGTCATCAAGCCGCAAGCGATCACCTACCGTGACAACATAGCAATAGATAATTACGGCTGGTTTGCATGGCGCAACGGCAACACTGCAACGTGGAAGGAAGACGGTACCACCAACAATGAAGGCGGTGTGCTCGGTCCCAAGGATGGCCTCGACGCGCTCAATGTATTCCTCACAAAGGGCGAAGCCACCGACACTGCGACGTACGGCTACAACACGGGCTCCGGCACCTACTTCGGCACATATGCGCTCGTCGGCAGCCACACCGCAACAAACTACGACATAACCTTCGCGTACGAGCGTGCGGAAAAGGACTTCAACTACTTGAATGTTAAAGAAAACGAGGACGGCACGTTCGACATCAAGCCGTACGAAATCACTATAAATATTCTAACCCTCGGAAGAGACAATGACGTGAAATACGGCGAGTATAAGTTCGGCGCGGAGTTGACCAATGCTCAAGACATCATTTGGGATTATGCGTACTCCGAAAGACAATTCTTGCCTGCGGAAGTCACCTATCTGTCCTTCAGCCTCGGCGGAAAGAACATCGCAGAAGAGGCAGGAGATGTGTATGCGTTTGTCGGCGCTCACCCGATCGTCGGATATTGGGGTAAGAACCTCACCGATATGAATGCGACCGACTACAGGATGCAGTACAACTACAAAGTCACTTTCAAAGGCAATTGGAACTCCGAAAACAACTCTCCCGGCAGTTACGGCTATGACTCTCTGTATGCGAACGGCGGCGAGACAACATACGGCAGCTGCGGCGTCATCAACATAGCCAATGCGGACATAGTTTGCGGGACTTACGATCAATCGTATCAACAAGGCGAAGCAAATGGCAGCCATTGGCATGGCGACAACTGGAACAGATATGCGGCATTCACCGGAAACGGACCTACAAATCCGTGGCACAGCATGGAGATTGGCGCAAATGATCTCGCCTTCGCGGGCAACGTGCTGTTTGGCGGTTATGACGCAACTCATCAGTTCGGCGGACATGACAATACACAACTCGTACAGCATGCGACCGTAGAATACAGTCTTTTGAAACGCAACTCCGCATATGACGATACGCTTGACTGGACAGAGGGCGAAAAAGCGCCCGCCGTGCAAGATGTGGGCGTATGGACCGTCGAAGTTACGGTGAAGGCGCCATACCACAATACTTTCACATACACTTTGACACTCACGGTATCACAACTTGACATAACGGTGTATTTGACAGGCGCGAAAGTTTCCTTTGAATATGGCGTGTATAGACTGCTCGGTGACGATGTCCTCCCCGTTGATGGCGAAGACTCCTTCAGCGAAACATTGAAGCGTATTATCTTTGATGAGCAAAAGGTCACATATCTTGACAAGATCGACGGCGCAGAAGGGCTTGGCGATGAGGATGACGCGATCAATTATCTGCGTCATAACAGCGAGATCGTATTGGATATCGTCACGAGAGGGACCGATGCGAGCACGGGCGGCTATCTGAAGGTGAATGAATATGAACTCACGATCAGTGCGGGCGTAAATATGAGCATCAGATTCGGCGAGAAATATTACATTGCCGTCGAAAAGAGAGACCTTGAAGCGACATGGCAGGATCCAAACGATGTACACAAACTGCCCGAAAAGCATGAGGACACACATGATAAGTATGTCTACACCTTTGACGGCAAAGACATATCGGTCGTGCCATATGTGAAAGAAGGCGTCATCATGAACGGCGATTTGGTGTTGAAGGATGCGCACGGCGCAAACGTTTTTGACTTTGTGATATACAGGTTTGAAAACGGCGCATATTCGCAGATATCCGACACCACAGTGCGTAACGTCGGCACATACAAAGTGATGATACGCGAAAACAACAGCCCGACTTCCGACAGCAACGTCGATATCGGCAACTACAATACGCCTCAGGATTGGGTGTATATCGTCATACAGCCCGCAGAGTTGACGATCGTCATTGAAAACCAAAGCAGCGAGTATGACGGCAACACGCCTACGCTGGATCAAGAGGCGAACAAGGCATGGCACATCAAACCGTCTGTAGTCGGCGGTGCATATCCCGATGTCGTTCCCGGCACGGGCGAGGCGCTTTCATCGCTTGGCATCTCGCTCAGCTTTGCAAGCAAAGATCCCGTGGATGCGGACAGTTACGGCATCGTAGGTTCTTATTCCACAAGCAACTATACCATCTTGTTTGAGGGGACATTCGGCGATGGTACGCAAGGCGCGTACACCATATATCAGCGCAACGTCAAGATCAAGGTGAGCAACTTCAGTTTTACCTATGGCGATGATATCCCGGGCAACCTTGCGAGCGACACGAACAAATATAAAGCCGTGCATATCGTGGGCGGCGAAGAGCGTACAAGCGATATCGCGGTGTTGCCAAGCGATGACATCAAGCTTGAGTTCTCGATATCCGGTCCCCTGCCCACAGAGACAGGCTATATCAAAGTGGGCGAGTATAATGTCAAGATGTCCTATGACAACGACAACTACAGCATCACATTCGCGGACGAAGCAGGGAATTTGCAAAACACGGGCGACTATAGTCAAGTCAAAGCCACCATCGAAAAGAGGACGCTTTTTGTCAACATTTATGACAGACCTGTAGAATACGGCACTTTGCGCTCCGAGATCGTCGAGAACTACAAGTTTGACGGTTGGGCTTCAAAAGACGGAGAGAAATACGGCGACAAGGCTCCGAATTTCATCACCTTCGAATGTTATGACGCAATGACCAAGAGCCCGCTTAGAGCCGATAAAGATTTTGACGCGGTCGGCGTATATATCATCATCGGAAAGGTCGCCAAAGACGACATCGGCGACAACTATGATGTGAATTTCAGCGGCGAATGGAAAGGGGAAGGCGAGTATACAGGCGAGGAATATGTCGGCAAAGCAGGCAAATATGAAGTGACGCCGCGCAAGATCAGTATTGTGATAGGCAATGTCAGCAGTCAATACGGCGATGCTTTGACGGACGAAGATATCCTCGACACGGTCACGCTGCAAGAAGGAGCCAACAACAAATTGGCGCCCGACGACAAGATCCAAGATCTGCGTATCAAATTCAAGACGGAGGCCGTCCGCATTGCAGATGGACAAAGACGTACCAACAATGCGAGCAATGCTCCGTATGAGATCACGATCGAGGATGTGGAAAACAAAAACTATGAGATACTCTCTTACGTCAAAGGTTACTACACCGTGACGCGTCGCGAGATCGTCATCACATTGAAGGACACGGCACACCCATACGGCGACGATCATGCTGCGCATGTTGAGGGGTTCGGCTTCGGCAACGGTTGGACGGCGGAACGCTACGGCGATCTGAGCGGCGACGGCATTGCATATCCCGATGACGCCATCATCGCGCAGGTCAAGCTTGGTACGTCCGCGAACGAGCGTAGTGCAGCCGGAGAGTACGAATTGTATATATCTGTCAATCCTTCCGACACAAACTATGACGTCAAAAATATAAGCACAGTCAAAGGCAAATATACCGTCACAAAACGTAAAGTTATTCTCAAAATAAGCACGCAAAGCAGCGAGTACGGCGAAAATCATGTGCTTGCGAAGTCGTTCGAATTTGTTTTGAACGAGACGGGCTCCAACAGACCGGAAAAGGCTGTTGCATTTGATACGGACGCTATCAACCAGCTAGAGTTGAGATTTACGGATGATATCTCGGTGCGCACTGCCGCGGGCGATTACCGTATCAACGCAAGCTTTACGGACAACAACTATGACGTGACCATCTCGGGCGAATATATAGACGGCGATAGGCAGTACGGCAAGTATGTCGTCACAAAGCGCGATATCGTCATCAAATTGCTCGGTACGCAACAGAGCGAGTATGGCGATCCCGTATTTGCAAACTCCGACGAGACAAAGGGCTGGATCGCGGATCGTCCCGCGGGCAAGGGCGGAAACGCTTTCGTCAACGGCGACACGTTCGAGCTTGAACTTGCGGTTTTGGACAGCCTCGGCAGAGAGGTGGACAGCACATTCTCGGTCGGCAAGTACGCCGTCATCGTGAAACAGGTGATATCCAAGGAAGTGTCGGTCAACTATAACATCTCTTATGTAGCGCAAGACGGGCAGGCATTTGAAGACAACGTCAGCGGACATGCGGACGAAGCCGCGGCGGTCTACAACATTGTGCCGCGCAAGATCACGGTGAAATTCGGCGGAGAAAGCGAGTATGGCGATCCCATCAAGGTCAATGATATGAGCTATCGCACCGGCGGCAAAGAAGGTTTCGCTATCGTCAACGGGGACAACCTCGGCTACGCCTTCGAATGGGGCGCACAGGACGATCCCACAAACGGCGGGTCCAAACTTGCGGATGTCGGTCAGTATGCGCTCAAGCTCAGGACATCGACGGATTCCGACGCCCAAAAAGTGTGCGCAAATTATGAGATCACGCCGGACGAAAACAGCTTCTACCACGTAGTGCCGCGCAAGATCACTGTGCATGTCGGGGATATCACCAAGACATATGGTGATGAGTTTGAGGATCCGGATAATATAAGAGAAGCATTGCTTGAAGTTTCTCGTACCACTGCAGGCGCGACAGGGAACGCCATTCTCAACAATGACATTCAATTCTTCAGACTCAGCGTCATCAACGGCGACAATATCTTGCTTACTGACGGCAGACCCGTTCATGCGGGCGTTTACAACTATAGGCTTACCTATACCGACAACAACAGGAATTATGAGATAATCGTCGATTATGGACATTACACAATCGTGCCCAAGCCCATCACCGTGACCATTGACAGCAAGACGAGCAAGTATTCGGAGGATATAGTCGAACTCACTCACGGCGAGGTCAAAGGATTGATCGGCGACGACGATCTCTACATCACACTCAGCGTACTGTGGCTCGATGAGGAGCAGGGGCTTGAGTGGCACAATGCGGGCGTGTACGCTATACAAGGCGTCTATGATAATCCCGACTACGCCGTGACCTTCAAAGGCGACATGGGCGCATATGGAAAGTACACCATCGAGAAGGCGGAAAACAGGTTCGTCAAGGAATACAACGGCAATGGCACGGTGTACATAGGCGACAACTTCCGTGACGGAGACCTCCCGACCGCTCTTTGGGGCAATGACAGCCTGTATCTGGAATTCTATTTGGATGCGGAGATGAACCATAAGGCGGACTTCACGGACATCCTTGACGCAACTGCAGGCACGTACTATGTCAAAGTCATCGTCGACGAGAACATCAACTGGAAAGGAGCGACGACCTCGTTTGCGCTCAACATAGTAGACGGGATGACATTCAGCGACGGCATGGATGTTACGGCATACGTGTGCGTGTTTGCGTCACAGTTTATTATACTTGCTTGCGCCTTGATATTCATAAGACGCAAGAAAGACAAAAAAATAAAAAAATATAACAAAGGCAGGTAACCCATTATGCTCAATTTGTTAAACACAATAGTTTTGTTCGGCAAAGAATTCAATTGGCCGCTCGAAAACGCGCTGTTTTGGCTGTTGATCGCACAAGTCGCACTAATTCTGTTCATAGTGATCGTCTTTGCGGTGCTCATCAAGCGCGTAGGCAAGAGCGAAGTTGTCGTTGATACAAAGCCCGAAGAGCGCAGCTTGCAAGGCATTACGCTTGACACCTCTATGGCGCAGCGTAATTTCGCCGTGAGCGAGGATTTCAATTGCGATGGCTTGGCTGTCACAGCAAATTACAACCTCGATCCCGTGTCGGAACCTGTCCATGTCATCGCCGTTATCACGCATGAACAGTATGACTCCTTGCAAAAGTCGGGAGAGGTGGAAGAGTGCTACATAGTGAAGCCGGACACCTCAAAAGGAGGGAAGATCGCTGTAACCGTCAACTATCGCGGGAAGCAGGCGATGTACTATGTCGCCGTCGGGCAGCAGGAGCAGCAAAGCGCCTCCATCGTCACCGTTGCCGCGGAGCCTCAGCCTGTTGCGGAGCGTACTCTCACAGGGCTTACGCTTGACCTCGGCGTCGTAAGGCGTGAATTTGCGGTGGGCGATGCCTTTGATTGCGCAGGTCTTGTTATCAAGGCGAATTACAGCCTCGCTCCGCTTGAGGAGATCATCACGGAGTATCAACTCATCGACAAGGAAGTCTTTGACGGTATCGCGTCCGAAGAATTGAAAGGTTGTTATGTCATCAAGCCCGACATGAGCAGCGAAGGCAAGGTCGCAGTAAACATCAAATATAAAGACAGATCCGCGGTATATATGGTGGTCGTCAAAGCGGCGGAGACAGAACAGATAGCCGAAGGAACATCGGAAGAGACATTGCCCGCACGTACGCTCATCAATATCAGTCTGGATCCGAGCATAGTACAGCGTGAATTTACGCTTGGTGATGAATTCAATTGTGACGGGCTCATCGTGAATGCCGAATACGATGCCGATCCGCGCAAGGAGTGCATCGCCGAGCATACGATCATCAGCGAGAACGGATATGCCGCTCTGTCCGACGAGGAAAAGGCGAAAGGCTGTTATGTCATCGTCCCCGATCTCTCAAGTGCGGGCAAGAAGGCTATCGAGGTAAGATTTAATGGACAAACCGCACTATATTCCATTGCCGTGAACGAACCTGTCTACGATGAATCGACGCCATCTGAAGAACTCCCGGAAGAGACTTTGCCTGAGCGTGAACTTGTGTATATTGAGGCAAATACAGACAATGTGAGAAAGGACTTCATGGCGGGCGACGCCTTCGATTGCAATGGACTTGTCGTCACGGCGCACTTCAATACAGAACCTCTCGAGATAGACATTGAAGATTACTCGATCTTAGCTCCCGACATGAGCAAAGAGGGTACTGCCTCAGTATCCATTCATTATCAGGATCGCACCGTCGGTTATCGCATAAACATTGCCGCTGCTCCCGCAAAAGATGTCGCCGCTGACAATGAGCCCGCTTCCGAAGTCAAGCATACCAAAACAGTTGATCTTGGCGATGAGGAGACTCACGAGGCAGGCGTATTGCGCTATGATAAGAGCTTTACAGCGAGATATATCCAATCGAGCGATGAGATCAAGGACTGGTATACCAAACTCAAAAACGAGATGCTCTCTTACAAGAAAGTCAAGGCGCGCATGAGTTGGAAACGCGAGACCTTCCGCTACGGAAGAGAGACAGTTGCTCTCCTCGGCTATCGCGGCAATACGTTGTGTATCTTCCTGCCGCTCGATCCCGCAGAGTATGTTGATAGCAAATACAAGGTCGAGGATGTGTCGGACAGCCCGTCCTACGTCGACACGCCGTGCATGTACAGATTGAAGAACGAGAGGCGCGTACGCCTCGCTCTGGAACTGTTTGCGAAGGTCATGGAGCGCTTGGGCGCCGTGCGTATAGAGCGCATCTCCGAAGATTACTACCTGCCTTATGAGGGCATAGTAGAGCTCATAAACAGGGGACTTGCAAAGCGCGTCATCAAAAACAAGGCAGACGAGGCAATATTCACGCAAAGCGCTCCCGCGGAAGAGGCTGCGGCAGACAATGAGCCCGCTCCCGCAAGCGAGTTGCAACAGCCTCGCCCGGAAGAGCAGGAGCAGGCTGAACAGCCTCAAATCGAAGCACCCGTACAAACCGTAGAGAGCGAACAGCCCACGCAGTACAGCGCTCCCGAGACAGAGCAGCTCTCTGAGGAACAGCCTCAACAACTTCCCGCGGAAGAGGCACAGGATAAAGCGCCGGCTGTTGAAGAGGTAGCTCCCGAGGGGAAATCCCAAGATCAAGATACGGCTGTTGAAGAGATAAAACCCGAAAGCAGCGAGGAAGCGGCGCCTCAAGCACAGGATGAGCTTGCGAATAAGGGCGAAGAAGCAGAGCAGACAGGCGGACCTATTGAGGTAGTTGCCGAAGAGACGACGGAGCAGTCCGTCGAGGAGCATGCCGAAGAGCCTGTTGCGCAGGCAAAGTTGATTGAAGTCGAGGAAGAGCCTCCCAAGGAGGAACCTCAAGAGAAGCGTGTACAGCTTGAGGAAGTAGTGGAGGAAGAGCCTCCCAAGGAGACTCCCCAAGAGAAGCGCGTACAGCTTGAGGAAGTCGTCGAGGAAGAGCCTCCCAAGGAGGAACCTCAAGAGAAGCGCGTACAGCTTGAGGAAGTCGTCGAGGAAGAGCCTTCCGCTGACGGAACTTCCGAGTCGGAGGGGGAAGTGGATTTCTCAAGCGGACTGTCATCCGAAAAGCCTCGTTTTAACGGCAAAAATCGCAAGAAGCATAGAGTGCGCAAATGAAATATAAGCGATCACATGCAAAAATAAGGGCGTCCGAATGGACGCCCTTATCAAATCGTGGATTAACCACCGGCAGGCAGGAAGAGCTTTAGCGTTGAGGAAAATAAAACCTCCGTGTATAATGTAAGCGGATCCGTCAGCCGCAAAACAAATACAAGGAGGTAGTTCATATGAACGAGGACAGTTTAGCATATGACATCATATATAGTCCACTTAATAAAAAAATAAGTAGTGAAATGAATCGCATCAACCGTAAAAGATAAACTATATGAAGAAGTAAACTCGCAGGATATAGGGCACGGCATGCACACAGGGCGCTATGCGTCAATGCCGGGAACAGGCGGTAGGGCCGCAGAGCATGCCACCAGCCAGCTGATGTTCTTGACAATACGCTCCTAATAAAAATAGCCGTTTAGAACACCAATTTGCGCTGCATGCGCCTGTCCTTGACGTAAGGGGCAATTTTATTGTATAATTGTAAACGGAGGATAAAATATGGTCATGCCTGTTATGCTTATGAGAAAAAGACACATTATCGGCAAGCTATTGAAAATGAATGCCGTTTCGGAAGAAAACGCCGTTACTTTTAATGAAGCCGGCGTCATAAATCCAAACGGATTTCATGGGTTTACCTTGCACTTGGTAAAACAAGGGATTCTCCATCAATGTGGAGAGAAATACTATTTGGATACTACAAAGCTGTAAACAAAATTTTATGTACGGCGAATGAAATGATGGCGGAAAGGTGCTATATTAAATTTCAATTTGGCGGAGATATATTTATTGTTTTAGCAGGAGCGAGATCAAATTTGATATTTTGAGCGACATTATGAGTAGACGTTTTTATTTAGTTGACATCGAGGTTATGAAAAAATTTGAGTGGATACCACTGGTCAATCTGCCATATTCGGGTTATGATTTTGGATTATTATTTGAAGAATCTTTTTGGTATGATTTGAGATTTCGGCAAGGTCTATTCAAAGAGGAGAATAATGATAAGACTCTGTGGTCTATTTCGGCTGATAAAAAATCTATTTTTGAAGAATCTTGCAAAGAGCTAAATATCAAAGTGTATGAAATAGACTTAGAAAAACTTTATAATAAATATGTTCAGCAAAATACAATATATAATCCTTCCCCTCAAGCGGAAATTTCCAAAGAAGATCAAATAGATATTTGTTCGCAATCCTTTGATCATATAATATGTGGAGCTGGGACGAGTCAAATATTGTTGGAGCATACAATTGTCGAAAAAGATAATATTAGACTCTACATTAACTCCAATGAAAATGCGCGACATAATTTGCCGCATTGCCACGTCCACTATAACTCTAGAACAAACTATTGCGTATTAAGTTTAGTTGATTATCAAAAACTTGCCCCTGATAATAATGTTAAAAATGCAATTATCTGTAAAGCGCAACGTATTTTATCTAAACATATTCAGTATGCTCGTCATTTATGGAACAGAATAGAGTCACCATTAAAATTCAAGATAGTCAATGGCGAATATACGAATGAATATTATATGATCAAAACTTAGTGTAAATCCATGTAGGGCGGGGGAGAAATCTAAAGAAATCTTTAGAATTGGGGCAAAATAGGAGTGAAAATCTTAAGATTTCTTTAGAATTGAAAATTTTTGTGTAAAACGCTTGATATTTGTTCAATCGTGCAATATTATGGCAAATGGTAGCGATATATACGTGTTTTCCGTATGCAAAGGAAGGCACGGCGCACAAAAAAAGGAGAATGATGAGAAGCTATGCGGACAAAGTTATGCACAATGTGACTGCTCCTTCATACACGGGGGGGGGGGTATTGTTGTCGCATATGCCGCACAGGCGAATCTCCAAGTAAAATCCGAACAAAACAGATACAAACGCGATGAGATAGAGGGCTAGACCCTCTATTTTTCGTTGTACCCCACAAAATCACTTCGTAATTTTGCGGGGACCCCGAATCAATACCCCACAAAAACGACTGCGTATTTTTGCGGGGGCCCCGAATCAATACCCCACGAAAAATACTTTTCGCGGGGACCCCGAGGCAGCTCGGACAGGGGGATTCCTCGACAAGCTCGGAATGACAGTGGGGACTCCGTGGACGCTCGGAATGACAGTGTATCAAATGTCATGTTGAGCGGAGCGTAGCGGAGTCGAAACATCCCCTAGTGCAGTGGAAGTGCCTCTTCAAGGGGGATTTCTCGACAAGCTCGGAATGACATCGGGGACCCCGTGGACGCTCGGAATGACAGTGTATCAAATGTCATGTTGAGTGGAGCGCAGCGGAGTCGAAACATCCCCTAGTGCATAGGGTGACGAAGTGAGACAATCCCCTCAGTCTGCAAAGCAGACAGCTCCCCTTGCTAAGGGTAGCCACAAACGGAGAAAGCGCGCGCGTATGTGCGTATATAAATAAAAAACGTAGATACAAACAAAATAAAACAATATATAAAAAAATAAAAAAATCCAAAAAGCTCGATTGAGAGATCGGGGTCCCCGAAAATTGAGTGACGACGGCGCGACATACAGGAACGGAGTGCAAGTGGAACGAAATTTTTGGGGTGAAGACATGGAGGAGAAGATGACAAGAAGCAAAAATTGGAGATTGGCACTTATTGCGATATGCGTTGTGTTTTTGGCATGCGTGTTGACATTTGCATTTGTAAACGTGCCGACCGGCGTTGCTGAGGCTGAAGATCTTTATAAAGAGGTAGAAAAAACCGGCGATAACGCTTTGAAAGTTGAAGCATTAGTTGCCGGGGCAGAAGAGGATCTGACAGGGGACGGCGGAACCTATTGGAAAGTTGAGGACGTTGATGGCAAGCAGAAAAAATATACTGTTGTTAAGCAAGCTACTACGACCCCTGCACCTTCATTAAAAATTACTCTACAAGGAGAGCAATATTTTTCTTTTGAGTACACTATACCTTCAAGCTCCAGCTACTCTTTTGTTATCACTTTGGATGGCAAGCAGATTGCACAAATCTCAGGTTATCTGGGAATAAGCTCAAATGACTCAGAATATATAATCAAGACACATGGCGAAGGCGTACATGAGGTAGTTATAGCAGTTACAAAAGGAGCAAACTCCGTTAGTGATGCAAAGATTATTTATTTTCAGAACTTGCGAACTAGAGATTTTTCGCAAGATGAAGCAAATACACGCAAATTTAGTATTTCATATGATGATACTAAAGAAGATATATATTTAATAGAAGGCGCAAATAGTAAAATTGATACGAGTTTATTTAAAGACGTTGACCAAGTTAAAAATCTATCTACACTAATAAAACCATATAAAGAGGAAGACGAAGCCACAGAATATTCTTTGCCAAAAGGCATGAGTTTTACTCTTAAACATGCTTCCAAAGAATTTACTTCCTCTATTGACGGCAAAATTATGGTCAAAGGCTATTTTGATACAGCCCATCTTCAATCATCTGATGGAGCCACAACCCTTAGTGCGAAATCCGGAAACGATCTTGTAGCAGAAGGTTATAAAATAACGGAAGAAGGAGTTGCTTTTGTTGATTGCTATCCTGACCGTACGCAAAGAGTAACAACAGGATATTCGCTTAAAGATGTAATAAAAAAAGAAACTTGGCCTAAACCTATAGTCGGTGCAACAATAAGTGCAGAAGGACAAGAGAGCAAAATAGAAACTGTTGCAGATAAAGACATACTTGGACTTCCATATGGACAGACAAACACATTGACATTGCACATTTCAGCATTTGGCTTGGACGCAGAGGATTTCAAAGTCACGGTCGATGGCGAGGAAAAGAAAGGCTTGCAGCTTTCCGGCGATAAGTTTGATTTGACGTTGGAAAATTTAAAGTCGTGTACTGTTAAAGTTGAATATACGTTGGCTCATAAGATCAGCGAAGGGAATGATTATATGCTTTCCAATTCTTACATCAGTTTCACGCTTGAAGATTCGTTAGAAGGCGGAATAAGAAATGCAATCAAAAGCGGGAATGACAATTTGACCATCTCGGACACTTCCGATTGGAAACTTGACACAGGACGTACTGATGGTGAAAACTATGCTTTCTTGGCAAGGAGTTCAAGGACGGAGGACGATACCTCATATGACAATAGGACATCAAACCTTAAAATAGAGTTTAAAGGTGTTGTAAGTAGCGCTCTTTTGACTTTTGAATTCTATATGGATGGCTCTCGATATGATTACCATGGTAAAATAGACAATGGCGCGCAACTTTTCGGTAAACTCAACGAAGATTTTAGTTTTACCGCTGCACAAGCCGTACAGGAAAAACCAGATGCAAAAAAAGACCGCCTTGCAGGCGCTACACAAGAACAAGGCGGATCTATCGACACTTCTGATACAGTCACAAATTTAGACAATGGTTGGTTCCAAGCCAGTATCAATGTAGATTCTACAACGAAATGCTTGAATTTGATGTTCGTGACTTGCAAGCCTACATCGGGTGCACATGACCAATACTTGTCAATACGCAATATCAACTTAAAGCAAGCTTCTGCAGGCACAACGACAGTCAAGTTGAATGAAGGGAGCACAGGTACCGTCACAGTTAAATATGGGAAAGAAAGCGTTACAGCTAGTTCGGAAAAATCGGCAGAGATTTCGGATCTGTCATTTGGTGATAAAATAACATTGACAGCGAACGAAAGTGGTGAAAAATTTTATGGCTGGTTGATTAACGGCAAACTGTATTCAACTGACAACCCATTGGAAGATTATACCATTATAACTGAAAATACGACGATCGTCGCCTATATGGGCAAATATGAGGCGCGCATAGGCGGCACATTCTATACCACGCTGTCAGAAGCTGTAGAAGCGGCGAATATAGGTGAAGACAAGACTGTCATTGTTGTTGATGACGCTACAATAAGCGAGTCACTTACGATCAATGCGGGAGTTAAAGTCATAGTGCCGTATAGCAAAGAAACAGACGAATATAACGCAAATGGCACGGATGATAAGAAAGCATCTTTGGCTTGGCATAACGGATCAGAACTTGCTTATACTTTGACCATAGAACATACTCTTACAATAAATGGAGAGCTCTATCTTGGCGGTGTAACAAATGCTCCAACACGACCATATTCAGGAGCTACAACGGGCAATTATTCAAAAATCGTAAACAACGGCACGATTGAAATAAATAGTGCCGCGAAATTTGATATTTACGGTCTTGTCACAGGCACGGGCGCAATTGCAATCAACGAAGGTGGCGCACTGTTGCAACCATTTGTGGTGCTTGATTACAGCGGCGGCACAAATACGCTTGGTTTATATGGGAAAGATCAAAGTCCGTTTGGACAATATGCGCTTGTCAATGTGCAATGCACAGGCGGCATAACCGTTGATTATAAGGGCGTGATAAAGGGACATTGCCAACTTTATGCCAGCAGCATATTTAATAATACGGACATCTATGTACTCTCTTATCAAGGCGGTGAGCAAGGTCTTATCGAACTCACTCAAGGCGGTCAAGCCAAGATCGTTTACACCGAGCCTACCGAAGTGGGCGAGAATGCGGGTAACAAGAGCGTCACAACAAACGAAAATCACAATCAATATATAGGCAGGACGCAACTCACTTTGACGGGCGGCGCAAATGCCAATCCTCTATCTATGTCGCTTGCAGGTATGATCACCGTATCTACCAAGGGAATATTCGCCTTCCCGATACCCTACAACTGGGATATCAAACTCGAAAACGGCACTTTCACGACAAATACCAACTTCAAGCTTATGCCCGGCGCAAAACTTACTGTTGGCACAGACGCGACGCTCAATGTAAACGGCAACTTCTATGTGTATGACGGCTTGACGCAAAGCGCAATGAGCGGCGCGGAGTATCCGACTGCTGAAAATCTGCAAGCTGCAAATTATCCCACAAATGGACAACTCATTGTTGACGGCGGCACACTCAATATAGGTGAGGTCACCTTCCTCGGCGTTGTCCAAACGACGGGCAAGGAAAACAGCAAGATAGTCGTCAACGCGAACGCAACGCTTGACGGCACTATAAAAGACGGAGCTACAACTACGTATGATTGCAACTATGCTGAAATGCAAAGCACTGCGCGCGTTTATGGTACAGTTGCCGGTGTCGGCAAATTAGTACATCTTGAAGCTGGCAGGACATATACGGCTGTTAATGGCAATAAATGGACCATGCCGCAATATGAGATCAAATATTGTGCGTCGCACACAGACCACACCTCAGGTTTGACATCCGCTCAAACAGCAGAAGTCACAGATATGCAAGGATATTGGAAGGTCGAGCACAGCGAAGAAGAGCACAAGATCGACTGGACATACAAAGAGGGAGACCAGATCCCCAGTGACAGCGAGATGTGCACGGAGTTGACTCGCAAATGCACCGAGCTTGGTTGCAATCATGAGGAGCATAAATATCTGCTGTACAAGGTCGCAAGCCTCAATGACCTTACGTACAAGGGCAGCGAGTTTGTAGACGCGGATATCACGGCTTTGCTGAAAAAGATGTTCGGCAATGATATCACAGCGACGTACGATTTCAGCAGCACGATTAAAGACAAAGGCGATTATACTCTCACCATTACGCTGACAAACGCGTTTTGGGCGACGGGCGAGCAAGGACATACCTATGAGAAAGTGGCAACAGGCGTCAATGTCAAGGTGAATCCGTTCACGTTCACGCAAGAGCAGACGGGCTTGGAGGTTACTCAGCTTGCTGCGCAACAATATACGGGAAACAAACTCACAGTCGATGACGTGAATATTCAGTTTGCAGGTCAAAAACTCGCAAAAGGCGCGGACTACACGTTGGGCTTTGGCAGCAACGTCAACGCTGCAGAAGACGGTACTGTCACCGTCACAGGCGCAGGCAACTTCACAGGCACATTTACGCTCAAATTTGACATCAAACCCGCGGATATCTCGGGCGGCAAATTGACCGTGCAAGACCCCAACTTTGTCTACAACGGGCAGGCGCAGACTCCGACGAGAGACCATTTGATCATACAATACGTGGCGGGCTTTGACAATAGAGTCATAACCGTGGATATCAAAGCTACGGACAATACCAATGCGGGTACGGCGCACGTCACCGTCACAGGCACAGGCAACTTCAAGGGCGAATTGTCTGAAACTTTCGATATCAAGAAAGCCACGGCTACCGTCACGCTTACTGCGGCGGAAGGCACCTATGGCGACACGCCTAAAGATATTAAATTCGAAGTCACGGGCTACAAAGTCGAGGCAGACAAGGCTATCATTGAAAAAGCCGTGCAGATCACGCATACCGCGACAAGCAACAGCGGCGTGGGCAATTACGCCGTAAATGTCAAGGTGGGCGAGCTGCAAAACTACGAAGTCAACGTGAAGAACGGAAACAGATCGCAGGATGGCTGGACTGTTCAGAATGTTTACACCGTCAATGCCAAGAGCATAGAGGGCGCGACGGTCTCTATCAAAGAAGGCAAGACCTACACCTACAACGGACAGGAGATCACGCCCGCTGTAGGAGAGATCGAGGTCACGCTCGAAGGCTGGGACAAGCCCATCACCTTCACAGT
This sequence comes from uncultured Clostridia bacterium, assembly GCA_947581925.1. Classification (GTDB taxonomy): domain Bacteria; phylum Bacillota; class Clostridia; order Christensenellales; family CAG-917; genus CAG-475. The sequence goes on from CANPWB010000008.1 coordinate 61,684, forward strand.
CAAAGCTACGGACAACTTGAACAAGGGCACGGCGCATTTCACCGTCACGGGCACGGAAAACTACACAGGCACGTCAAAGCAAGGCGATTTCACGATAGAGCCCGCAAAGGTCGATATCCAAGTCAATTCGCTAAGCTCCGCGCAGGGCGATGAACTCAGTACGGACTATGGATATACTTTCCTAAACGATACAAAATTCTTTGGCAACGATCAGGCGACATTCGACCAAAAGATCGCAGGCAAATATTCTACCGACGCAAAGAAAGATCAGATAAGCGATCAATACAAGATCACGCTTGACATCAAGGACGCTCAAGCGGCTTTGACAAACTACACGATCACGGTCAAAGAAGGCGTTTACACCGTCACAGACTCCATCTTCGCGGGCGTCAAGTTCGAGAGCAATGATAATGTCGAATACGACGGAAGACTGCATAAACTTGAAGTTCAACTCACGGAGAGCGTCCAAACGCTGAACCCCACTATCAAATACACTTACCACACCGGCGACAGCCAGTGGAAAGATTTCCCCGAGGCAGGCGTGACAGATGCGGGCACGTACACCATTCATGTCGAGGTGTCGGTGACAGGGCATGAGAGCAAGTTTACACAGGATGCGACGCTTAAAATCGCTCCTAAGAGCATTGCCGGCGCGACAGTCACTGTCAGCGGTTCGCACACTTACACGGGCAAGGCGATAACGCTTAATGATAGCGAGATCACGGTCACGCTTGATGAGTGGACCGAAAAGATAACATTCGAGATAGACGATACAGGCTATCTGAACAACACGAACGCCACGAGCGAGGAGTCAAAGGCCACCGTCAAGATCAAGGGCACGGGCAACTATACGGGCGAGGCGACGGGCGAATTCGCAATAGCGAAGAAGAGCATAGCGGAAGGCACCCTTACGGTCACAGGCACATTCACCTACGACGGCGAGGCGAAAGTCCCGACTAAGGATCAACTCAAACTCGAACTTGCAAGCTTCGATTATGCAAATATCACATTCGATATCAAAGCGGACAACAACACCAATGCTACGGGCGACAGCTCAAAAGCGACGGTGACAGTCACGGGCACGGGCAACTTCGAAGGCACGCTCACCACGCAATTCAGCATTGCTCCCGCGAAGGTGGATAAGGTCGAGGTGCAAACCACGAACGAATATGTCTACACCGGCTCGGACATCGATCCGAAACTTACCGTCACGAGCGGCACTATCGCTCTGAAAGAGACGGATTATGACATTGTATACACGACGAAGGACGGCGATCACAAGAATGCAGGTACGGTGACGTTCAAGGTCTCGGGCAAAGGCAACTTCACGGGCGATATCACGTCAAACTTTACTATCAACAAGAAGGGCGTTACGGTCACGATCAAGCAACAGACAAAGACGTACAACGGCAGCGTGCAAAACGCAGACAGCGACGTCAAATATCTGGAGATCAAGACGGGCAGTGCACTTGCAAACGATGAGGGACTCAGCGACCTCAACATAACGCTTACTGCGAGCGGCACTAATGCGGGTAGCTATGACATAACGCCGACGTGGAACAACAGCAACTACGCCGTGACGTTCGAGTACGACAACAAGCCTTTGACTGATGGCAAGGCGACGGGAGCATTTGTCATCGGAAAGGCTACGATAACCGTCACGGTGAAGGCGGCGAGCTCCACATATGGTGATGAGCAGTCGGCACTTGAAATTGAGACGACGGGCATAGTCGAGAGCGACATCAGCAAGATAAACATCAAAGACTATATCACTCTCACCTGCGAAGTGACGGCAAAGTCCGAGGCGAAGGATTATGACATCACCTGCACAAAGCAGAGCGATCCGGAAAACTACACGATTGTCATTGTCAATGGGGCCAAATACACGGTCAACAAGAAGGATGTCACGGTGAAGATCAACGATCAAAACGCGACCTACAATTTTGAAGGCAA
>CANPWB010000009.1 GCA_947581925.1 uncultured Clostridia bacterium
ATGACGTCACCTTCGGCGCCCGCCCCCTCAAGCGCTACATCGAAAGCCACGTCGAAAACGCCGTCGCCCGCACCATCTTAGCCGGCAACCTCTCCGAAGGCGACACCCTCCTCGTTGACGCCAAAGACGGCGCCTTGACCGTCACCGTCAAAGAAAACTGATGTTCTAAACGGATAAAATTCTTCTCTCCTAATTATAAAAAACAAAACCGCGGAAGTTTCTTCCACGGTTTTGTTTTTTTGATTGCCGTCCTACATTGCGGAGTTATTCTCCCGCTTTTGCAAAGGCTTTCAAGGTGGGAAAGCCGTCGTCGGTGGTATTTTTAAAGTCCCACACGTCGCCGTCCAAAATCGCGCGCATCTTGGCGATAAGCTTCTCTTTAGAGTTCACTCTTACCCCTAATGTTCCATCTGAAAAATGATAACAGTTGGTAAACTCTTCCAGATTACCAAAATATCCTCCAACAAAATTGAGGTACTCACCTTCGGCGATATAGAAACTGTTGTTTACAGTATATTTATCACCAAGCAAAACATTGCCGATAATACCACCTGCATAATATTTACTGTTAATCGTGCCTGTATTGTAACAGTTCTTAATACATCCAATCCCATTACCTACAATGCCTCCTGTATAAGCACCTCCGGAAAGCGCACCTGTATTATAGCAGTTAATAATTATCAATTCTTTATTTGTAAATCCACAAATTCCACCAACATCACCTCTAAGATCGGGGGCAGAAATCGAAATAGAGCTTGCATTACTACAACCTATAATTGTAAAATATTCATCATTAAATCCAATTATACCTCCAGCAGAGATATCCGAATCAGAAGTAATGGAAATCGAACCCGATACGTAAACATTTTTTATAGAAAGATGATCGGCGTCTGCCGCAACTCCGCCATAATAACACTGTCCGCCTTTGATATTCGCGATAATTAGGACGCCCTCAATATTAAGATTTTTGATGATGCCTTTGGCAGATTTGAACAAGCCAAGCTTCATCTTTTGATTTTCAAAGTCGTCCACGACGCGCATATTGCGAATTGTGAAATTGTTTCCGTCAAAATAGCCATCGAAATCGCCGGGAATGCTCCAATCTTCGCCCAGCAGATCGATATCATTCATCAACTTGTAGCGTTTGCCCTCATTCATATGTTTGAGTTGGTTGGCTGTGCGTATCTCAACTTCCTCAGTTGTTGACAATACAGCAAGTTGCGTATAAATGTTTTCAGTGCCTTTTTCTTTGTTTACGTTACCGATTGAATATGCAAAATTGAGCAATTCATAGTTTTTAGATAATGTTTTAGCAATAACACGTATTGTATTGACGTTTATAGTTATAATTTCTTCGCCATTGTAAATTTCGTCATTGTAATTAGAGTATATTGTAAATCTGTCAATTTTATATCCGGTTGGATTGTCAAAGGTCAATTGCAAGTAGACCGTATCACCCTCATAGGCATACTCCAGCTCATTGCCATCAACGTCCACAACCTGCAAAGCCAGCACTTCTATATTGCCGTTGATGAAGCACTTAGCGACATTGTTTGCCGTCAGCGCGAATGTGAATTCCTCATCGCCGATCGTTGCCCTCATCTCTTCGGCTGTGAGGTCTGTCCAACCGCCGCGGAATTGCCCCTCGTTGGTGATGGTGACGCGGATGTTGCTTGTCGTTGTGGTGCCATTCACCGGATACCAAATGCCGTTGACCTTCACCTCGGACACCTGCGCTTTGCTCGGGTTGTCCACATCGATCTGCAACGTCATAGTCGCGCCTTCAAGCACCGCGCCCGTGTTGATGCACTCCGTCTTTGTCGCCTCAAACAGCGGCACTGTGTGCACGCTCACTTCTTCGCAGATCTCTTGGCTGCCCTCGCCTTCGTTGAGGTCATAGCTATAAGTGACTTTTATTGTGTACAGCGTATAAGATTGCAGCCCGCCGAATGTCTTATTCTCCGCACCCTCGTGCGTAAACTCCACATCCTCGCCCTGCAACAGCTCATATCTGACTATCTCGCCCACCTCGTCCGCGTCTTGTTCGTCAATGTCGAATGAGAGGCTGTCCGTCGTCCTTGTCACATCGACGATCTCAATACATGGCGTCGCCTTTTCAAGCGTGCTTATAGTTGACTCTTTTTCGACAATCACATCTGCATTGCCTTCATTAAGGTTATATCTGTATGTTACTTTTATAATATATGAATTATTAGACAACAGCTCTGTCAGCGTATTCGATGTAGCTGTTTTAATATCCTGCTCCATCTTATCCTTGTGCCACAGCTCAACCTTAGTTATCTCGCCGATGCCGTCCGTATCCGTCTCGGTTATTGCATAACTGAATCCATCCTGCGTCGGATCGCTTGTCGAGATGGTGATATCGGGCGTCGCCTTGGACTGGGTGTGCGCGTCTACGGTCGCAGTAGTCGTCTGACTGCCCGCGCCGTTGTTAAGGTCATAAGTATATGTGACTCTCACGGTGTAGTTTCTGTTGGAGTACAGCCCCGTCAGCGTACCTGTCGCGGCGTTTTCAAGCGTATCTTCCAATTCGCCGTCAAGCAACAATTCCGCCTTGGTTATGCTTCCCACATGGTCGTCGTCTTTGACGGTGACGGTGTATGCAAAGCCCTCTTGCCCTATATCGTCCGTCGTGAGGCTTACGTTGGGCGTTGCCTTGGACTGGGTGTGCGCGTCTACGGTCGCAGTAGTCGTCTGACTGCCCGCGCCGTTGTTAAGGTCATAAGTATATGTGACTCTCACGGTGTAGTTTCTGTTGGAGTACAGCCCCGTCAGCGTACCTGTCGCGGCGTTTTCAAGCGTATCTTCCAATTCGCCGTCAAGCAACAATTCCGCCTTGGTTATGCTTCCCACATGGTCGTCGTCTTTGACGGTGACGGTGTATGCAAAGCCCTCTTGCCCTATATCGTCCGTCGTGAGGCTTACGTTGGGCGTTGCCTTCGCAAGCGTGCGCATGTCGAGCGTCTTGACGATGGTCTGTGCGCCTGCGCCGTCCTTCAAATCATATGTGTAGGTCACGCGCACCGCATAGGCGTGGTCAGAGAGCAACTCGCTAAACTCGCGCACGTCGTTGTCCTCAAGCGTCGTCTTGACGCTCGTCCCGTCCAGCAATTCTATCTTGGAAACGCGTCCCACTTGGTCCTGGTCGGTGACATTCAACTCAAAGCTTAATTTTTCCTGCCTGGAAGTGCCCGCCTTGACTTCTACGACGGGCGCAGTATATGCAAGCGTGTGGAAATCATACTTTATTTCTGTCTCCTCGCCCTTGAAGAGATATGTCGCCGCCAGCGTATAGTCATGATTTGAATAGAGATTGTCGATCGCAGTCTGCGCCGCGTCAAGTTTTTGTTCCTTGCCGTTGTCAATGAGGCGCAGCGTGGCGATTTCCGTCGCGGGCGCGTCATCGTGCCACAAAAAGCCGAAGGATATGCCCTGCTTCGTGACGTTTACGTCGTCAAATATGACCGCCGTCTCGGTGTACACCGCCTTCTTGCACAGCACGTGCCAATCCTTGCCCGCCTCGAGGTCGTCATAGCAAGCAACAATAGCATATTGATAGAGACTTGCAAGCTCTAGTCCATCGAATTTCACATTGCTGATGCCGACTTCGATCGGCTTTTCCTCGATAAGGGACTCGCCATCGTACAGCACCGCTTTCAGCGAGCCTTCACTATAGTCAATGAGCCCGTCCCTATCCTTGACGTTGATGTCAAGCGAGATCTCGTCAAAGCCCGCTGTTTCGCTGACTGTTGCAGTCACTTGATTCGGCACTTTGATGCCCGCTCGCACCGTCTTGTCTCCGTCGATAAGCACATCCTTGATCTCGGTGCCGTCTATATACTTGATAGCGTCGATCGTGTATACCACAATGCCCGACGCGTCGCCTACGTTCTTTTTGAGAATGATGTTTTCCATATTCGAGCCCTTTTCAAACATATAGCTCGAATATTTCTCGCCGTTGAGCGTGAAAGACATGATCTCAAAACTGTCGGGGTTGTCGATGTGTATCGTGATGTAGATGTCCGCATTTTGCACAGCATAATAAATCGATTGCGCCGCGCCATCCACCTTGAGTGAATCATCCACGGCGTCCTCGACATCCTCGCCCTCTTCAAAGGGATCGTCCTGGTCCACCTCTTTGTCCTTGTACCAGCCGTAGTGATTTCCGTTGTCTTTGTGCTTGTCATCGTCGGCGGTATAAGCGACATCTGCGCGCTCTTCGACTGCCGTGTATGCCGAAATTGAACTCGCCGCCCCCGAATTCTCTATCGTCATACCCTGATAAACAGGGATGCGCTTTTCCCCGGGATTTGAAGACACATTGTTTTGCGCGTTCTTATTCCCGCATGCCGCAAGTGCGAATATCATCATCGATGTAATCACCACTACGGCGAGCACAAAAATGATTCTTTTGACCGATGTTTTCATACGCCATCCTCCATTGATCTGTCAACAAAATCACATATATTATAGATATCTTATGATTAAAAGTCAATAAAAAAGTTAATAATATCACCACTATAACACAGATATTGCGCTAGTGATTGATGATACTCTATAGTCATGTTATTGAATGAATTTATCGCTCAAAAATTGGAGACTTTGAGGAAGGAAAGAAAGCTCGGAGTGTACACGCTTTGCAACAAAGCGGCGATTTCCTATGAGACGTATCGCAGCATACGCAAAAACAGAAACAAGGACATCTATCTGCGCACGCTTTTGATATTGCTCAAAACTTTGGACGTGACTCCTCAAGAATTTTTCAGCGACCCGATGTTTTCAAGCGACGAACTTGAAATAGATTTCAAATAATCCCTGCATTCAACCTTAAAACTCACTACATTTGCGCGATTTTGCGCATTTTTTGTGTGGGCGGAAAATTTTACATACTTTTGCGGCGCGGGGGACAAACTATGCGCGAGAGGTGAAAATATGGCAAATAAAAGCATATCGTCGGAGTTTTTGATAGGGCTTGCCGTGACCGCGGTGGGCATACTGTTTTGCGCATTCAGGGCGAGTCTTGTGAGCGTACTTTTGACCGTCGTAGGCGCGTGCTTTGCCCTGCTTGGCGTCGCGGAGATCTTCCGCCGCAAGACGGCAAACGGCATAATCGAGATCGTGGCTGGCGTCATACTCATCGTGTGCGCCTGGACGATCGTGGACGTGACGCTCATCCTGCTGGGCGTGATGTTTTGCGCCTACGCGATATACAGCGTCGTGGCGGGACTGCCTACGCTCAAGCGGCAGCGCGGCTTGGAGCTTGCGATGTCTCTCGTCTATCCCCTGCTTGCCTTCACGGTCGGCGCGCTGCTGATAGCGGCGAAGTGGACGCTTTCCGACGCGCTTTTCATAGCGATAGGCGTGCTTGCGATTGTGGCGGGCGTAGTGCAGATGTTCTCGGGACAGATGACCAAACCGCGCGAGAAGGCGGCATAAGCACCCCGCAATAACTCAGACCCGCAGGCATTTTTCAAAATGATGAAATTTTGAATTGAGGACGGCATTTTGCCGCCCTTTTTCCTTTCGAAAATGTTTTCGTATGCAAAAATTCGCATATATGCCCTCATTTTGTTGCCTCGCGCGCGCAAGATATGCTAAGATGTGCGGGTCTTGAGCGACTAGCCTCGGACTAGCTTTGGGCGTTTCGGATATCAAATGCCAAATCCGCATCGAGAGGTCTTATTGTGAGGCGTAGACACATATTTTTCACGGAATTTGCGTACATCGCGGGCATATTGCTGCTCGCGCTCGCGACGGCGTTTTTGCAAAAGGCGAATTTTGGGATGTCCATGGTCGTGGCTCCCGCCTACATACTCCACCTCAAAATATCCGAGTATCTGCCCTTTTTCACGTTCGGCATGGCGGAATATTGCTTTCAAGGCCTGCTCATCGTCCTGCTCAGTGTGATAATGCGCAAGTTTTCGGTGGGATATCTCTTTTCATTCATCACCGCCGTGCTGTACGGAACCGTGCTCGACGCCTGCGTATTGCTTGTGGGCTATCTCCCCTTAGGCGGCATTGTCGGGCGCATAGCGTTTTTCATTTCGGGCATGCTGATATGCTGTTTGGGCGTAGCCTTCCTCTTTCACACCTACATTCCCTCCGAGGCGTACGAGCTTTTCGTCATCGAGCTCACCGAGCGCACCCGCGCGCCCCTCGCCCTCGTCAAGACGCTGTACGATTGCTCGAGCTGTTTCCTCGCGGTAGTGCTCTCGTTTTCGTGTTTCGGCATGTGGCACTACGAGGGCATAGGCTGGGGCACAATAATTTGCGCCGTCTGCAACGGCTTTATAATCGGCAAAATGGGCAAAGCCCTCGAGCGCCTCTTCTCCTTCAAAGACGCCCTTCCCCTCCGCCGCGTGTTCTCCCCCTCCCCATTCACCAACGACATCCTCTATCTCGCTTGATCCGACAATGCCCCACGCCCTACGTGGAGCTCCGCCCCACACTCTGGCAAGGGACTTCGTCCCCTGCACCCCCAAACCAAAAAGCGCGAATGTGGCTCTTTTAATACCCCCATAAAATCATTGCGTAATTTTGCGGGGACCCCACATCGCCTGCATCCGCGCTTTTTGGTTTGAATGTTAGTGTCAAAATTCCTGTCGAAGGACCGGATATCGATGAAAACATATTTGATCGACAAATAAATTTCAAATGCGTTCACCACTCGCGCGCAATGCAATTTGATTGCAACTGTTGACATAAACTTGCCCCTTGCGCTATAATGACACTGCCACAACTTTAATAATTTGACGTTATATCGCACTTACTATAGGTAACAAGTGCATTTCTTGGTATGCGATATAACGTTGAGCATATTAAGGTTGTGGCAAATCGGCAAGAGTGCACTTGTTATATTTGTCGGATGTTTCGGTGCGCCTTGTCAGGCGTACCTTTTATTTTGTCGCAACGGTTGACATCAACTTGCCACCTGCGATATAATAAGACCGCCACAATCTGAATATTATTCCAACAAAAGGCACTTACTATGGGTAACAAGTGCATTTCTTGGTATGCTTTTTGTTGGAAAGGATATCAAAGATTGTGGCAGATCGGCAAGAGTGCACTTGTTATATTTGACTACTTCGTGAACGTGCGCCCTTGTCGGGCGCATTTTTTGTATATCAATATCGGCGAACAGCCGAGAAGGAGAAAAACTATGAAACGAAAAAGCAAAACCTTGATCGCTTTGCTTGCGGTAGTACTGACGCTGGCATGTATTATGACAGTCATGCTTGCCGCATGCAATGGATTCAACAACACAACTTCAGATGGCGAAAACAGCAGTACAACTCCATCCGGTCACGTACATGCCTTTTCAGATAAGTGGTCATACGACGATGAGTATCATTGGCATGATGCCACTTGCGGTCATGATGACCAAGTGAAAGACAGAGAAGAACATACTGTTGAAAATTGGAATGAAATCATACCTGCCACAAAATTTGAGGAGGGCAAGGCAGAAGGCGTCTGCACCGTTTGCCATGCAACAGTCACAAAGACTATCGAAACATTGCCACTTAATGATAGCGATTATGAAGAAATATTTGAATTTAAACTTCATGCGGCTACGACCAAAACCGATGCCTACTATGAGATAATCTCCTACAGTGGTAACTTTAAGACTATTATCATCCCGACAAAATACAAAAACATTCCCGTAAAAAGCATAGGGTCCACGGTATTTAACAATCGCTCAGGTTTGACTAAAGTTATTATGCTCAACAACGTGACAAGTATAGGCAACAACGCATTCTCCGGTTGCATAAACTTGAAAGAAATAACCATCCCCGACAGCGTGACAAGTATAGGTCATTGGGCATTCTATGGGTGCACGGGCTTGCAAACGGTTACCATAGGTAACAGCGTAACAAATATAGGCGATTATACATTCACAAATTGTAAAAGCTTGACAGGAATAACTATTCCAGACAGCGTAATAGGCATAGGCGTACAGGCATTCTCAAGTTGCTCAAATTTACAGACGGTTACGATAGGTAACAGCGTAACAAGTATAGCCAAGCGTGCATTCTCTGCTTGCTCAAGCCTGAAAGAGTTGACCCTCCCCGACAGCGTGACAAGTATAGGTGATTATTCGTTCCAATATTGCTCAGGCTTACAAACGGTCACTATTGGAGATAGCTTAATAAAAATAGGCGATTATGCATTCTATGAATGCACAGATTTGAAAGATTTGTATTATGCCGGCGACGAAACACAATGGGACACAATATACAAAGGAACATATTGGGATGTGCGCGGTAAGAACCAATCGATTTATTATAAAATGCACTATAATTCTGTCGACACCAAAAATGAACTTACAGAAGAATTTGAATTTAAATTTCATGAGGCGACGGATTCTTCCGAAGCATACTATGAGGTCGCATCTTATAAAGGCAAGTCGACGGATGTGGTCATCCCTGAAAATCATCAAAATGTGCCGGTGACAAAAATAGGATGCAACTCTTTCCAAAATCGCTCGGACTTGTCCGGAATAACTATCCCAAACAGCGTAACACGCATAGACTCATATGCATTCGACGGTTGCAAAGGTTTAAAAGAGATAGTCATACCGAACAGTGTGACGCACATAGGTATGAACGCATTCTATGGTTGCACTGCCTTACAGAAGATTGTCATTGGAGAAGGTGTAAAAAGCATAGGTGACGATGCATTCGGTGGGTGCTCGGGATTTCAAACAGTAGAATGGAACGCGATCGATTGTACATATGCCGGTGCTTTCGGTACTTCTGATTATGATGCCACTATTTTCGGTTCTCGCTTTGATACTAAAGTAAATATAGACAAAGTGATTATAGGTCAAAAAGTTCAAACTATTCCCGCTTATTCATTCTATTTTTGCACGGGCTTTACAGAGCTGATTATTCCCAACAGCGTAACGAGTATAGGACGCTCCTCATTTTCCTCTTGTACAGATCTGCAGTCAGTCATCATCGGCGAAGGTATGATAAGCATAGGCGACAATACATTCTATCAATGCACAAGTTTACAGACTGCAATTATAAATGCGCAAAACATAGGCGATGAGGCATTTTACGGTTGCACAGAATTGCAAACAGTTACCATAGGCGGAAGTACGTCAAGCATAGGAGAGGAGGCATTCTTCGGTTGTAAAAAATTGAAAGACCTATACTATGAGGGAGATAAGACGCAGTGGGGAAATATACAAAAAGGCGAGCGTTGGAATCGATATTATGATAGAACCGCGGATGAATATAAGACAATTCCCTATCAAATGCACTTCAACTCCACGGTATCGAGCGCGGCTAGTACGGCGTCTGAGGTGATTTCGCAAAATGCGGGTGTAGATGTGGACGCTCCAAAAGAATGGGTAAAGCAAGACTGACAAAAGCTAATTTGCTGTGATACTCTCACTTTAAAATCACACGGCGTCGCTCATATGGGCGGCGCCGTGTTTTTCATTTTATTTTGCACATTCAAATGTTAAAGTTGACAAAATGTAAGTATAAAATGTGTATTATGCGATTTTCGCACGTTTTATACGTTTTGTCAAAACCATGTGTTTTGCCCTGCCCCGCTCATTCCTCGCAGAAGAGTTTGTAGGCGGCGACGAGGATGTCGACGCTCTTTTCCACGCCCATAGAGGCGCTGTCGAGGCAGATGTGGTAGTTGTCGGGGTCGCCCCACTCCGCGTCGGTATAGTAGCGGTAGTGCCTCGCGCGTTGCTTGTCCGTACTCAAGATGAGTTTTGCCGCCCTCTTCTCGTCATTTTCCAGCTTGTAATATTTGAGCACGCGCTGCACTCTATCCTCGAGGTGCCCGTGGACAAACACATTGAAACACTCGCACTTGCCCTTGAGGATGCTGTCCGCGCACCGCCCTACTATGACGCAAGCGCCCTGCTTTGCAAACTCCTCAACGGCTTCCGCCTCCGCCGCGTATATGCGGGACTCGAAGTTTTCAAGGCTTGTCCACACTCCGCCGAGCCACGCGGGAGTCGCCATAGCGATGGTGCCGAGGCTTTTCATCTTCTGCTCGTTGTCCTCGATGAACTCCTTCGCGAAACCGCTGGTTTTAGCGGCTTGGTCGATGATCTCCTTGTCGTAGAAAGGTATGCCCAGCTTATCCGCGAGCATACGCCCTATGAGCCTGCCGCCGCTGCCGAACTGTCTGGAAATTGTGATGACCGCGTCCATAATTTCACCTCCGAAAGGCTGTTTTTTCAAGAATATTATCCCCCTTTTGCGCATTTCAGTCAAGAGCGAATATTTTTTCATATCCCGAAAATATTGTATGCGGCGCTTCTTTTTGCCGCCATACCCCGCCTTATCCTTGCATTTTCTGCGCGGGTCTTATATAATTGTGGCAAGACGATATTAAGGAGCGAAAATTCATGGGCTACACGGTATATCTCAAAAAAGGCGAGGAAAAGCGGGTGCTCGCGGGGCATCCGTGGGTGTACGCCAACGAGGTCGCGCGCATAGAGGGCAAGGACAAAAACGGCTCGCTCGCCACGGTGCGCACATTCGACGGCAGGTACGTCGGCAAGGGCTACATCAACCACCTGTCCAAAATACTCGTGCGCATATTCATCCGCGACGACTCCGAGGACGGCGAGGAGCTGTATCTCGCCCGCCTGCGCGCCGCAAACGACTATCGCCTCTCCCTCGGCTTCGAGGGCTGCTGCCGCATGGTATTCGCGGAGGCGGACGCCCTGCCCGCGCTGATAATAGACCGCTATGGGGACTACCTCGTCATGCAGTGCCTCTCCCTCGGCATAGAAAAGCGCAAACAGCTCATCGTAGACTGCCTTGTCAAGCTGTTCGCGCCCGCGGGCATCTACGAGCGCAGCGACGTATCCGTACGCGCGAAGGAGGGGCTCGAGGAGGTCAAAGGGACGCTGTACGGCGACGTCCCAGACAAGATCTACGTCACGGAAAATGGCATAAAACTCGCTACAGATGTGAAAAACGGACAAAAGACGGGCTATTTCCTCGACCAAAAGGAGAATCGCCTCGCCGTACGCAGGTACTGCCGCGGCGCGCGCGTGCTGGACGCATTTTGCAACAGCGGCGGGTTCTCGCTGAATGCCGCGACCGTAGCAAGCTCCGTCACCGCCCTCGACATTTCGGGACTCGCCTTAAACAACGTGCTTGAAAACGCCGCCCTCAACGGCTTTGACAATATAACCACGCTCAAGGGCGACGCGTTTGACGTACTGCGCGATCTGAAGGCTAAGGGCGAAAGCTACGACGTCGTCATTTTGGACCCGCCCGCGTTCTGCAAGAGCGCTGCGGAAGTCAAGGACGCCTACCGCGGCTATCTCGACATCAACCTGCTCGGCATGAAACTCGTGAGAAGCGGAGGCTATCTCGTCACTTGCTCCTGCTCGCACTATATGACCCTGCCGCTGTTTGAGAAAATGCTCTCAGACGCCGCCTCGATGAGCGGCCGCACCGTGCGCACCGTCGAAATGAAATCGCAATCCCCCGACCACCCCTCCCTGTTATCCGCCGACGAAACAAGCTACCTCAAGTTTTTCGTCCTTCAAGTGATTTGATACCCCTGTGCATAAAACCGTCAGCACATATTTATGCTCGGACAAACGCATACGTCCGTTATTCACCCCACAAAAACATTCCATATTTTTGTGGGGTGATGTATAGGGGGAGGCTCCCGCGAAATTTTCGCGGGTGGTGGGGGTCACTGTTATATATCCTAACGCAAGATAGAGGTATTCGGGGTCCCCACAAAATTACGCAGTGATTTTGCGGGGAGAAACAAGGGGATGCTTCGACAAGCTCAGCATGACAGGTATTGTTTGTCATTCCGAGCGAAGTCGAGGAATCCCCTGATTTTATAATAAAACCTCGGACAATGCAAACGTAAATATCAAGCTCTCACGCTGGAGTTAGTACCTTACACTCCAATCCAAAAAGCGCGAATGTGAGCGATGAAAGAGCCGCATTTGCGCTTTTTAGCTTGGGGTGCAGGGGACGAAGTCCCTTGCCGGGGCGTGGGGCAGCGCCCCACCTGGGGCGTGCAGGGCGAGTAGCCCTGCGTGGAGCGACGAAGTCCCTTGCCGCAGTGTGGGCGCGTAGCCCGCATATACTATCGTAAATTACAAAAACTGTCCAAAAGGCTATTGCAAGGGCGATTTATTTAATGTATAATATACTTATCATACTATGTTCACAAATTTTTGGGGAGGAAATTATGACCGAAAAAGATTATAAGACCATCCTGTCAAAGCTCACGCTTGAAGAAAAGGCGTCGCTTTGCTCGGGCTCTACCAACTGGCTCACGCAGCCCATCAAGCGTGACGGCGTCGATATTCCCGCGGTTTGGGTGTCGGACGGACCGAGCGGATTGAGGAAGGAAAAGCAGAAGTCCAACGGCACCAACATTATGGGCTCGTCCGAACCCGCGACATGTTTCCCGGGCGCGGCGGCTACGGCATCAAGCTGGGATCCCGCCCTGCTTGAAGAAGTGGGCGCGGCGATAGCGGACGAGGCGAAAGGGCTCAAAGTATGCACGGTTTTGGGACCGGGCGTAAACATCAAGCGCAGTCCCCTTTGCGGCAGAAACTTCGAGTATTTTTCTGAGGACCCCTACCTTGCGGGCGTCATGGGAGGCGCGTGGGTGCACGGCGTACAAAAGGAGAACGTCGGCACATCTCTCAAGCACTACCTCGCCAACAATGAGGAGCACATCCGCATGAACATAAGCTCCGTCGTGGACGAGCGCGCTTTGCGCGAGATATACATGCCCGCCTTCGAGCGCATAGTGAAAGAGGAGCAGCCCACCACGGTGATGTGCTCGTACAACCGCCTCAACGGGACATATCTATCGGACAACAAGCGCATGCTCACGGACGTATTGCGCGACGAGTGGGGATATAAAGGCATAGTCGTCAGCGACTGGGGCGCGGTCAACGACCGTGTAGAAGGCATAAGAGCGGGACTCGACCTCGAGATGCCCGGCAACAAGGGACTCAACGATCGCAAAATAGTCGCCGCGGTAAAGGACGGCTCGCTCAAAGAAGAGGAGCTTGACAAGATAGCGCTCAGAATGATCAAGTTCGCGTTTGAAAATGTCGAGCGCGAAGTAAAGGATCACAAAACAAACTTCGACAAAAATCATAGCATAGCAAAAAAAGCCGCCGCAAACAGCGCGGTGCTCCTCAAAAATACGGACGGCGCCCTGCCCCTCAAGAAGAGTGAGAAGATCGCCGTCATAGGCAAACTCGCAAAGCAAGCGCGCTTCCAAGGCGCGGGCTCCAGCCACATCGCCGCGACAAAGATCGTGTCCTTTACGGACGCCCTCGACGCGGCGGGACAAGCATACGAATATGCGGACGGCTACACCCTCAAGGGCGACGGCATGAGCAAAAAACTGCTGAAACAGGCGCTCAAGACGGCGGAAGGCAAGGACAAAGTGGTGGTGTTCATCGGCCTCACGGACGCCTACGAATCCGAGGGCTACGACCGCTCCCATCTCAATATGCCCGAGGCGCACAACCTGCTTGTGAGCGAGCTGCTCAAGGTCAACAAAAACGTCATCGTCGTGCTGTCCCTCGGCGCGCCCGTCGTGCTCGGCGATTGGGAAAAGGACGTCAAGTCTATTCTCAACCTCTATATCGGCGGACAGGCTGTCGGCGAGGCGGCGTACGATGTGTTGTACGGCGCGGTCAATCCCTCCGGCAAACTCCCCGAGACCTTCCCCGTCAAGGGCGAGGACAACGTAGTATCCAAATACTTCCCCATGGGTCCGCGCACCGTGGAATACCGCGAGAGCGTGTATGTGGGATATCGCTATTTCGACAAGGCGAATAAGCCCGTGCGCTACCCCTTCGGCTATGGACTCAGCTACACGACGTTCGAGTACAGCGACCTCAAGCTGTCCGCGGACAGGATCAAGGAAGGCGAGCCTCTTAAAGTTACATTCAAGGTCAAGAATACGGGCAAAGTCGCGGGCGCCGAGATAGCCGAGCTGTACGTGAGCGACGTAGAAAGCACTATCTTCCGCCCCGTCAAGGAGCTCAAAGGTTTCAAGAAAGTCTACCTGGAGGCGGGTGAGAAAAGGGAAATTACTATCACCCTCGATAGCCGCGCCTTCGCGTACTACAACGTCAACATCAACGACTGGCACATCGAAAGCGGCGATTTCGACATTTTGGTCGGAGCGTCCTCCCGCGACATCAAGCTCACCGCGCGCGTCTATGTCGAGAGCGCAAACCCTGACGCGCCCATCCCCGACTATCGCAAGACCGCGCCCTACTACTATACGCTCAAGGGCGAAACCGTCCCCGATAAGGACTTCGAGGCGCTGCTCGGTCACGCAATTCCCGACAACTCCGACTATAAAAAGGGAGAGCTCACCTGCAACAACAGCCTTGGACAGGTCAGCGTATCGCCGTGGGGCAGATTTATCACGGGCGTAGTCAAATTCGGCTGCAAACTTGTGGCGAAGTCCGCGGAGAACCCCGAAATGATCATCAACTCCGCCCTCGATATGCCCTTGAGATGCACCGTGCAGTGGGCGCCGACTATAATCTCCGAGCGCACCCTCGAAGGACTTGTGGATATGGTCAACGGCAAACGCGGAGGTTTTTGCAAATTTCTCGGCGGCTTCAAAAAGAAATACCGCCGTCCCGACTCCGTCAAAAAGAAGGAGAAAAAGGCTGAGTAAAGCATAATTTCAAACTCAATTACGGCGCTGTGCGAGACAATGCCTTACACAGCGCCGTATTTTTGTATGCTTTTTGAGAAGCTCCACCCCACCCATCGTTTTTTTCATGGAGCGCCGCCCCACGCCCCATGCAGGGCTACTCGCCCCGCACACCCCAGGTGGGGCGCTGCCCCACACCCCGGCAAAGGGCGCTTTGCCCTTTGCAATTCCAAGCTAAAAACGCGAATGTTGCTCTTTCATCGCACACATTCGCATTTTTTGATTGATTGCAAGTGCTAAACTCCTGCGTGAGAGATTTGATATTGATGGACGCGTTGTCCGAGCTGTTTTTGGCAAAACCGGGGGATTTCTCGACTGCGCTGCGCTCCGCTCGGAATGACATTATATACACTGTCATTTCGAGCGTAGTCGAGAAATCCCCCGGTCCGAGCAATTAACGAACCCTCCGTCCGAGCGCCCCCTATATACGGACTTTGCCGTGTCCGAGCGATACCCTGCCGCGTCGTAACGTATGGGATATGTTTGTGTGCATAACGTAGCGTTTGTCCGAGCGATATCGGGGTCCCCACGAAAAAGCACTTTTCGTGGGGTATCTGATCGGGGTCCCCGCAAAAATATGAAATGTTTTTGTGGGGTGAAGTTTAGGGGGAGGCTCCGCGCTACCGCGCGGTGGTGGGAGTCCCGATCTATACGAACCCATTGTCCGAGCTTTCTTATACCCGCCGTTTGCCGTGTCCGAGCGATACCCTGCCGCGCCGTAACGTAAGGGATGTGTTTGTGCGCTAGCGTAAAGCCTTGTCCGAGCGACCCCACAAAACAATCAATTTTACGGTTTCCTCAAACAATTCAAAAACGGCTCCGTTCGGAGCCGTTTTGATGATAGTTTCAACTTGAAATTGCCAACTTATTATGCGACGGGCGTATTGTCGATATGCGTACGCTCCGTGATCCACTTTTGGACTTTGCAGGGGACCCACAGCCCGTAAATACCAATCGTGATGATGGTGAGCAGCACCCAACCCAGCCAATGTCCGAACAAAGAGCCGCCTTTGCCCTCGAATTTGAGCTTGTGCCCGTCTATGATTTGGTGATCGATCTTCCAACGATACTTGCGGCAAACGACCCATGGATATCCGAGACCGAGCGTGATGATTGTCATAAAGATGTTGAAGATGCGATGTCCAAGCCAGCTTATCATCGTGCCTGTAAACTTGCTCTCGCTTACCGGAGCCGTCGCAGGGGCCGCCGCAGGAGCAGGGGCCTCCGCAGGAGCAGGAGTAGGCGCCGGAGCAGGTGTAGGTGCCGGTGCGGGTGCCGGAGTTGCCACAGGTACGGGCGCCGGTGCGGGCTCGGGCGTTACTGCTTGTACGGGCGCGACATAGTTCGGATTCTTATACTTCTTTCCGCAATTCGAGCAAGTGACGATTTCAAGATCCGGCGTTACGACGATGGGCGTCCCGCAACTCGGGCAATCCAACGTTGGAACTTGGGGTTTCGTCTCTTGAACGGGAGTAGGCTCTGCCTGAGGCGTCGGCTCTACATATTTGGGGTTTCTGTACCTCTTTCCGCATTCTGGACACACGACGCTTTTGAGGTCGGGAGTCGCTTCGATGGGCGTTTTGCAATTAGGGCATCTGAATTTAGCCATAGTTTACCTCCGCTTTTCTGTTTCCGTAATATATTACGGCATACCTTATAAAAATATAATATCATTATTTTGTAATAAATCAAGTAAAAATGTTAAAATCTAGGCACATATTCGCACATTTTTTGCATTTTATGGACTAAACGGCGGATATTTCTCCTCTTTTCCATTCAATTTATGCGTCCGATGTTTTCTTGACGAGTCGCGACGCGCCAAAAAAATAAGCTTACCTCGCCTCTTTCGTTTGATTGCATAAAACGCCGATGTATGATATCATATTTTCACATGGATCTTTTGAAGGACAACGTTTCAAAACTATACTTCAAGTTTTTGGTCACCGCAATGGGCAGCGCGGTGGTCATTTCCATATACAGTTTTGTGGACACAATCGCCGTCGGCAAGTCGGAGAGCGAGGCGGGCGCGGCGGCTATGGCGGTTTTGTTGCCCTACTTCGCAATAATGAGCTTTTTCGCGGTGCTATCCGGCATGGGAGGCGCGGTGCTTATGAGCCAGTCCTTCGGCGAAGGCAACGTGAAGAAGGGGCGATCCTATTTCACGGTGTCCGTATGCATACTTGCCGTACTTCTCGCTGTTTTCTGGACGGTGAGCATAACTTGCAAGGAGCAGATCTTCCGCCTCTTCGGCGCAAACGACGCAATAATGCCCAAAGTGCTCGAATACGGCGACCTCATAGTATACTGCATGCCGCTTTTTGTGATACCCAACTTTATGGGCTGTTTCGTACGCAACGACAAATCTCCCGCGCACGTCATGGCAGCGGTCGTCTCTGGCGGCATCGTCAACATAATCGGCGACATAGTTTTCGTATTTCCTTTGCATATGGGGATGCGCGGCGCGGCGCTCGCCACCGTGCTCGGCGCGGGATTGCAGACCGTCATAATGCTGTTGCACCTCTTTAAAAAGCGTAGCAATCTGCGCTTCGTAAAGCCCGTGGACTTTCCCCGCACGACGGGCGTCGTCCTGCTCGCCGGCTTGAGCGCGGGCGTGCTGGAGCTCGGGACAGTCGTCATCTCCACCGTCATGAACAATCAGATAATGCGCTACGGCACGGAGGCGCACCTCGCGGTATTCGGAGTCATCTCCACCGTCGCCGCACTGTTTCAAGCCCTGTACGGCGGAGTCGGGCTCGCCGTACAGCCCATATCCTCCGCAAATTACGGCGCGAGACAGCCCGACCGCATTTTGCGCGCGCTCTTTCTCGGAGTCATATGCACCGCCTCGCTCACCGCTGTGTTCACCCTTGTTTTGGAGCTCGCTCCCGTCGAAGTCGTAAGCCTCATTATGACCACCACTCCCGATGTCGTCGCCGCCACCCCGCGTATGACCCGCCTCTTCTCGCTGTGGTTCGTTGTGCTCGGCTTCAACGTGCTCGGAGTCTACTATCTGCAATCTATATCCCGCTCCCGTATGGCAATGTTCATCTCCGTGCTGAGGAGTTTTGTCCTCTCGACCTTGCTCATCTACACCCTGCCGCTCGGCATGGGGCTTGACGGCGTAATGCTTGCCCTTCCCATCTCCGAAACCGCCGTCCTCATCCTCACCGTCTCCTACATACTCTATATCCACCGCAAAATTTTCCACCCCATCCACGTCGCCCGCCTCGTCTACACCGACGCATATACCCACGAAAATTAAAAGATTATCCATTTTAATATTGAAATTCAGTGGTTCTATTCGCATAAAATCTAAGAAAACGTTGTCAACAAAGGTCTATATGCATTTAAGTTTTATAGACGATTTAAGTATAAATTTAATTTCGAAAAACTAAATGTTTTAAGAATTTTTAAATTGAAAAATTCAAAGACAAATCGAAAAATGGATTCAAGTGCGCCCGAATGAGCTTATGCAAAAAAGTAATTCGCTATTTTGTCCAGTTGAGACCTTATTTGCGGAAAATCGCAATTTAAGTCCAACGTTTTTACACTTATCTTGTTCCCGCTCATTTGATAATCGATGTCCGGTTGTATCAAATCATCGGTTTGTGCATACAACAACATTCCCGCGACCTCATGCGGGACGATTTTTCCATATTCGCTTTCTTTATTTTTTACATATGTAAAAATCTGATAGATATTTTGCGAATGTATAGTGTTTTTGCCAAAGTGCTCCTGCGTCGTATGAGAATACCATTTTGCGTCGATGATCAATGTCTTATCCCCTTTTGACAGCATGACGTCCGTCTGCATGATCGGCAACAATTTATTGTTGTCATCATCCAGTGCCCATTTTATTTGAGATCTGCTTGTATTAATCTCGGGATGTTCTTTTTTAAAATATTCCAATATAAATTTCTCATACAAACGTTCCATCTCCTGTTCTTTGATAATGGACGCCATTTTCAATTCGCCTTTTTCATCTGTCATCAACATCCCCTCTATGATAAGTTGGCAAATGCCTATGAGCAAAATATAAGAAGAGTTGTTCCGTTGAAATTTTACGGACGACCAACGGATCTTGGTCGCGTCAATGTTGTCGATGTCGGCAAAATACATAAGTTCCTTTTTGAGAGCTATCTTATATTTATCTTCGACGTCGTCTTGCATAAGCAACAGGCGCATAGTGGACTTCAAAATTTTATTTAGAAGATTATTCTCGGACAATTCGTCAAATTCGCATGTGAGGGTCAGTTTGCGATCTATCCTGTTTTTGATCGTCCCGGGCATATCGAGTTTCCCGCGAAGAGAAGTCATCTCTTTAACTTTGCCGATATATTCCCTATACAAGCCTTGTTTAAGTTGTTTTGCGACTCCTCCAGCCAAAATCGCCGCGAAAAGGTTGTGGATGTTTTCAAACTTCTCCTTTTGTATGTTGATATACTCTCCCATAGATATGTTTGTAAACGCATAGGAGAGCATATAGTATATATTTTTTATTATTATCGTCTTTTCTTTGATCATTTGAATATATTTTGCAACCTTGTTTCCCAAGTCTGATATTTTTCCAAATCGTCAAACCAATATTCCCTAAGCGTAGGAAGGATATCATTATCTACGATCAACTTCATTTGTTCGTCCGTGCATTTTTCAAAGTTGCAAAAATAGCTGTGCCCGATCATAAATCCTTTGCCCAAAGACCTATCCGCTGCAATGGCGCCATTCAATTCCTTTATCTCATCTATCAATTTGTCAAATTTTTGATCATTCAAGCCTTGTTGATATTCTTTGAATCCTTCCGTGTCGAAAGCGGGCTCCATTTCAATAAAGCAAAATCTTCTGCGCAAGGCATAATCTATCAATGCGAGACTTCTGTCCGCCGTGTTCATAAGCCCGATAATATACAGATTTTCAGGCACGGCAAATGACAGTCCGTTTTCGGCTAACGTGATTGGCATGCCTCTGTAATCTTTTTCGATCAGCATCAAAAGTTCACCGAAAATTTTGCTCATATTGCCTCTGTTTATCTCGTCTATGATAAAAAAGTATTTTTGCTCGGGATGACTGTTTGCAAGCTGACAGAAGGTATAAAAAACGCCGTATTTCAAAGTAAATCCGTTGCCGTCGGGTTTATATCCAAGCATAAAGTTTTCATATGAGTAATTTTGATGAAATTGCACCACCTTTACTCGGCTATCGTCTTTAACGCCCATTATCGAATAGGCGAGGCGTTTTGCGGCATAAGTTTTGCCTACGCCGGGCGCCCCCTGCAAAATTATATTGAATTTATGCTCCAGCGCGGCAACAAGCCTGTTGTAGCCGCTTTTGTCTTTCAAATATACGTCTTTGAGAAATTCATCTTTGCCATATTTCTTCAGGTCATTCTTTGCCTCGATGGGGTTTTCTTCGCGTATGATATCCATTATTACATCATACTCATCCTTTGTAAGCTTAAACAAACTCCCTTGCGGAGATTGGAAATATTCCATATTGTCAAGTTCGGAATATTCTTTAAGCGTTTGATAATCTATTGGAGTTGACAGGCTTTCCGTCTTTTCAAACGCCAACTTTTCGCCGTCTTGCTCGGCGCATATCTTCCCCAAAGCTATAATCTGTTTGCGAGGATTGGATTCGTAGCCTATTATTATATCGCCCGCCTTTGCATCAAGAAAGTTTTGATATATGCGTCTCTTGTTTCCATTCTCATTGCAAAGCGTATAGAATTGTGTTTCACCCGTCTTGATGCCGTCAAAGCTCCATATTTTCGGATTTGCGTTGAGCCACCAATAATTACATTCTTTGTCGCCTGTCTTTTCCGATGTTGAAGAAAATTCGTTTTTTTGATTCGTTTGTCCCGCTCGGGCATTATCACCCTTCCGCTCCCAAATATAAAATCCTACGTCTCCCGTCAATGTCCTTAACTGAGGGTCGGGATAACAATCGGGAGTTAACTTATTTTTCATCATATCAACGAGTTCTCTGTCTTTTGCCAATTCTGCCGCGATTTCATCATAAAATTTATTGAATTCTCTTATATTCTCTTCATAGTGCCCTCTTGTAAATTTATAACCATAATTCAATTCATAGGCGACTTTTTTGGCTTCACTGTTTTTATAGATATAGTATTTGTCGGGGAATCTGAGCCATAGATATGTCGTGATGGCGTTTTCATATTGAAAATGTTGTTTGGCGCCGGCAAAATACTTCCTGCGCAATTCTTCGGATGCATTTTTGAAATTCTCGATCCTTACCCAAACGTCTTGACTTTCATCAAATAGCTCCTTAAACAACGCCCGCACCTCTTCAGGCGCAGATGTGGCAAATTGAACAATCATACGGGCGGGGAAATTTGCGCCTGACGCCAACAAATTGCCTGTTTTTGCAAGAGATTTTTTCAACATCTCCGCAAAATCGG
Source organism: uncultured Clostridia bacterium (assembly GCA_947581925.1). Taxonomy (GTDB): domain Bacteria; phylum Bacillota; class Clostridia; order Christensenellales; family CAG-917; genus CAG-475. The sequence continues at coordinate 21,152 of CANPWB010000009.1, forward strand.
GAGCGCCCGCGTCCCAATTGTCTTGAAAACATTTTACCGCTTCCCACTTGTATTTTTCTTTTTCCCATCCGCCATTCAAAAATGCGTCTTTATAATCCTTTAAAACTCCCGCCAGTTTAACTTTATCAAACATACATTCGCCTCACTTTTGTTTCGATTTGCCTGTTGAGTATCAACCATTTTAAAAATGAATTATAAATTAAAAAAAATTCTTTTTGCTATATATCCGCCCCGACATACTCATACAAAACTACAAAAATTTTTTGTGCAAGCAACTATATTAGGCTATTTTTATCATTTTTTATTACTATCGGCAGAAGAAACTCGGATGCGAGCTCCTTCTGCCGATATTGTACACTTAAAACTCAGTCCTCGTCGGGGGCGGGTTTGGATGAGATGGAGTATTTTGCTCTGACTTTGGCGTCGATCTCGGCGAAAATGTCGGGGTTAGCCTCGAGGAAGGCGACGGTCTTGTCTCTGCCCTGGCCTATCTTCTCGTCGTTATAGCTGAACCAGCTGCCGCCCTTTTGCACGACTCCAGCTTCGACGGCGAGGTCGAGCACACACGCGGTATTCGAGATGCCCTTGCCGTACATGATGTCGAACTCGGCGACTTTGAAGGGAGGCGCGACCTTGTTTTTGACTATCTTTGCCGCAACGTGATTGCCGATGATGTCGGCGCCGTCCTTGACGGAATCCTTTTTTCGTATATCTATACGAACGGATGCGTAAAATTTCAATGCTTTGCCACCCGTTGTCGTCTCGGGATTGCCGTACATGACGCCCACTTTTTCACGCAGCTGATTTATGAAGATGATGGTGCACTTGCTCTTTGAGGAGACGGCTGTGAGTTTGCGCAGCGCCTGCGACATAAGCCTGGCTTGAAGTCCGACGTGGCTGTCTCCCATATCGCCGTCTATCTCCGCGCGCGGAGTGAGTGCCGCAACGGAGTCCACGACAATAATGTCCACCGCGCCGCTTCTTACAAGCGTCTCGCAGATGTCGAGGGCTTGCTCTCCGTCGTCTGGCTGAGAGATGTAGAGGTCTTCGAGCCTAACGCCCAGATTTTGCGCATACACGGGGTCTATGGCGTGTTCCGCGTCTATAAACGCCGCCGTGCCGCCCGCCTTTTGCACCTCAGCCACGCAGTGCAGCGCGACGGTGGTCTTGCCCGACGACTCGGGTCCGTAGATCTCGATTATCCTGCCCTTCGGGATGCCGCCTATGCCGAGCGCGATGTCAAGGGTGAGGCAGCCTGTCGATATAGCCTCGACAGGTTGCACGTTGTCGTCCCCGAGGCGCATTATCGAGCCTTTGCCGAATTGCTTTTCTATCTTGTCGAGAGCGTCCTGCAAGCTCTCCTCTCTTGATTTAGGCTTTTGAAGTTTGTCTGCCATACTTTACTCCTTTTCCCGTACGGGTGGTTGATGTTGATTATATCTTAACGCGCGTTATGTCCCAAAACGGGTACATTACAGCGTAAATACTTCCCCTCTCAAATATTTTATCAAGTAATACAGCGCAAGGTTTGCGGTCTTTTTTCTGATCTCGTTCCTCGAGCCGTCGAGGCGCTTTTCAAACGCGCGTATGAAGTCCCCGGCGCCCACGCCAATATACACAAGGCCGACGGGTTTTCCCTCGTCTCCGTCGGGTCCCGCGAGCCCCGTAGTGGACAGCCCGATATCGACGGGCGGGACGTTGAGCCCGCGCACCATCTCTATGGCGGTCTGCTCGCTTATCGCGCCGTAGTTGGACAGCGTAGTCGCCTTTACGCCCAGCCTCTCCTGCTTGGACTGCTTGCTGTAACACACTACGCCCTCAAAAAAGTTGCCGCTTATGCCGGGTACAGCCGCGAGAGCGGAGCAGATCATTCCGCCCGTAAGGCTTTCAGCGACGGCGAGCGTCTTTCCGTTGCGCTTGAGCAATGCGGCGGCAGTCTCGGCGAGCCCTTGCCCGAACGCGCTGTAAACCTCTGTCTCAAACGAGCGGTATATCCAGCTCTTGAGCGGGTCGAAATCCTTCTTTGACAGCGTAGATGTCACGGTGAGCGTGACGTCAAGGCAGTCCTCGGCAATATCGAATTCCAGCCCCTTATTCTCAAACGGAGCGAGACGCCTTCGCACCTCCTCCTTTGTCAACCCGCAAAGCTTGACTATCTCCTGCTGCATTCGATCCTCCTCTCAGACCGCCCTATCGCGAATATGCTTTTTTATATGGCGCGCATTTGCGCTACATTTCACTTTTTGCGCTGTACAGTCCTGCCCGACAGGTCGAGCCCCAGCGTCCCCGTGAGCTCGACGTCGTAGAAATTGCCGACCTCGAGCGGCGTTTCGGACGTGAAATATATTTTTGTATCTATGTCGGGAGCCTCGCTTTGAGACCTGCCCGCAAACATCTGCCGCGAGAAGTCTATATCCTCATACAAGACCCGCACGGTCTTTCCTATCCTTTCGCGCTGTTTTTTGGCCGTGACGCTCTGCTGCAATTTTTCAAGCTCTTTCGCTCTCTTCTGCTTCACCCTGCTCGGTATATGCCCGTCCAGCCTGTCCGCGGGAGTATTCTCCTCCCTCGAATAGGCGAAGAACCCCGCATAATCCAAATTTCCTTCGGCGATGAAGTCCCTGAGCTTGCCGTAGTCCTCCTCGCTCTCCCCCGGAAACCCGCATATAAAGGTGCTTCTGAGCGTTATCCCCGCCCCGCGCACCCTCTTTACAAGAGCCCTCGTCGTAGCCTCGTCGGTATGTCTGTTCATGCGCTTGAGCACGCCGCTTGCGATGTGCTGAAGGGGGATATCCATATATTTTGCGACTTTTTCCTCGCTCGCCACGAAGTTGATAAGCTCGTCCGTGACCATCTCGGGTTCAAGATACAGAAGGCGTATCCACTCGAAGTCCAGCCTCTCGAGCTCTTTTACAAGCTGCATCAAATGCGGCTTGCCGTCGAAGTCCACGCCGTATCTCGTGACATCCTGCGCAACGAGTATGAGCTCCTTCACGCCGCCGTCGGACAGCCTTCCCGCCTCTTCAATGAGGTCGGACATCGCCTCGGAGCGATACTTGCCGCGTATATAGGGTATCGCGCAATATGTACAGCGATTATTGCACCCGTCCGCGATCTTGAGGTATGCGGTATGCAACGGCGTAGTGAGCACTCGCCCCGCATAGAACTTATCCAGTCCCTCTTTGCACGTATATTTTTTGTCTGCGGCAACGCTGTTCACCGCCTCGAGGATTTTGTCGTAATCGCCTATGCCGAGGAAAGCGTCCACCTCCGGCATTTCCGCCTCGAGCTCCTCCGCGTATCTCTGCGCAAGGCAGCCCGTAACGATGATATGCCTGCCCTCAGCGCGCTGTTTGAAGTCTATTGCGTTCAATATCTCCGCAATTGACTCCTCTTTCGCGCTCTTGATGAAGGCGCAGGTGTTGACGATGAGGATATCCGCGTCCTCCTCGCGCGAGACTATGCTGTGTCCGCCCTCTTCAAGTCTTGCCAAAAGCTTTTCGGTGTCAACTCTGTTTTTGTCGCAGCCAAGCGATATCGCGCCTATCCTCATGCCCTACCTCGAAAATCACTCCTCGTCGTCGCCGTCGTCGGTTGTCTCTACGGACGCTCTGAACTCCTCGAATTCTTCCCTTGTCATAGTGACAACAGTCTTTTTCGGGTCGCGCTCGCTCACGCCGATATAGTCCATATCTTTGATGGTATCCACTATCCTCGCCGCCTTCTGATATCCGAATCCGAGCTTGCGCTGGATATACGATGTGCTGAATGAATTGCCGTCCGTCTCTCTGAGCTCTATGCCAAGCTCCAACGCGTCCAGAAGGTCGGTATTGATGCGGCTGGATTTGACATCCTTTTGGGAGGCTTCGGGCTTCTTGTCCGACTTATCGTTGAATATCTCGTCCTTAGCCTGCGCGTCGAAATAGCAATCGTTGTGGCTCTTGACAAATTCCACCACTTTCTTGACTTCGGGGTTGGATATGAATGCGCCCTGTATTCTCTTGAGGTCGGACGAACCGGGCCCCATATACAGCATATCGCCCAGCCCCAGCAGGTCCTCGGCGCCCACCGCGTCGAGTATGGTGCGGCTTGAACCATTGTCCGACACTTTGAAAGCCACTCTCGACGGGATATTGTTTCTTATAGTGCCCGAAACGACGTCCACGGACGGGCGCTGCGTCGCAAGCACAAGGTGTATGCCAACGGCGCGCGCGAGGCTCGCTATCCTGCCCACCGACTTCTCGACGGATTTCTTCGACGTAGCCATGAGGTCCGCAAACTCGTCGATTATGATGACTATGAGAGGCATCTTTTCGAGCCCGCTGTTCTTGACGTCGGAGTTGTACTCCGCAATGTCGCGATATCCCGTCTCCTGGAAATATCTCGTGCGGCGCTCCATCTCTTTTTCCGCCCACGCGAGCGCCTTTATCGCCTTGTCCGATTCGCATATTATCTCGTCCATCAAGAGGTGCGGAATGCCCGCGTACACCGAAAGCTCCACCCTCTTGGGATCCACGAGGATAAATCTGACGTCGTCGGGAGACGCCTTATACAGCAAACTCACGATCAAGGTGTTTATACAGCAGCTCTTGCCGCTGCCCGTAGTGCCCGCGACAAGCAGGTGCGGCATCTTTGTCACTCTCGCTACATGGCTGTTGCCATACAAGTCCACGCCCAGCGCGAACGTAGCGGGATCGGGCGCGGAATTGAAGGTGCTAGACTGCAATATCTCGCTTATGTTGACGGTGCGGCGCCTCTTGTTTGGCACCTCTATGCCGACCGCGTTCTTGCCGGGAATGGGAGCCTGAATGCGTACGCTCTCCACTTCCATCTTCATCGCGATATCCTTTGAATACTTGAGTATTGTCGCGACGGAAATGCCCTTCTTCAGCGTGACCTTCACCCTGTACATCGTAAAAGTAGGCCCGACGTCCACGCTCTCCACGTCGCCCGCGATATCGAAGTCCATGAGCGTGCTGATGAGCCGCTCCTTCTTCTCCTCTATATCATCGTCCGGCGCGAGCTTTTCAGTAGGCGGTTCAAGCAAACTTAGCGGAGGCGCGACATACGGGCGCTTCGGCTTTACGGGCGCTTCCGCCTGTTTTATGACCTGTTCGAGCGTAGGCTGATGCACGTGCGGACCCTCTGCGGGAGCCGCCCTGCGCGCCGCCGCCTTCGCCTTTTCTTCCTTCAGCCTCTGCGAGTCCGTAAATGACGGGGTGAGCCCCTTGCCCTTTTTGATATTCTCTATACGCGCGTCCATCTCCGCGCTCTCGACGTCTTTTGCGCTCATGTGCGCGATATCCGTCGCGCTTTGGATAGCCGCCGCGGACATCTTGTCCCCCGTGACCTCTCTCGGCGCCTTTATGGGTTCGGACGGCAGTTGCGCCTCCTCCTTTTGCTTATCCTCCCCGAGCGGCTCAATAGGCGTAGGCTGATACAGCCCCACCTTATTCAAAGGCTGAAATGTCAGCTTGTCCGCGGGCTGATATGCGGGTTTGACGGGCTCCGCAGGCTTTACAGGTTCCAAAGGTTTTACGGGATCCGCGGGTTTTGCGGAAGTTTGGTCCACAGCATTCGATTGGAAAGCGCGCGGCAGTTTTCTGCTGTTCGACGGCGTATATCTCACGCTGTCGAGCCCCGGCTTCTGCACGGGAGTATATCCGCTTTGACCTTCGCTGCGCGCGAGCTCCGCCCCGGGAGTGGAGCTTTGCGGATTTCTGTACGCCTCGACCACCGTCTCTTTCTGTTTTTCCTCTACGGGTGCCGCGGGCGCCGCCACAGGACCCTCTTTCGCCTTATTAAGCGCGCCGAGCATGCCCACGTTCACGTTTTCGTACGACGGCTTGTCCTGCGGAGCGGGCGCGGCTTTATCATCTATCTTCGGCATTTGCCGCGTGGGACGGGCGAGCTCCTTCTTGTCGTCGTCTGCATTTGCCGCCCTCAAGACCTCTCCGCCGCTCGGAGTTTCGCTTGCGTCCGCCTCGAATATGGGCGCGGGGGAGTTTTGCCACTGTTTGAGGCTCTCGTTTTTCAAAGCCTCGAAATCCACTTCGCCGTTTTTCGAGACAGAGCTCTTGCCCCCGTCCTCGTTTTCCGCGCGGTGGCGAGCTATAAAATCGGACTGCGGATCCTCTCCTCCGCCCAATGCGTCCATCATATCCTGCCTGCGCTTCGAAGGAGTGGTATACGTGCGCCCGACGTCGGACATAGGCTCCAGCTTGCCCCTGCGCGCCGCCTCGTATCTCGCCAAATTCTCGTCGCTGGGACCGCTGCCGAAGAGTATCTCCCTCGCGGAGTCCTTCACGGGCGCGTATGTCTCCCTTTCGGGGGCTGGGCTTCTGTATTGGGCGTCTCTTGCCATGCGCTGCTCGTCCTCATATCCGCCGTTCTTGTTTGGATAGAGAGGATCGAAGTCTATGGGCGTATAGCCGTGCGAGCCCTTGCCCTTGCGCGGCTTTTCGGGCTTGCCGTCCACGTCCACTACAAACAGCCTCGTGCCGTCCGACGTATGCGCGAAGTCCGTGATGACAGGTTCGCTTGCGGGAGTGACGCGGTCCCCCCTGCGCCTCTTTTCCTTGCGCGGAGCAGACGCGTTTTCAACCTCTTTCTTTCTCTCTTTGGGAGTCGCCGCCTTGTATACGACGTTGCGGCGCAAGCACGGCACTATACCGAGTCCCGCCATGATCAAGAATGCGGCGCATGCGATGGCAAGCGCGCCCACGCCCGTCACGACCTTCATAAGCGGGTATGCGACAATGCCGAGGAGCATGCCGCCCGCCGTGTTCGTCTCATGATAGCATCTCAGCAGGTATTCGCCGTAATTCGCGCCGATTATGTGTCCGCTCGACGTATAGATGTGCAACGCGAACACTCCTAAAAGCAACATTCCGAAAAGATATGCGGAGCGCGCAAAACGCTGTTTCACTCTCACGCCGAACGCTATCGCAATGCCGAAAATTATCCCCATAAGCGCGTACGCATAGGCCGCCAGACCGAAAAATCCCACCAAAAAACCGTAGACCATTCTGCCTACGCCGCCCAGCGCGCCGATAGCAGACAAAAAACAGAATAAAGAAACAACGGCGACAAGCGCGCCTATCGCGATCCGATTTCCCTTGTTTGCTCTTGCCTGTCTTGTGTCCGTCACCTTTGTCCTCTCTCGCGCGCCGCGCAAAACTTAACGCGCCCGCCTATGTGAATTCTAATAGCAAAGAATTTCCTACTCTAATAGCAAAGAATTTTCTACAGCGATTTATTTTTCTACAGTAGATTTGTGTTGCTATACTAGTATAAATATTATACATTATTTGCTATTAGCTCAAACATTATATCACACGCCCCCTGCAAATACAAGCGTAACGCCGAATTTTTTTGTGATTTGTCAAGCATTTTGCAGTAAATTTCTTAATTGTGCTGAAAATTTTTTTGCAAGACTATTTTGCAGGGCTATTTTGTGGTCTGAAAACGCTTTGGCAAGACAACATAACCTTTGTTGCGGCGGCGGATCGCTAAAAAACACATACTTGGCGTACAGGAAAATAGCCCTTTCGTATGCAAAGGGCTCTTTTTATGCTTTATTTTGTTTTAGGCGGCGGGTTTCAAAAATCGTACTCGGTATTCATCTCTGCTGTTTTTAAGAATTTCGAGCAGCTCTGCCCGCTTTTGACGCGGCGATTGCCATACTCGCTTTCCATTTTTGTCTCGGAGAGATGAGTGTGGCCTGTCGTTGTATCTATTGAGCCATTCTTCCATTTTTTCTTGTAGTTCGTCCAGAGTGCGGAATTTGAGATGATTATAAAACGCCTCTTGATCTGAACGGTGAGAGCGTTCCACTTTCCCGTTGTGGCGTGGTGTTCTCGGCCTTATGAGTTTATGGCGGACGTGTAATTTTGCAAGCAGGAGATCCATAATGTGCACCGTACCCTCTTTTGCGTTTTGCGGTGTTGTGAACTCAGTACCATTGTCTGTTTGTATCGTTTCGGGGACATATCCAAAATAGACGATTGCCCGCTTTATAAAATCTACCGTTGAATAGCCGCTATGCTCGTTGTAGGCATAGATAAACCTTTCCCTCGTTGCTTCGTCTATTATCGTGTATTGAAAAAATCTATCATCGGACATCTCTCCGATATAGCACTCTTTGGGGACGAATTTAACGTCAAGCTGCCATTTTTGCCCCAACATTTCGGGAGTATAGTATGGCTGTTGAATGTATCGTTCCTTTATTTCCTCGTGCGGTCGGAGCCCGTTTTTGACGACAAACCTGTACAGTCCATAATATGTGCGAGAATATGCGTAACGCTGACGAAGGATGCCGAGGGCTTCCGCGTAGGTTATATCGGGATTTTCGGAGAATATCTCTATGATTTGCTGACGCTCCTCCTTTGTATGGGCGTTGAAATGCGGAGTATGCGGCCGACACGACTTATTTTCAAGACTTTTTGTCGTGCCGTCATACAAAGCTTTCCAACGCCAAAGGCTACGCTCTGTGCATTTCAACTTTTTTGCCACCCAGAGAATATCGTGCCCCTCGATGAGCCATAATTTTAAGGCCCGCTCCTTTTCTTTGGACGAATAACGCATGCCTCGCATATTCAAGCCCTCCTAATCGAACTTGAACTTATCATAACACCATCCCAAAAACATTTCAAGGTCTCATTTTCGGCAAAAACTCTCACAAAAAAAATTCAAACAATCCCTTTTGCATGCGCGCAATATTCTTTCTGTCTGTCTGTCAAAGATTATTAAAGATTTTGATTTTGATTTGATTTTGATGATAAAGCTGGATAATCTTTAATAATCTATTTCCCTTTATCTTTCTATTTCTCTTTTGATTTAGATTTGCATAAAATCGCATTGCAATCGCATACAAAACGCATTGCATATGCTATGCGAATGCAATGCAAACGCATTGCACTTGCAATGCAATCGCTATGCCATTGTAAAGTAATCGCATAAAAAAATAAGACGGAGTTTTCCGCCCTATTTTTTGCGTTATTTTTGCTATACAGCGTCATCGTCACGGGCTGTTTCTTCAATCTCACCTATGGCAGACTCGACCGCCTCAATAGGTGCGACATTGCCGTCCTCCTCGATATACTCTTCGCGGACGGGATGCTCTTTTACATAAAGCTGGAACCGCCTCAATAGGTCCATCTGATCGTTCATATAGTTCACGGTGTCATACACGATATTTTCATATCCCATTTTATAGCCCATAAAGCCGTTTAGAATGACGGGCATGAGCTTCAAACAGCATGCGGCAAATGTCGCCCAGTTGGGTTTGATTATGACGTCCAAAACTATAACGCTTGTCAGAAGTGTTGTGGTGGAAATCTTAATGAATTTGATGATATAGTGCGCCGCCTTTTTTTTAGTGGGATTTGCGCCGAGAGGAGCACGGTGTTCCGAACCTCTGCCTCGCTTAAAAATCATTTCTGGCGTGAGCTTTATCGGCTTGATATTGTTCGCCTTGATAATAGCTTTTCTCTGAGGCTCTGTGAGGTTTTGTTCCGCCGCCAAACTTTCTTTACTCATCCCCATATACTTTTCCTTGTACAGCTTAAAATCAACGCCTACGTCGGCAACTATGGCATGACGGGTGCTTAATAGTTCTTCTTGCACATAATACCTGCAAAATTCAAGCAAACGTCCCTGTTGCCCGTCTGCGATAATCTCTCGCTTGATAGCATCGTAATCCTCCAATGCTTTGGTATAGACCGTCGTGTCTTTGCCCGCCCTTGTGCCCGTGTCCGAGAAGTTGACATACATCGAATACGAGCAGAACAGCAGAATGAAAAACGCAAGACCGAGAGCCGCCCAGTTTGCAAACGATCCGAGCTGAATATCCGTCGTGAAGACGACTACGACTATGAATACAAGAAACACACCGACAAAAATGCCCGTGTTATTTAATATGCCGCGCGCTACCTTTTTTTTCACTCGATTTGAGCGGTCAATAAGTTCACCCGCTGTTTTAGGTTTGTTGTCGGCGGCCCCGCCGCCCTGCTTAATTGGTTCCATCGCTTACTTCCTCCGATTCATTGTTTTGTTCGCTGTTGTCCTCCTCTCCGTTGTCTGTCTCCTCGTCTGCGTTGCCATTGTTTCCCTTGTCGGGCTTTTTGCCGATATAATCTCCGAACTTATAGAGCCCTGTGCCGATAAGGTTCGCTACCAGCCCCACGCCGCAGACTATAACCATCTGATCTATAATCTTTTGCAGACACACGAAAAGGATGAGGAATACCGCCCACACGACGGGAGCGGACGGACTTTTCATATAAGCTTTGATTTGCTTTACAAAAGGTATACAGCATAAAAAGGCAAGTATGAGAAAACATCCCGAAATCGTTGCTCCGCTTCCTCTATCGACCCATATGGGAAATTGTGAGAGCGTGGCGGCAAACGGCGCGCCGACGCTAATGCCCGTCGCTATGCCGCGCACAATAGCCCTCTTTGTTTTGTTTTTAACGGGTCTCATCTTTATTCCTCCCCGCCGCTGTCGTCGCTTTGTATGGGCTCTGACGGCTCAGACGAGCCTGCAAGGGCGAGCACCTTATCCTCCGTGCGCAAGGCCTGTGAATACTTTAATGTCACGAGGTCCTTTACGCCTTGCGGAATGTTTTTATTGTTAGCATAGACAGTGGCGAGAATTTCAAGTATTGTCTTGCCAAACGTTGCCATCTCCTCACAAATCGCGTCTCGCGTAAGCTCCTTTTTATCAAGGGCGACTATGTACTCTTGCACGGCATTATATTTTGCTATAAGCTCGTTGATGGCCTTAATGACCTTTCCGTTTATCTCGGTGTTATTATCTGTCTTCTCGGATACGCCCGCGAGGAGCGCGTCTGTCGCCGCTTTGAGCTTCTTATTTTTCCGCCACGACACAATAACCGCTGTCACCGTTGAGAACGCTGTAACGAGCGTTGCGCCGCTGAAAAACTCCGACAAATTGCGCTCAAACCATTCTTGAATTCGTGATAAAAAAGTTTTTGGAGCCGCACCCTCGCTGTTATCGGTTGGAGCGGTCAAAGATTGTGCGGGCTCCTGCTCCGCGCCGTCCAGCTCCGCCTCTGACGCCGCATATGCTACGGCACCTTTCGGCGCGGCCATAAAGCCGCATATAATGAGCACCGCAAACAATGCGATGATGATTGCAAACAGACAAAATATGCCGCTTGTTTTACTTTTCTGCATTTTCTTATCCTCCTATTTAGATAATGTTGTAGCCCTCGATGAGCTTTTGCAGCCTATCGTCAAGCTCTTTGTCGTTTTGAATGAGCGTCTTTATGTCCTCGCGGGCCGCTTCCAGCTCTGAACACACATCAATCACCATCTGCGGGATGTCAATGCCATTTGGCATGACAACTATTTCGCCGCCGATCTCTTTTGTGTAGATGCTCTCGCAGAAAATTTTCGGCTCCGATTCGCTCCCATTTAGAACGGTCACGCAGACGTGGATCTCGCCGCGCAAAAAACTTGCGGGGATAGCGCATACTCCGTCTATGAGCAAACGATAAAGAGAATTGCCCTCCTCGTTGTCAAAAATCGCCGTAGCGTCGGCAGGTGCGGACGTAAACGATATAATAAGCTCGTCCGTGACTGTTTCGGGCTCCCGCGTCATAATGAAACCTTTTCTTTGCGTTTTAAGCAATTTGTATTCCATACGCATGGCAGACCTCCTTTGCCTTAATTACGCGCTGACGAACCACTCATCACGCAAGCCAGATGCCATGCCGCCCGCCGCTTCGATCTCCGCGCGCGTTTTGCCGTCAAGATCGTTGACCCATATTACAAGCGCGTCGTTTATTTCGCGCTCTGTGAGTGTGCCCGCCGCTTTGTTCTTGTTTGCGCTTTTGAGCCACGCCGCTTTGCTGAAAACCATTTTTGCCATAATAACAACCTCCGAAATATTTTTTATCAAGCCGCCGCGAGTTGTTTTTTCGCGTGGCACGATATGACTTTTTGCGCCCTGCCTTGTGATACGATAGGCTTTATTTTTTCAAGATAATACTTCTTGAAATTGATAAACTTCGCGCGGGCGATGAACGATATAAAACGCAAGCATTGCCTCAACCTAAGCCCGAAACGTTCTATCTTGCGAACCGAACGCATCAAGCTGTAAAAGATTTGTTTGCGCAATAAGACATACCCTTTGTAGAACCTATACCCGACAAAATCTATCGGGCGCGTCCCATACCGCCATATCTCCCAATCGTCTTTCAGTTTTAGCTTGCCGTGTCGCAAAATGCTTTTGAGCATTTTTACAGCCTTGTGCATCTTGCGTTTGTTACGATCCATAAAAACGATGTCGTCCACATAGCGGATATAATGCCTTATTTTCAACTTCTCTTTGATTGTGTGGTCTAACGTCTGCAAGTAGAAGTTGGAAAACGCTTGCGACGTATAATAACCTATCGGCAGGCCTGGCCCGCCATTGTCAAGGATTGCGTCTATAAGCGACAAAACCTTTGCGTCCTTTATAACGCGGCGAAACTTCTGTTTGAGAATCTCACAATCCACCGACTCAAAGAAGTGTCGTATATCGGCTTTCATGACGTATTTGATACGCGGATCGTTGTTTGTAAATTTGAGCACCGCTTTCCTCGCCGCATTCGTACCGCGCCCCTTGACCGAACCGCAACAATACCTGTCCATCCCGCGATGAATTATCGGGTCTATGACCTGCATCAAAGCCCAATGTATGATTTGGTCGGGATAAAATCTCGGCGTTTTTATGTTGCGTATTTTGTTATGTTCCCGCCGCGTTTTAAGGCGCGGCGGAGCAAATTCAACATTACCGCTTTCGAGTATTTGCTTTACCTGTGCCGCATAGATTTCGGGATGATCGTGCGCATCCTTAACAATGCCGCGCCTGTGTTGCTTGTTTTTGGTAGCATTTCGTACAGCCAGCACAAGATTGTCAATCGAGCATATTTTTTCATATAAAAAGCCAATTCTTTTCATAGTGATATTTTTTCAAAGAGTCTTTGTTGCGCCTCACGGTGTTTCAATGCTCGCGCCCTACTAAACCGCACTCTTTGTCGGCTATTTTGGACCCCTCTGGTCCCAGATACACAAACCATGTAAAGACTTTTGCAACAAGTTCGACCGCCGATGTTCGCATTCGAGTTCGACGCGGCATTGTTCCCATTCAAGTACCACAAGCCCGCGTTCGAGCCATTGTTCCAATTCCCGCCGAAGTTCAAGACCGACGACATTCGGATCGTGTACCTGTCGATTGACTATTGCTTTGCAACTGCACAATTATGCTTCCAACGGGGGAAGTTTCCCCCGTATGCCCCCTCAAAGAGGTTTATAGCAAAGACGACCGCCGATGTTCGCATACGAGGTCGACGCGGCATTGTGCCCAAACAAGCACCACAAGCCCGCGCTCGAGCCACTGCTCCAATCCCCGCCGAAGCGCACGACCGTACCGCTTGTCGAATAGCTGCTATAATCTGCAAAGTAGGTCGCATCCGAACCACCGCTTGTGCTCGTTATGTACTGTATGAGCGGGTCATTGCTGAGCGGACCGAACGATTTGACATATCCCGATGCGGTTGCGCGTTTTCCTTGATACACATATGGGGCGTCTATTTTGCCGCCGTTATATGCCGTGGGGTCATAGCACACATATACGCTGTCGTTATGGAATGAAATGCCGTCTATCCACTTGAATACATTGCCATACAGGTTTTCAATGCCACGATATTTCATTGCAGATGTGCCGCTTGTGTTGCTGACTTCCGAGCCAGACGGCGTCGCTACGGTGTCCGTTCTGCCTGTTGCGATTGCCGCTGAATTGCTCGACGCCGTATACCCTTTCATAATGGACTGCGAGTCTGTGGTCGCAAACTCAATAAGGAACAGTTCTTGAAGAATAAGATATATTAGGTAGTCGAATTGCTGATACCCTGCACCGTTGGCGACGCAACCTTTGCGGAAAGCGTCTATCGTGACGTTGACGAGCACTGTTTTTTCGGCCTTTGACTCGACGAGCGACGACGTTCCACTGCCCTCGTATTTGCCGACGAGAACATAGTCGATCTCATTACCCACCCAATCAACAAACAAGGTCGTAAAGCCGCTGTGCTTTGTGCCAGATATTTGATGTTTGTATGTGCCATTGCTGTTTTTGGTGATTTTGGAATAGAATTTCGGTATCTTGATGAAGACGTTTCCGTTTTTGTCCGTTACTTCTTTCATCTCGCTCCACGGGTAGCAAGAGTCGAAATCGGACTGTATTTCAGACCCGTCTATATAGACACTCAAAGACTTTGCGTCGTCCGTCCTTACAAGCGCACTCAGAGAGGCCGCGCCGACATTGTCCACGCCGAAAATATACGCTTTGTTTGGATCATACCCATATCCGTCGTTGCCTTTTTCTCCCTTGTCCCCCTTTTCTCCTTTGGGGCCTGTTTCACCTTTCGCACCATCTTTGCCAGCGGGTCCTGCTGGTCCTGTTGCACCCGCAGGTCCTTGCGAACCCTGCGCCCCCGTTGCGCCCTTGATACTGCCGTATTTTGTAACGGTGTACGCTGTGCTTGTGATTGCGGTGATTTTGCACAAATCACCGTTTTTGTTTACAATGGTGTCGCCGACGAGCGGAGATATGCTCCCGTTCGTCTGCACTTCCGTTTTCAGAATGGACGTTGTGCTTGTTGAGGACGAACCGAAAAATCCGCCGCCTTGCACTCTCCCCAAATTGCTGCTTGCCATATTGTGCCTCCTTTTTATTCAAACGTAGCTACGAGCTCGCCTTTTTCGTTTATTGATAATGTAGGCGTCTTGCCGTCTGCGCCTTTGTCTCCTTGCACACCTTTGTCGCCTTTATCCCCTTTTGGAATACCAAAAACGAAATTGAAAACCTTTTCTGTGGCATCTCCGCTTGTTGTAACGGAAACGGTAGGTGCTGCACCTGCGGCAAGTTGATTGGCTTTTGCCGTCGGATCGCCGAAACCCGCCGCCGCGCCTGTTTCACCTTTCGCGCCCGTCTCACCTTTCGCGCCTGTTTCACCTTTCGCGCCTTGTGAACCCGTGTCGCCTTTTGCGCCGCGAGGAATACTGAACGTGAATTTGAATTTTTTTGCCGTATCTGGCGTACCCTCGACGGGATCAACAGAGACTATTGCATCCAAACCCGCTTCAAGCGTTTTGACAGACACTTCCATAGCGGAGGCGAAACCCGCCGCCGCTCCTGTGTCGCCCTTTGCTCCCGTCTCACCTTTCGCGCCTTGATCTCCCTTGGGACCTCTATCGCCCGTGTCGCCTTTGATACCTTGTGCGCCCGAAAGGTCGGTGATGTACTCGTAAGCAGTCGCTCCTTTGACATATAATCTTGCATTTTCGGGGTCTTCGACATTGCCCGTCTCAACGATGACGAACTGACCTTGCTTCACACCGTCCGATGCGTAGCCTGTGTTCATAGCCGCCACGCTTGCATACGTCTTTGCGACGGCAAACGGGTCGCCTTTTACACCCTTTATGTTGCCTTTGAGTGCCCATGTAAGCACATCGGCGGAGGGAATATATTGATAAATGTTACCATTTGATACATTCAGATACAGGTCCATTGCGACGGGCGTATATCCTGCCGCAGTGATTGCCGACGCGATTGCCGACGCTTCGTCTGCTGTTCCTGTGTACCACATGGAGCCCTTAACGCGCCCCAGATTGATAATTTGAGCCATTTTTATTTCTCCTTTAATAGATTGTCAAAATCATGTTCCCGAAGTCATCAATGCTGTATTCGACGTCGGGATTGCCTGCCGCCTCAGACTTGACGACAAGGTTTCCGCCCTGCACGGAAAAAGTGTAAAAGCTGTCGCCTTTATCGCCTTTTTCTCCCTTGTCCCCCTTTTCTCCTTTGGGGCCTGTTTCACCTTTCGCACCCGTAGAACCTTTGTCGCCGAAACGTCCGACGGAATAAGCCGTTGTGACGCTCCCGTCGCGCAAGTACACGTCAATGCGCGTCCACACAAACTGTCCATCACTCGCCAATGGTACATTTGCCGTCCACTTCCCCGTTGGCGCAACAGTGCCACTGTCGCCGAGCTGGTATGTCACTTCTGTCCTGTCAATGCTCTTGTCATAAGCCTGTTTCGCGCTCTCTGACGTTTCGGAGAGAGTTTTTGCGATGTTGTTTATAATTGTCTGCAATGCTTGCTTCTCGCGCGCTCCTGCGCTCGGATAGAGCAATAAGACCTTGCTGGCAAAAGTGCCGCTCGTAAAAGATTTGATAAGATCGCCGAGATTGTCAATGTTGTATTCGTCAAGCAGTATGCGGATGTATTCCGCCGCCGAAGTGCCCGCGATCACCTCTATTAGCTCGTTGATTTTCGTCGCAAGAAAAGTGGCGAGTTTGTCAAACCAAAGTTTGAGCTGCGTCGGCGTCATGCCGCCTTGCCCGTACTGAGAGGGAGCGTTCGGCCTGTCAGACAGTGCCTGTACACCTCTCTCCTGTATTTGTCCTGCTGTTATAGATTTGAGCGTTTTCACGAACAACCTCCTTTTTATCCCTTATATCGGCCCGCGACTCGATAGCGGAAAGATATGGAAAACAGCGCGAATGGCCTTAAATACTCGTCTGAATACAGGTAGTATTGTTTTTCCACCCACTGTTTTTCCTTTTCCTTTACGGCAAACAAGCTCTGCTCCGTAGTATTGAATGTAAAGTCTGAAAAATCCATATCGTCAAACGAGAATAGCGCGTTGTTTATTCTCGCAATTTGCGCATACGGCTTTTTGTTCGTCCGAACCTTGACCTTTGCGGAGCTATTTTTGAATGACTTTGTTTTTATAACGGTAGAACGCTTGATTGTCGTCTTTGTCAAATGCGGGATGCCGCAATTATCCATGAGCGTTGCACAGCCGCAAACGATAGTACGCTCGTCGTAGTTGTATGAGGAGGTAGGCAGCTCGCCGTCCTCGTCCCTCATATCAAAGTTGAACGAGCAAACAACACCATTTTCGCAGCCAAAAAACAGATTATCGCTGAACGAGCGCAAAACGACGGCCTTTCTGAACACGCCACCTGTATAATTGCTCTTTGTTTCGCACAAAAAGGCGTGACGCTCCAACAGCTCGCCGAGCTCGTCTCTTATGTCATAAATCGTGTAATAAATGCCGATAATGTAATCTACACCGCCATATTGCACGTTTAGAGGTTTGAAATATATCTCATGCGTAGCATTGCCGTCCATGTCGGGATCGTTTGCTACTTCTCCGCACAGATTTTTAGGTTCGCCGAACATAGAATTTACAGCCGTCGGAATTTCCAGCTCATACTCTTTGTCTTCGTATTCGACCTTTAATCCCACCAAATCCTCTGGAAGTTCACTGCAATATCTATACTCTTTGTATTGATTGTCCCATGTGCCTATGTTTTCGAGATAATACCATTCGTATTGCATTGTGCCCGTATCGTCTTGATAACGCTGTCTACTGTCTGCAAGGAACATTTTGCCGTCCGTGAGAACGCAAAGATAGCCGCCCCACTCTTCGAGGACTGCCTCAGACAGGTCTGTATTCACGAGCTTTGTATCAATCAAACGACTGCGATGCTCGTTGGCACGTTCAGAAGCGATTTTGAGCTGTCCCACACCCTCAACTCCGAGGCGCGAAATAAATATAGGATCGTCAAGAAAATTGCAACATGCGCCCATACAGCCGAGCCCAGACAAGCCCTGCACAGCGGGATAAATTCTCGGAGTGAGATTGATATTGCTGTCCGTGCCAGTGTGGAAATAGATAGCACTGTCCTGTTGTGTGTCTCCTTTCAACACCATAAGCGTGTCGGAAACACACATGATGCCCGTTATAGGTGCCATACCTACTCCGTCCTGCATATAATTCAAAATGCCAAAATATGCGGGGTCGGTGTAGCCTGTACTGTTCCTGCCACAGAAAAATACATAGTTGTGA
The DNA here is from genome assembly GCA_947581925.1 of uncultured Clostridia bacterium. Taxonomy (GTDB): domain Bacteria; phylum Bacillota; class Clostridia; order Christensenellales; family CAG-917; genus CAG-475. The sequence goes on from CANPWB010000009.1 coordinate 39,080, forward strand.
TAATCGGGATTGCCCGTACAAAATACTCTGCCGTCATATGTCGTGCACAGCGTACACTTTGTTATAAGCTCGGAGACGTCTTCCATATTCTCCGCCACACCGTCTATTGACTTGTATTTCTTTTCCGCCGTTATCTCAATACCCGCGTATCCTTGCTCATACTTCGAGCCATCGGGAGCAGATGTTTCCTCTGGCTTTGTAGGTGCCACATTAAATGAAATTTTGCCATTTGCCAGATCCACCGTATAATCGCTTGTGTCGGCTCCATACACCTTTACGGAAACTACTTTATCAAGTTTGTTTTCGTTCATATAGAAGTCTTTGGTCTCGCCGTCTGCGACAAACGTGTGCTTGAATTTTGGCGTCAATATATTTCGTTGCTCGTACTCCGTGCCGATGTTGGCATTTTCACCAGATGGGACAATATTGATATAGGTTGTCGGGACATAAGCATTGTCTTTGACGTGATTCACTTTTGTCCCGTCATACACGAGATAATTCTTGCCGTCGATTATGTAAAGCAGATTATTGAATATGAAATATTGGCTCTTGTGCTCGTTCATTGATGAGAACAAAATATCCTCGTTTTTGAGAATACCCTCGTAATATTCGAGCTCCAACATGTCGCCCTCTTTTACTTCCGAACTTAACAAAGACAGCGTTTTCTTGTTCTTGTCGTAGGTAGCAAGCTCCGTGATGTCGGACCCTGTAACGGTTTTGACGCTTACAATGCCCGCGCAATCAAAATTGATGGGAATAGTAAAGGTGCGAAGCATGGCGTTTCCGTCGTCGCTCTCGGTCGGCGCAGGAGCCGCCACCGCCTTTGCCGTCAAGATGTTCAGAGATTGCGGATAATTGCTCCAAAGATAAAGCCGCTTGCCACTATGAACAACAACTCGCTCTGCCCCGCCTGCCAGCTTTGCCTTGAAATAGAAAATGCCGTAGATCTCGCGGTTTGACTCCGAGAGAGTTGTCGCCTTTGCAATGCCTTTGGCATTTACGGTTATGGTCTTAGAAAAATCCGCACGGCGGCGGAACCCCGCCATAGTCTCCAAAGCCTCTCCTTGCCCGCTCAAATAATCTTTGTACATATTTACAAGATAGGCAAGGCGCGAGGCGTGGACTTGCGTGTGGTCGTTGGAAAAATCAACCCCTCTGAAATTGCCATAGTGCCTGCTGTATTCAGTTGTCGCTCTGTTCAAAATCCCCATTTTACCACCCCGTTTTGTTACGATAAACAGCAGGTTTGAGGTCTTTTTGCCTCGACACAATTTCAGACACCTGTGCATTGTAAAGCGACAAATAATACTCTGCTTTTGCGGGCTCGTCGTCCGCCCAAATATAGCTTGCTACGAGATTCGGCATAAGGCACGAAAGCTCGCTGTCGAGGTCAATTTCAATGGTTTCCATATCGTCATCGCGCGACAATACTCGCATTTTCCTGTAATATTGAACCTCGTATACGCCTGTTTGGGATGCGGGGATAAGGAGTTTATCGGCTCCCTCGACAAAATAGTCGGTGTTAAGGATAAAGCCCTTACCCCGTGTGGCATCCCTAATCGGAGGACACACAAACGAAACGAAATCGTCTGTGAGGCTGGCTATGTTGTAGACGATATATTTACTGTAAGCGGGAACCTGTTCGGGCTCTGCACCGAGCAAACTGCCGTACATTGCCACATTCTGCACCCAGTAGATATAATCGCCCGAAAACTTGATACGCACCATACCCGTATACGGGCTGTCTCCGTCAAGTATCAAGCCTCTGTATTGTTCAAACTGCCCTTTGTCGGACACAAGGTCGATTGCCTTTATCGTCTCCCACGTCTCCCCAGAGTCAGTGCTTTTTTCGATTGTCGCTACACCATTGCCGTTGCACTCAAAATAATAACTTTTTGCACTATCGACAATGAATATGAGAGCCTCGTCGTCTTTACATAGAGGCTCAAATGTTTCCTCGCTTATCTTATTTATAAGCGGAAAATGATTGAGTTTATATATGGAGGTAGCGGGTCTTATTCTGTTAATCTGTGTGACCGCCCTGTTCGCCGCAAGATAAAAGCCGTTTATTCGTTCGCTTTCAAGCTCATTTTCAAAACCCAGCTCGGCCACAGAGTCATACAATTCTTTGATTGTCATATAGCATACCTCCTTTTAAGAATAAGGCTTAGGACAGGGCCTACGTCTCATAACCGCAAGCCCCGCCCAAGCCACACACCGCCCCCTGCGGAGCGAGTATGTCAAATCAAGCCGAGAGCTCTGTCGCTCCGTCGCAGCTCGCCCCGTCCACACAAAGAAGTACATGCTTCCACGTTGTGAAACCCAAACCGAAGCGGCAATAGCCGTTCCAGATATAGTTGCGGGTGTGAATGTCCACTTGATTCTGTATATCGAGAGGGACTCGATTGTAGAACATGGATCCCATGAGCTGTTTGTTTGCCTCGCTTGACATCAATATGAACCTGTCATCGGTCGTCTCCCATTGAGGCAGGACGATAATTTTCCAGTTGCCATATTGAATGTTGATGTCGTTGTAGTCGGTGCCCGACGTCCTCTCGGAGCCTACAACCTTTTTGACGATTGCCTCAAACTTCGGACGATTGTAAGGAATGATGATCGTGTCGGGAACATATCCCAATGTGTCGCCATTCTCGTCTTTGAAGTTTCTCATGATGTTGGCAAGCGTATTGAGCGCGTCCTCAAATGCCGCCGTGTCCTTGCAAACGCCATTTTTGAAGTAGTAGTTGCTCTGATTCTTGCTTTTCAGCTTTTCGGAAGCAAAGGGGTGCGCCTTGTAGAAAAGAGGCTTTCCGTCGCCGCAGGTCAGATCCACGCGAGCCTTGTTGAAAATGCCGCTCGATTCGGTGGCGTGTGCATAGGCCCATGCCCCCAACTTTGTCCTCGTCTTGTAGTAGGCGCGCACAAAATTTCTGGGGATGTTTTTCATGTTGGTACCCATTCCGAATTTCGCGTCGTCGGCCATTTCTTTTGTGATCGTGAATTCTTTCATAAAGGCGACGTGTTCAATCGTCTTTTTGAAACCCAGCTCTATGCTGTCGTTCTCGGCACCTGCACCTTCTTTGGTGGCCATGAATGTATCAAAATCCGTCTGCCCTATGACCGTCTCCGCATAGCGGTTGGACTTTTCGACGTTGAAAAGGTCGTCAAGAATTGACTTCTTCTTTTCGAGCTCGTTGCTCTCGCTTTGAATGAGAGCCTTTATCGGATGCTCAAATTTTCCGTACAAAGGATCGTTTTTGCCCGACATTTTTGAAAAAATGATTGCCATTGTTCTGCTCCTCCTCTTACTCGAATATTACAGTAACGGTATCGCCCGTCGCCGTTGCACCGTTTGTGTGGACGATGGTTGCCACGCCGCTTTCGGCGGTGTCGGTCACGCCCAAACCGTCCGTATGGAGCGTTACCTTTGAGCCCACCGCGGGCACTTTGCTTGATACTTCTATCGGCGCATCAAAAACCATTTCGGGTGTGATGCGGAAGCATGGCAATTCCTCTTGATCGCTTTCGGGTGCTGTGTAGTCAGCCAATGAAATGTGCGTGGGTTTGGTCTCCCCAGACGCTTTTGTGAGCTTGCCATCTGTAAGCACAAGAGCCTCGCCCTCCACATACACTTCACTGGCTGTGGTAGGCAAGGATTCCGTCTCTGGCACGTTGATTCTGCCGTTTATGATTTTTTTCAAATCAAACATAATTTTTGTTAAACCTCCAATAATTTTTCAAAGCGATTGTTTATAGAGTGCTTTGATCTCTTTTTCGGACAGGTGCGGGAAAAGATCTTTCCACTCTTGCATAGTCTGCCGAGACATGACAACTTCGTCGCTTGATGCAGGCTTTGCTACGGCGGACCGCAGGTGCGATTTTCCGTTGCCATTGTTGGCATCTTTTCGCTGTGCATCCGCTTGTTTGGATATGACCTTATCTCCGTTTACGGCGATATAGGCCGTCTTTGGGTCTATGCCGCTGTCCCTCAATTTTCCGAACTGCGCAAACTTCTCAAACGTGTCAAAACAGTCTGAAATATGTTTGTTTTCAAGCAGGTCTGGGAAAGATTTTTTCAATGTCGATAAGTCGCTCGCCGCAAGCTCCTCGAACGCTTGCCTTTTTGCTTGCGCTTCGGTAGCCTGTGCTTCGGCAGATGCGGCTCTCGCCTTTCGGTATTCCTCAACGGAGATGCCCTCCGATTCGGCATTTGCTCTCTCAAACGCTTCCTCTACCGAGCTATCAACGTTGACTCCCATTTTTTGCAGGGTCTCTTTGCCGAGATTGCGCACATTGTCCAGCTCTTTGTTCTTCTCTGCAAGCTGTCTTTTCAGTTCCGCAATTTCGTTGTCCCTGTCGTCCGTAGCGGGCTTGTCGGCCGCGTCATCTTTGTCCGCCTCTCTGCCATTGTCGCCCGTCTCGGCATCGTCATCGTCGGTTTTGGTCCCGTCCAGCTCGCCCTCGCCGTCCTCAACCTCTATATCGTCCAAATCCTCGCCGTCATCGTCTGTTGCAATGTCCTCGTCTGAGTCGCCGTCAAGGTCAAAACTCTCGTCGTTATTGCCCTCGTCGTCAATGTCGTCAAGGTCAAAATCGTCATCTATGACTTCGTTTTTGTCGTCGATTACAATATCGTCTTCCATTTATGCATCCTCCAATTTTTGTTGCTTTTCTCACTTCTTTTTGCCGTCTCTTAGGTCGGAGCCCTTTACAACATTAGCTTTGGGCTGATCGCTCACGGGTTTTGGAGCCCTAATAACGCCGCCCTTGTTCGTTGCGTAGGGGTTGCCTTTATGATTTCTGCCGCTCATAACCGATAACCTCCCGTTTTTTATTTTTTATGAAATAAGCCTCGCACCCTGCTGGATAGGGTGTGAGGCTCAAATCTCTTGGATATTGGCACTAAATTCTTGATTTACTTCTGATATGTACCGAGAACGTTTCGCTCTTTTCTGTCCTCTTTACGCTTATTCAACCACATGAGGGCCTCCTCGATATGCGTCAAGGCGCATGCGCCCTCTCTCGTTGCAAGCTCGCCCTTTTGGAAACATTGCAGTCGATGTCGCACAATCTCCAAAAGGTCTGTTTCAAGTACGCCCGCAATCGAACCCTCTTCGTTTCGCGGGCCGCACTGAAATTGTATTTCCGCAAGCGGTTCGCCGTCTCTCTCGACTATGTAATTATATCTGCTATCGCCCACTTCAACCAAATCATCGTACACTATATCATTGAGGTTGTCTGTGCGCTGTATGCGTCCTGTCAATTTGATCAAATAATCTCCCTTACGCCTTTTCATAAGGTCCTCCGTCACTTTGCTGTAATTGAATAGGCACGGCCGCAAAACTTGCAAACGACCGTTATGCCGTCGCATTTGCTCCCCCGTGTAAATCCTACCGCGTGTATAGTCTTGTTACAGTGTGGACACGTCGGCTTTTGGATCTCGGTGTTTTTCGCTATTTCTACCAGTTTGATGGTCATAATTCCGCTCCTTTCAGCTTACATCAAATATTATAGGGCATAATTTACTCAAAATTGTACCTCAAAATTCCAACCTTACATGTTTTCTTCATTGATTTTATGTATTGCCTCGCCCAAAAACCTGTGCTATAATAATTGCGCTATACAGCTGAATATAATTGTCTGAGGGCTAATCTTTGGAAAAAGCGTTAGCTCGTTCACTCATATATCCTCAGACGATTATGGGCTGTATAGCAAACTTTGGACGGAGCTCACGTTTTTCGGTGCGTAGCTTCGGCTACGCATTTTTTTATCGGAGGATACGCATTATGATGTTGGAAACCGATGTTAGATTTCCGATTGCCGTAAAAGGTCCTGCAAGCTATGTGGACCGCATTGAGGAAATGTTCACTTTGCAAATTCCGAATGTTTTCAAACTTTACCACTTATGGTGGTATTGGCTGTTGATTATATGGACTCTCCCGTTTCAAATCGCATATTGCGCCGTCGTCCTCGTAGAATTGGTACTCATAACAGTATTATTCCCGATTGCTTGTGTACCATATTTGAGATTTTTCTCGTATCTGGCGCAAAATATATGCTTTGGTGCTAATTTTGTGCTTGGTTTTCTTGGATTTATACATCAAGATTATGACGATTATGAACCCAGTGAAAAAGCCAAATTGCGCCTTAAAAAGTGGGATATAAAGAAAAACACAAATACACTACTCAAAAAAACGCAAAAATTATTTGTTGCGTTCGGCTTAAAAACTGCTTTCATTAATTGCCGAGACCAAATCCGAGCCGAAATATATACTATTGTGGAAAAATACCCATCTTCTGCCCACGAGCATGCAAACGAAATCGTTGCCGCCGCCGCATATTATGCTTGTTCTGTCGAATATGCAATACATTTCAATACGGGAATAACCCCAACGGAAGTCCAAAAACACGAAATTATTGCCCTGCTTTCTCAATACATAGATCAAACCACTGTTGCGCGTATTCCAGATAATGATTTTGAACTCATAAAACTAATTGTAGTGAAATGGTGTGTAGACAATGGCTATCTTAAAAATTCCAAAGACGAATAATAAACAAAAACTTCATATAGCTAAGGGCCGCCTTTCGGCAGCCCTTATTTTTTAGTTCGTATATATCCTCCCGTTTTTGACAGTCAGCCCGCATTTTTCGGCGAGTGCCGTTTTCTGTTCTTTTGTCATGCGTAGCGTTGTTATGTATTTAGCGACCATAGTTTTTGCTCTGGCGGCGGATAAGCCTCTAATGTCACCGTCTTTTATGGTATAGCCCATGCTTAGAATAAGCAATAGCTTTTGAACGGTGTTTAGTCTCTGTCCCCAAATAAACTTGATGACTTTTGCCTTTTTGGTATTGTTTATTGCCTTGCCAGTTTTGTCTACGTCTGCTTTGATCGCGGAAACAGCGGACATTATCGTAGCAAGAGATGATGGCGAGATTACCGCACTTAACATGATGATTTGATTGTCGCTTATCACCCCAACTATGGACGACAGAGCCTTGCTATAATAAGCGTCATACAGCATCTTTATCGCCTTTGCCTGTTGCTCCGCAGGCAGGCTTGCAAATCCTGCGCTATTTACAAGACGCTCTATTTGTTCGTTAGCCTCGCTATACTGTGCTTTGAAAGACTGCTTTTGCGCCGACGTCAGCGGGATCTCTACGCCGTTATACGTTATTGTGTCGCCGATACTCTTTGGCAAAACAGTATATCCGCCGTCATAAAGCTCAACAAGTTTTTGCATTGCATTTTTACTGAGCCCGCCTGTCCTATCGTCTTTTAGCAACATACCCATAATTGTTTGCGCGAGCCCATAATCTCTCTTTTTAAGCGCGGCCTTGATGTCCGAGCTGTACTTCGGATTATAAAACAGCGATGTATATTCATACGCCGTAGCCGTGCTGAAACGCCTTATGAGCCCCGTTATAGTGTTGTTGATATTTCTGAACGGCAAGCCTGTCAGCTGACCTATGCCGTACAGAGAATCGCGGAAAGCGCGCATATAATCTTGTGTCTTGATTTCCTCGCCGCTAACCGCCTTTGTCACTAAATCGAACAGTTGTTTTGTAGGATCGAGTATGCCGTTGAGCATATCCGCAGAGAATGTGTCAATGTCATAATCCTTTGCAAAGAAATCGTAAATATCCCTTACAAACGGCAACATGCCGATCGTTGTACTTCCGAAATCCTGCAACAGATCGAGGAAAAACGATTTTGCGGTCACTTTGCCCTCTTCGTCGTCCTCTGCCATGTCATTATACAAGAATTTGAAAAGCTGTCCGACAAGAACATACATCAAGTTTGCAATGGTGACAGACGCGAGCACTCTGCCTATCTTACGCTTTGACGCCTTATATCGTCCTTGCAATGACGGGTCGGCATCTCCGCTCTTTATGGCCGAACGCAAAGCATTGTATTCTCCGAACGTTTCAACAAGCCTTGAAAGCTGTTTAAGCGGGACAGAAGTAAACATCGTAAACGCTCTCACAATGTCGCTGTCCGAGCGCATAAGCTCCGAGCGTTCCGTGTTTGTGTAGTTCGGCTGCGTCAGACGAATTACATCTTCCAACAGCTCACCTGCCTTTTGCATATTTTCTACGGTGCCGAGTTTCAAGTTCGAGTCCTTTTGCACTTGCAGTTGGCAAGCGTTCCAAAGCCTGCCGATAGTAAATCTGTCCGTCCACTGTATGGGTTTTGTGAGAACGTCGCCCACCTTTCCTATCTTGTCTATCACGCCCTCTGCGCGTACAATGCCGCGCTCGTAATTCCTTACACGAGCATACGGGCAATATTTGTCCATCGCCGACCAGTTTGTCCTCATGACAAAACCTCTTGCGAGAACTCCCGCGTCAAGCAATATGCCTGCTGTCGGATAAGACGTTATTTGCGACACTATGACCTTTGCGTTTGCTCCGAGCTGGTACTTTGCATATGCGCCTCTCATTCGCTCTATGACGGAGCTGCTTGTAGCCCTGCCTTGAATATCCGCAAATAGCTTGCTCAAATACGCCTCCGCGCCTCTCCAAACCTGCCTATTGAGCGTGTTGCGTATGCTTATAACATTTGTTTTGTCTCCTATATTCTTTGCATATATTTGACTGAAATTTTTAAGCGGCACGGTCATTTTTGCATAGGTCGAAAGTTGTTTTGCGTGTCTTGTGAGCACACTATACACGTCGGTCACATAAAGCTGATTTTGTGCTCCTACCTTAACATCTTTGTTGAACGAGAAGTTATATACATTCGCCCAGTCCGCCATAAGCGAGCGAGCGTCGGTGATGTTCTTTGCAATGGTGCCTTTATCGCGCTGTATGGGATAGTAAAAATCGTCAGAGGCATTCGTATATCCCAAAATCTGCATATCCGCATCCGTCTTTACTTGCTTGCTCTTTACGTTGAAAAACTCCTCAACAAGCGAGATAAATCCTTTGTCGGTGTCCGTAAAGGCCTTTGATAAAGTGTCAATATCGGACTGTGTGACGCGCACGGATTTGATACTGCCCTTGCTGTCCTCGTATGTAAAGCCAGAATTATATAAGCCGTCTTGCGCTTGTGTGCGCTTTGACAACTCATAAAGCGTGATTGCCTGCCCCACAGTAAGCTCGGCTCCTGCAACAGTGATATGCTCGGACGCCAAACGCTTGCTGTAATGCTTGTGCTGTTTGATATATGCATCTATATCTTCCGTCAGCTCAATATACAACTCGCCTGCCGCCGTTTCGCCCTTTGTGATCTCGTCATATGCCCGCGTAAGTATGCCGTTCGGATTAAAATTTTCCAACGACTCAATAACGACACGCGGCTCTATAATTTTATTAAAAACCCCATATATCCTGTTGAAAATGGCTTTATTGGTCCTGTTTTTGCTCTTTTGAATGATTTGATTGCCTTGTGTTGCAAGGTCGGTTATTCTTTGCTTCTTACCCTCCATAATCACTTGGTCGTAAGTGTCAAAAAGGTGCTTCGCGGAGGCAATAATAACCTGCGCCGCCTGTAATTCTTCGGTGGAAAGCGGCTTGTTACTCAAAGCATTTTGACGTATGAAATTGAGCGCATCTATGACGTTTTGGTCAATGTAGCTTAGGTTTGGATCCTCGTCATATAACAAAGGATTGTTTGTATTATAAAACTTGCCATAATCAAGCAAAATCTGCCGCGCGCCTGTTTTTCTGAGGTCAGAACGATACTTCAACTTGGAGAGCTGTTTGAGCCATTGCGTGAGTTCGGGAGCTGTGAAAACATCCGCCCCAACATAATTGCGCTTTGTGGCAATATCGCGCAAATATGCCGCGCCGTCGATAATTCTATTGACAAGCGTATTCCTCCTATACGCTGTGTGGAGCTCGTCTTTAAGGTCGGCAATGCGCTGTGTATATTGTTCAACCAACCTTGCATACTTTGATTGCTCGCCTTTTTGGTCGAACGCAAGCAAAATGTCGCGGGCGATGTCCTGTCTCAGTTGTTCGACTTCCGCTTTTCCGCCATAAGCAGTAAGCATGATTTCGTCCGCTTTTTTGTTGACGCGCTTCTTTGCCTGCTCGTACATATCGAGCATTTCAAAGAAAATCTCCGCATCATTGATTGCGTTGAAATGGATGCCTATGTCTTCGAGCTCTTGCGCCACCTCCTCTGGTGCAATGCCTCTTTCCTTAGTCCCCCAAATCAAATTGATGGTATTGTGTTTATCAAACGCATAATTGATCTCGCCCTGTATGCCGCGCAGGTTCATTTTGTGCATATAACCACGCAATGTAGACAGAATGAACATATCATCCGCTACACTGTCATATGAGTCATACATATCTGTAAGCACGGCATTATTTATGATATAGTCTGCAATATCGAGTGCCGCGCCTATTTGATAGCCCTCTGGTGTGCTGTTGAGTTTGATAAACAACTGCTCTATGGCCTCTGCCCTGCTCTTGCCGCTCAATTCTCCTGCATAACGCCCATTGCCGAGAATAAGGCGTTCGTCAATAATCGAGTCGATGACGCTCTGTGCGTCCATCTTTGAATAGACCTTTAATCTCGTATTGTTTGCGGCAAATTTGGCTCTTTGGCCTTTGGTATAAAGCCGACGATTTTCGCTGTCATTCCTTAGCGCATAGCGGATGTCGTTTGAGTTTGACGGGCTCGTGTTTGTGGTGAGTTTGATTTGTTCGGGCTTAAAGGCAATATAGACATCGGATTTACCGACGCCTGCACGAGAACTGTCGTTGACATTTTTTGCTATAATACCATCACGCCCTTGCTCCCTTGCTTGCCTAAAATATTCTGGATATACCTTATAATAAAACTCGCCCTTTGCGTCAACAATTAAAGGATTTTCGATGTTAAGATAGACACTTCGTACCCTTCCGCCCGTTTCGTATTCGACGTCGCTCATAAGGTCAACAAGTGTTTTGCCGTCAACCTTAATACTTTTGAATTGACGTATCAAAGACTTCCGCTTTTCACTATCCGTTTCTTGCAGAATTTGTGCTTTTATTTGCTCCCGTTTGGCTCGATATTCTTGTATTCGCTCGTCATTTTGAATATTCTTTGCATAGCCTTTCGCATTTTTTATGTTGGTAGTAAAATAATAGGCCTCGCCGAAGTCGGTTCCTGTTTGCCTCGCTTTGTTATATTCAAAAGTATAGAAATTGCCATCTTTTGTTCCGTGGTATACCACAAGCAGATTGCCCTTGTCGTCCACCACTTTGCTGTCCGCAAAAAACTTTCTCTGCTGTGCGGAAAGAACTTTGCCCTCCGAATCGGTAGGTTTCAGCGCATATCTTGTATCGCTTCCAGTATTTCCGCTTCCGTTTTGTGTGTGTTGATTATTTCCGTTAGTTCGGCCGCTTTCCGATCTGCCGCTTCGCTTCCCGATTTCAGCCTTGTAGCTTTGATAATCTCTGAAATCCTTACCTCTGTACTCTCGGACAAGTCCCGATTCATAAAGGTTTGAAGTAACACTGCCCGCCCATGTCCCAGAGCGTTGTTCTCTTTCATAAATATATCTCCTTACAACATCAATATCTGTTTCATTATTGAGGTTTATTTTGACAATTTTGCTGATTTTGGGATTGTCAATGCTCCCTTTTGCATAGATGAGCACGTTGTCCACGCCGAACCCTTTACCCGTCATGTCGTTGACAGGGATGATAAATTCGCCGCTGGCGGTTTTGACAAATTCTTTTGACCCGCCCTTTGCTCTCGCAAACTTCGTTGTAAAATCTCTCCAATGGCTTGAAGACACCACGTCGTTTGCTCTTACCCATCCGAAATTATTATACTGCGATTCGCTGTATTCGTCAATCCGCATAGCAAACCTAATATCCGAGCTGGACGACGGATTTTTGTTTGTAGTCAGCTTTATTTGATTTGACTTATAAGCTACCACTTCGGCTTTGCCGTCTTGCTTGTAGTCAAAGATACCGTCAAAACCGAGTTTACGGATATATTGCGCAACATTTTTGCCTGTATCATCAAGATAATTGCACAAGAGGAAAAACTCGCTCCCGCCGTAACCGTTCTTTTTGGCAAACTTCGTGACAGCTTCCCGCGTTGTCCCGATCTCTTTATATAACATGTCCAGATGCTCTGCATTGTCTGTGATAAACGGATTTTTCACATTCAGATAGCACTCGTAAAGCTCGGTGCGCGCATATCTTTGTGCTCTTTCTTTATCCGACGTGAAATAAAAACCATTGCCGAACATATTCCAACCCGCGTTGAAATGCTCGTCAAATTCCGTAAAGCTCGTTCTACTGCCGTGATAAAGCGTCAACAGTTTCCCGCTCCTATCGACAATTTTACTGTCTTTGAAATACTCCCTTTGGGCGGCGGTCAACTTGCGTCCCTGTGAGTCTGTGTTTGACAGCGCAAACCTTATGCCACCCATCTGCTTAATAGCCTCTGTGCGCGAGTTCTCTCCCGTATCATACACCTGATAGGGAATATGTCTCGATTCAAGCTCTTTAATAAGTTTCTCGGAGGCGGTTTCTGGTATAAGTACCCTTTTTATTTCGGAGAACGTAACAGCCCTGCGGGGTTTCGCCTCGAAATAATCCGTGTTGTTTTCAGTTTGCACATACGCAAAAAGCCCCAGTATCTTATTCCCGATACTGTCATTGTAGATATAAGATTTCGGGTATTCACGTTTCATAAACTCGGCGATTTTTTCAAGCGTGAACAATTTGTTGTCCGCAATCTCGCCGACCACCATTTGCGCGCTGTCGAGAGCCTGCCAATAGACCACGTCGTCCATATAGCGGCTTTTATCTACCATTTCGCTTGTAATCTCATTGAGCATTAGCCTTGCTGTTTCGCTAAACTGCTCATGGGCGGCCTCATCTCTTGCTGTCAATTTTTCAGCATTGAGCCTTATTTCGCCGATACTCTTAAACTCTTTTGAAAGTTTAGCCTGCAACTGCCCCAAAGTAAGCCCGTGCCACGAGGATTGTCCCTTTTCGCCAGCCTCAGACATAGCTCGTACCATATTTTCGAGCGTATATTCATAGTGCAGTGCCTCAAAGCTCCTGCGATTGCCAGAGCGCGTATATGGATCGGTTCCGTTATATATACCAGTTTTTTCCTCAATTCCGCCAAAAAGATTTTCGAGCCAAGCTATGTATTCTTGTTTCGGGGTAGCCTTTAAGATAGCCTCTCTTGTCGCTGTAATGTCTGTTTCGGTGCGCACAGAAATTCCGCCGTTTTCCAGATAGTTTACTGCTTTATTTAGCACCGTGCCAAGCGCATAAGTAGAGAAGTTTTGAGAGATGTTTGCTTTTGTCTCCTCGATACTCTCTTTGCCCTTCATAATCGGAGCAAGAGCATCAACTATTTTAGCCTTATGCAGGTTGATAAAGGCCTTTTTGCCATCATTTTTCAGCTTGTCCCACTCGTTGAGAAAATCTTTGCCGAGAGCGTCAATAATGCTCTGTCTGTATGTTTTTTCTGACTCCGACAATTCGCTCCGAATTTCATTTTGTATAGGCTTTATATACTCTCTCCCTGTATCTACGAGGAACAGGTTCATAACGTCCGTATTGTCGTACAAGCTACTTATTAAACCTATTTCGCCGCCATAAAATTCAAGCTGCCTCTCGATGTCGTTGGCGAAGTTATAGAGAGGGCTCGCCGCGTCGTAACCGACCTTTTGAGCAAGGTCATGGTGCTTTTTTCTGATTTTATACAAAACCTTTTCGTTGGGCTTATATTCGACTTTTGGAGCTGTCGGCGTCCAGCCGTCCCGTTCATACACCTTGTTTCGGTTGTCACTCTGCGGGTCTATTGTTTCCCTGCCAAATACAACAGTGATGTCTCCATATTCGGTATGCCCCATATCTGCCTTTGTAATGGCGATCGAGGGCATAGGAAAGCCTCCGAGTTTCAAAACCTTTAACAGGCTCTGCTCGGAGAGGTTATGCAAGGCAACAAGGTTGCCCTCCTCCTGCACGTCAACAGCCACATTTTCGCCGCCGATGGACAAAGCAAAACGCTTTCCGCCGTTCTGTTCGGAGCTTGTCTTGATAGGAGATCGAGCTATAATCACGCCATTTTTCACTGTTACGTCGGCGAAAAATTGACGCACTTCGGGCAGATAATCGCGGAGTTTTCTGTTGAGCTGGAATTGATCGGCTCCCGTCGTTCTCGCCTCGCCGCTTCCGTTGCCCTCATAGACAGTAATATACGCCATCCCATCTGGCTTCAAAGCGTCAACGGCGTTTGCGAGCACCTGCTGACGCCCCTCCAAAGTATCTATGACGTTGAGGACATTTGAAATTGTCACGGTGTCACTCTGCCCGTTCTCTGTCGCGCGGGCGACGGCTCTATTGTGCTCCTCGCTTCTGTTGTATGGGTCGTATATGTAATTTTTAACACCTTGTGTCGCCAAAAATTCGGTGGCATTGTCAAACTTGCCGCCGCCTATATCGAGGTTTACGGTGCCGTGCTTGAATTGTACCCTACTGAACACAGCGGGGAGCTTGGATGAGTTGATAGATGTCGCGGCAGAGGTCTTGTCCTGCTTCTTGCTCATATCGAGAGCATTGCGAGTTTCGCCTTGTTGCATCGTCTCTGTCGAAACATCGCTCTTGATGGTAGGACTAAACCTTGTCTGAGTGGCGTATTTATTGAAAAATGTCTGATATCTTTTGAGCAAAGCTTTTGCCGCGCGAGACAGCTTTTCATTTGAGCTGTAATCCGTGTCCGCCTTTTTGAGGAATGACATGAGTCTGTCTTTGAACGTCGGATTGTCCGAAATAATGCGCTTCAAAGCAGCGGCATTGCCGAGTTCACGCTCAACGAAATTCGCCGCAAGCTCCTCTCTAAGCTCCATATAGACATCATCTGTGAAATCTACCTTGCCATTGAGAAAATCTTGCATAGATACGTTATATCTTTCAACATAAGGCGTCAATATATTGATTTTTTCGTTCAGCGTCAGTCCTTTCAAGGCAGTATTGAAAAACTTCTTAAAAGCCTTTGGATTGCTTATATACAATGCGCCTTTGGCTGTGTGTTTTGCGCCTATAATGCCGTGCGTAAACTCATGCAAAATGATTTTTGCGGCAGTACGAGCGTTTGGATTGCTTGCGTTCTCACGATTGACAAGGATCTTCCCGTCTTTCATGCTATACACGGCATCGCCAACCTTATCTCCGCTTCTCAACACATCTGGGCTCACAAACTCTATTTCCGCCCCAGAGCGTGCCGCTATGCTTGCATAGAGGATTTGATCTGCCTCGCTCAAATTTGCCGCTCTCGCCTGCCTCAGCGTTTGTCTGACGGCTTGCTGTTGCGCTCCGACCAACTTTTTGTAGTCGGGAACGTGCTCGCGGGCAAAATTGTCCAGCTCTTGCGCCTGCTGTTCGGATGAATTGCGGACTTCGGCGGCGGCATTGCTTTCGGAGGATGTATTGTTATTTGTGTTTTGAGCGGCATTATTGATTTCTCTCAAAACTCTATTCGCTTCTACCCTTGAAAGAGGCTTTGAGATGAGGTCATTCGCATAATCATAAATACGATATGTGTCGCCATTTTTGATAATAGCAATACTTGCGTCGCCGTACTTATAACGTACAGCTCCGTCCTCTGTTATTGCGCCGATATACTTTGGCAACCCTTTTTTGGATATTTCAAGATCGCCGAGCTTCTTTATTTCGTTGCGCTCGTTTATATACTGTTCTGCCCCACCGCTTTTGAAAAACTCATTGATACGGGCATTCAACTCGTCCAAAGTTATGCTGTTCCAGTCTGAAATACCCAACCTTGCGCCGACGTCTCTTTTTTTAGCATCGTCAGCTCTCTCAATAAACTGGTTGAGATCCGCTTGACTTCTTATATTCTCACCTCTTAAAGCAGTGTCTGCAAAACGCGCGGCATCCATATTGAGTTCGCCCGCAGCCGACATAGCGGAGACAGTGCGCAAGGCCTCATTGTTTCTCAATGTCTCCGACAGTGATTTGCGATACTTGCGCCTTTCGAACACATTGCCGTCTCTTTTGCCGTCCAAGCTCGGTTTGAGCATGTCTATCGTTACAGTCTTCCCGTCAGATGTCTTATATCCCATGTCGTTAAGACGCTGAACCGCCGTTTGCGCGACTTCGGCATTATTTATAATCGCATCTGCGTTTTGATGTACTATTATAGACAGTGGCGCATATGTGTTCGCTTTGCTTAAAATGCCAACGAGCATTTTTTGCTTCGGCGTTCTCACTTCGCCGTCGGTGCTTTGCAAACTCTCTTGTAGTTCACCAAGTGTTTTGACAACAAAATCTACCTGCTCATTGCCAGATTGATTGACGCCCTCTGTTTCCGCTATCTTTTCGGCAAGTGATATAACGCCCTGCGAGCCGCCGTTACTATTGATTCTGCTGCCGCTGAAATAGTTTATGCTGTTGCGGACGGACACGTCTGCGCCACCCATAATCGCACCACTCAATCCGCCGACAAGCGCAGCATAAGCCACCTGTTGGAACGTTGCATTCTCCGCACTGGGATCGTAAGTTATGCGCTTCCAAACAGGGTCTATAAGCTCCTGTACGCCCTCTTCGAACGCCTCGCTTATAAAACTTTCCAAAATTGTCTTGCCGAATGTCTGTCTTGCGGCGGATTGAGCAATAGTTTTTCCAACCTGCACTGCGCCCTCTTTTGCCGTGCTTGCGGCAAGGTTTTTGGCAATGGCACCAACGCCAAAGCCGATAGCGTCAGTCACGCCCTCCATCGCGCCCTCTGTGAAACCCGATAATGCGCCGTAGCCCCACTCTTTGCCTGTGAGTTTCCCAGTCTCTTGATAAGCCTGTTTTGTGGCCGTACCTGCGGCACCAAGACCTGCAACCGCACCTCCTATCATGCCTGCGGCAAGAGGCGTCAATGTTCCACCAGAAGCGACAGCAATACCTGCGGCGGCGGCGACTGTAAGCATTGATGGCAAACTTGTACCTATGCCACCCGTCACGTCGCCTACAACTTTCCACCCGTCTGACGGATTGAACCACTCATCGGCGTCGTTATAGTTTACCCAATCGTTCGCCATCTGCTTTTCGGCCCAATCGTCAGCACCAAAGAGGTCAGCCAAGCCGCCTGCGGTGAAATCCCATATTCCCTCAATACTTTGCAGAAAACCGAGACCGAGTTTTTCAAAAGCATAGCCTATGCCACCCAAAAATCCGCCTTGATTTTTCGCTTTCTCCTCTTGCTCACGGGCATATCGTGTGAGAGATGCCTCTTTTTGAGCGGCAGAAAGCCCGCCCGACAAAAGGCTGTTTGTAGACGATGAAATGGAGTTCTTCGCCAATCTATTTTGGATTTCGGTCAATGTAGCCATTTTGTTTTACCTCTCTGTGTTAAGGAAATGGTTGATATATTGCACGATTTCCTCTGCTGTTATAAGCTCCTTTCCGATAGCCACTTTCAAATACGCGCCATTGAAAGCGTAAAATTGTTCCTCAGTCGCATAATCTTTCCAATCGTCGTAAGCAAACAGCCCGTATTTTTCGATGTCTGCCGCTCTTTTCTCCTCGTCGATTTTGTAGTTGTCGTCCAGCTCAAACACGTTTGTAAAGCCCCGCAACGGCTCGGAGGGATTGTTTTCATCGTCCGTGATGTTCAGCAAGCCGTTTGCAAAGCAGTTGATGTGTTGCGCCGTAAGCACTGCGTAGCACTCCGTATCTTTTTTGTAAGTCTCAAAACCCGTAAGCTTGACGACCTTTGACTCTTGCGCTCCGTCAGCCATTGAAACAGCATAAAATTTGTGTCCCAAATGATTACAAACATTTTCGGCGTTGATAAGGACATATTTTTTGAGTGCCGTATCAAAGAAACTGTGCCCAAACAACACCTCAATGCTTGTATCGTCATCAAAATCAAGCCTTAATACGTCATACTGCTTTTTCCCGTCGTAGAAAATGTAAGATATAGGTGCAACATCTAACTCGCCCGTCTCGTGATTAAACACAAGCACGTTATCGCCAATATTAAGATTTTCAACGGGCATTTGTGTATATCCGCCGCCAGACGGTATCGCAATGAGCGTCCCTTTTGCATAACAACCGCCGTCATCGTCGTCTTTTCTATATGCTGATGCCAACAGTGAATCCATCTTTGAGGCAATATCGTCGCTAATCCAACCTGTATTTTTAAGTTTTTCAACAAGAGCTCTCGCTCCCTTTTCATCAAGATTGCCGCCATTGCCAGAATAGAACAGCGATTCGGATGTAATTGCACTTGCAAGGGCAGACAAATATTCTTGTTTGAGCTTCTCGTAATGCTCCTGCGAGATGTCCCCGTTCTTGTATGCGCTCTCTACCTCGTCCGTGTCGAAGTTGATAGCGTCCGCCTTTACATACTGCGAATACAGGCTGTATGCGCTTGTCTGGAATTTATCCAACAGATCATCGTACTGCTCCTGCGTAATTTCGTCGTTTTTGAGTGCCGTATCGAGCAAATTCTTTGATGTGTCACCACTCTCGACGCCAGCCATATAATTGCTGTAATTCGACTTGTAGATGTTGTTTTTGTAGGTATCGGCAGCATTGCGCAGGTCGTTGATTTCCTTTTCGCTGAGTCCCTGTTGCTCTGCGATAGCGGCGATCTGGTCTGCGGTGTAGGTTCCGTTGTTTGCCATAGAAAGAAGATTCGCATAGATGTTGCTGTCCTTTTTCGGCGTACTCGACTTGACGAGCGACTTCAACTCCTCGATTTTGGCGTCGTCCAATCCGTAGGCTTTGCCCATAGACTCTATGCCCTCCTCTGTTAAGTTGGAATCGGGGTTCATTGCCTGCTCCCAAAGGGTTGCATAAATGTTATCTCTCTGCTGTCGATCTTGTTCCTGTTTTGCATCTGCCTTTTCTTGCTGTTGCATATCGTATTGCAGCTTGTTTGCGTTGAGTTCCGAGAGCGCATCCTCATATGTCGCTCTATTTTGCACTTTTGCCGCTTGTTCGGTGGCGTTCGCTTGTTGCACGTCGGCTCTCTTTTGAGCGTATGCCTGCGCATTGATATAGTCAGAATACCCACTACCAGTGAGCCCCATTTGAGCGAGCTGTTCCGCATTTGCACCGTAAGACGCTTTATTTTGCGCATATGAGGCTTGCGCGTCTACGGCCGCCTTTTGTTTTGCGACTTCTGCTTCCTTGTCGGCTTGCGCCTTGCGCTCGTCAAGCAATTTTTTCTGTTGCTCATAATATTCCTCATAAGATGCGGGAACCTTTTCGATTTCGTCTTTGCCGTCGCCCTGTGCGCCACTCTCTTCACTGTTTCCACCGCCTACGGAGCCCCCTGCGTAGGCATAAGAAATGCTACCGCCTGTGCTACCTGTGCCGCCTGCCCCGCTCGCGCTCGGTGTCGCCCTCTTTAACTTGAAAAAGTCTGCATATTTGCCCAGATTGGAATTGGAAGACCCGCTTGCAAAAGAGGGATTGATAGAGGGGAGCTTTGTCACTCCCATGCTACCCGTTATAACACCCTCTCGCGTCACTCCTCCGATTGTTCCGCCGCCTGTCACGCCTACGCCCATATTTGCTTTCGGCACAATGCGGTCGTTTTTCAGCGTAGGATTTAATTGCTCTATGCCTCCCGCATAGATGCCTCCCGTTGAGTTTTTAAGCCCTATTGC
The DNA here is from genome assembly GCA_947581925.1 of uncultured Clostridia bacterium. Taxonomy (GTDB): domain Bacteria; phylum Bacillota; class Clostridia; order Christensenellales; family CAG-917; genus CAG-475. The sequence goes on from CANPWB010000009.1 coordinate 58,678, forward strand.
GCCCGAATATCCCGCCAAACCGCTGTTATTGGGATTGACGTTCCTTTTTGAAAGGTCCTTTACGACGCTTGAATAGACATTTTTCTGTACCGCCATTATTGATTGCCTCCTGCACTATTTATTTTTCTTATATAGCTTTCCGCTATATCCGCCCTCTGTTGCTGTTTGTCCATTGCCGCAGATAGCGTTGCGTTTTGCGCATTTGCCGCCGCCAGCTGTTCCTCCAACTGCTGACGTTGCGCCTCTATAATGCCTCTTATGCGCTCGACCATATCTCTTGCGTCGGGATAGTGGTGACGCTCCATCTGTTGCCAGAATATAAGCAAGGTTTCCAAATCCTGCGGATTGCCATAACAGCCGTTTTGGAAGTTGAGCCTGTTCTCCTGCCAGATTGTTTCCCTTGATTTTTCCACGTCGCCTGTTTCGTCGGTGCTGAACAGGTATTGCGCATTGTAGTAATACTCCCCGTTGTTCTGATCTCTCATCAAGAAGTCATACCTGTTGAATTTTGCGTTTTGTAAGCGACCTTGCGCGTCGATGTACGAGACTGTGCGAGGCTCGTCCGCATAAGCAAGGAAATATTGAAAAATGATTTCGTCAATCTCTGCGTATGCCGCATTTTTCATTCTCCGTTTGCTGTCAAGACGTCCCGCCGCCTGTGCAACTTGTATTTGCTTTGCCTTACCGCTCATAGCCGTTGAATCTGCCTGCCCTTGATAACTGTCCGTGATGCCGAGTATTCGCTTTGCGTGTTGGTATATTCTCTCCGCCTGCTCCATATCCTGTTGTACGCTCACTTGCAAATCAATACGGTTGAAGAGCTTACTGTTGCCTTGATTGACCTTGAACATATTCTCAAAAATCGTCTCGTCAAATTGTCCCGAATAATCTTCGGGGACGGTAGGATAAACTCCCGCGCGCAAGAGCTTTTGAAGTATGCGGCTTTCAAGTTTGTTGATTGCTTGCTGTTGTGGACGGATAAATTCGCAGTCAGACTGTCCGAATAAACTGTCTTCTTGTGAGGTATTCTTACGGATGACAATAGGAAATTTTGTCGGTCTGAAATATGGGAGCTTCGTCTGCTCCATTTTAGGCACTTCAACCTCAATACCAATCGGCAGCATAACGCCGTCGATCTCGTCCATTGCGACGTTGCCGTCCTCTGTCATAGCCTGTTGGCGTTGTGTTTCCGTCACAATCTGTCCATTCTCTATGACCTCAGAGCTGGCATATATGTACTGTCCGTTGGTGAGTAGAATATCGTGGTCGAGCAATTCATATTCGTCATTTTGGAGTTCAAACTTCGGATTTTCGCAAGTGCAAAGCTCCTCGCGTTTGCCACAGTGCTTGCAAATATACCTCTTGCGAGCATAATAATCCTCAACGTCCTGTAACTCTATATCGCCAGACCATATATATTGACAAATCCTGTCTTGCTCGTCTTTGTAATAACAGACGACGACTGTCGCAGTCTCGTCCTGCTCGCCGCCCTCGACGCTTTCCGTCTCCTCTGCCACCTCTTGACTGACACCGTACTTGCGAATGAGATCCTCTTTCGTCGTCTCGTAATAAATAAAGCAATACTCCATATCGTCAATGTCGAATATGTGAGGCTGTCCTACAAAGTGTGTGGGAGCCCATATAGTGACTTTGACGTCGCCTACCGTATCATGCGTCTTGATACTCTCATCCCACTCCACGAGCCACACAGAGCCGCCATATATGGGAGAATATCGCTCGTCGATGTCATTCATCTTTTCAAAAGGCAAGCGATTCCGTTTGTTTTTCAGCAACTGCTCCACGCTCTTTGCGTTGCGCTCGTTGTCTTCCGAAAATGTTTCGGGTGTGACGGCCGTTGTCGGGAGATAGCTCGAAAACTGACTCTCTATGAGTTCATAAGTTATGTTTCTGACTGTGATTGCATCCTCTGACGAGCCGTCAATCTCCAAGCTACCCTTGTATTGCTTATTCCACTTCTCGAAGTCTTGAATAAGGCTTTCCATCTCGCTTTTCGCGCTTGCATAGAGCTCTTGAAAAAAGTTTAATTTGTGCTCCTTGTCGATTTTCATTATAAGGGTAAACCTCCTTTCCGTTCGATTATTCTATCCCTCTCCTCTTGCGAGGTCGCTCGCCTGTAATCCTCCAATTCATCTGCCCTATACCGCACCCTCTTTTCTTTCGGAGACGGCGCAGGCCGCGTCCAATAGACAGCGAAGTATCGAAGTGCGTCGGGGCTGTGAGTTATCTCGTGAGGCTCTGTCGCGCAGTCTGTCGGGCGTTTCTCGTCCCGTTGCAACTCTGGCAGATACTTAATGAGCTTTTTACAGTTGGAGAATATATGCAGTCTCGACTGTCCATTCACATCCGTTTTCAAAAGCTCCTTTATGGCAAGCCATCCCGCCTCGCGGTCATTGCTTGACTGTACGAGTTTCAGCCCTGCTTCCTCAAACAGATATGCTTTGCTCTTGCCCGTCTCTTGACTTCTATTCCACAGATCGGGCGGCGCAAGTGTCAGATAGATGTTCTCGTCATCGTTGGTGAAATCGAGTATTTTCTGGGCGGCGGTCGATATAGGCAGGTCGCTCTCGCAAAACTCCTTATATACATAGGCATTGTGGAGCGCGTCTACGGCCACCCAATAGCAAGCGAGCATATCCAAGCCATAGTCAAATGCTCTGTAACGTCGCCACTCTGCGGGGATCGAGAACGGCTCACAGACGTGTATATCGCGCCTAAACTCACCGAAATATTGAGACTCGCTCACATCCCAGCTTCCATAACGCCACCGCTTGCGTAGGTCGTCGGGGAGGGAATCGAGCTGTTTTACATACTCTGGGTTTGACTCCATGAGCACTTTGTTGTCATCGACGAGCGACTGAATGAACATATAATCGTCGGGGTTCTCGTTTGCCTCATATTCGCAGCTCACAAACAGCCTCTTGACCCACAAAAAGCCTACGCCGTCTGGATTGCACGTCAGATACATTCGCTTCGGAAAGGCGTTTGCGCCGCGCAAGCAGGCTTTCATGACGTTAAATACGCTCTCGGTGAACTGCGTCGCCTCTTCGAGAAAAATAACGTCGTATTCTTGCCCTTGATATTGCAAGGCGTCGTTGTCGTTGTCGAAATAACAGCACTTTATCCTGCTTCCATTGCGGAATATGAAAGATTTGTCCTTTTCCTTGTATTCCGCAAAGGTCGGCGGCAAATCGGCTTGTAGTGGCAGGATATGGTTTTCGCGCAGGTCGTTATACGTTTTGCGGATAATTAGGATCTTGATGCCCGCCCATTTGATAGCGAGGCGTTTTGCCTTTTCTCTGACCGCCCAACTCTTCCCGCCGCCGCGCGCGCCGCCGAACGCAACAAACTTTCGGTGCGCCATAAAGAATTGTTTTTGTTTCGGCTGTGGGATGCCGAGCCGCACTATAACCTCTTCCATCAATCGCTCTCCTCGTCGATAGATGATTTGTTGTCATAGACGATTTTGAATGTGTTCTCGCTCATCTGTTTTTCACTCATGCCGTGATTGTTCATAAGCAAAAACTTAGCGAAATTGCCGTCATACTGCTTGTTCGCGCCGTTGATGAGCAGAATTTCCTTTTGCTTCTCAATGGCTCGTGTGTATGCGTTTGCAAAATGGGGGTATTTATCGCGCCAGTTGAGCAAGGTCCCCACTGTTACGCCTATCTTCCACGCAAAGCCCTCAAAGGTCGGAAGTTGTGCAGGTATAACGGACGCGGGACGTCTGGCTTTCACGGTTCCGTCGGGGTAATAACACTCCTCATAGATGATTTCGGGTTTGACGTCGGAGAAAAACGAGATCAATTCCTCGCAATACTTCTCGTCGTATTTGCAAGTGACGTCGTGACCCTTTTGAAACCTCGTTTCCATACCGATGGTATTTCCTTTCTTAAATTGCCCAGAGTTAGGTTTGCGCCCCTTATTCACGGGCGCAGTCTCGTTGTTCTGTGCTGTGGTTGTCTTTTTTTTGTCATTGCTCATTTTATTTTTCTCCTTGATAGTCAGAACCACCAGCTGAGCTGGTGGCTTGCTCTGCGGCCCTGCCGCCTGTTCGTGGCGGGGACGCAAAGCGTCT
>CANPWB010000010.1 GCA_947581925.1 uncultured Clostridia bacterium
CCGCAGGGGGGATATGCTCCGCAGGGGGGATATGCTCCGCAGGGGGGATATGCTCCGCAGGGCGGCTATGCCCCTCAAGGCGGCTATGCTCCCGCTTCAAACAATGTTACGATAAGGCACCCGCGCACCTATCAGGACGTACAAAACCTCATTGACCGCCTTAGAATGAGAGAACAGGTCATAGTTGACTTTTCTACGCTCAACAGGCAGTCCGTATTTCGTATTCTGGACTTTTTGAGCGGCGCCATATATGCGCTTGGCGGCAGCGTACAGCAGCTTGGGGAAAACATGTTTTTGTTTGTGCCGTCGGGAGTGGCGATAAACGTTCCGCCCGAGTTTACGACGAGGAAATGATATGGCACTGTTTTCAAAGGAAAATTTCAGCAAGGAAAATTTGAAAAAATTCGCCGCAGACGCGCGCGAAGTCATCAAAAAACGTTGGTGGGTCATGCTCATCGAGCTTGTGGCGCTCGCCCTTTTATTGGTCGCGGATCTGCTCACCAAAGAGTACGCAGTGCGTTTTTTGCTGGCGCAACCCGCAGGGTATGAGTACAAGCTTATTCCGGGCGTCATCCATCTCACTTACTCGGAAAATACGGGCGCAGGTTTCGGCGTTCTGTCCGGCAATACGACGCTGCTCATTGTCGTCACGTTTTTCGTAATAATAGGGGTCACGATTTTTCTTATATTCGCGCAAAAACAGAACGAGTGGCTGAGAGCGTCGCTTTTGCTCATAGTGGGCGGTGGCATAGGCAACCTAGTGGACAGGCTGGGGCTCGGCTACGTGCGCGACTTTATTGATTACGCTTTCCTCAAAAACTTCGCGATTTGCAACGTGGCGGATTTGTTTGTTACGGTGGGCGCCGTCATGCTGGTGATAGTGCTTATCGTCATGCTTGTCAAGGAGGGGCGTAAAAATCAAAAGGAGTTTGAAAAAGAGCAAGAAGGCAAGGCTCCCGAGCAGGGTATAGACCCTCTCGACGCGCCAATAAATCTCAATCCCATGTTGTCCTCGCCAAACGATTACACATTCGAGGAGGGCTCGGCGCAAGATACGACGAAAAAGACAGACGACGCTCCCGAAACACCGCAAAATACAGGCAGGAGCGCCATTGCGCAAAACTCTTCCGAAGTGAAGGAAATTTCCCAAACGTCGGAAACTTCTTCAAAAGAGGATGAGGGCGCGGGCGAGGAAAAGTGATATGCGCGTCGAAGGCACAGACAAGATAAGGCTTGACGTCTTTATCTCCGAAAGTTACGGCATTTCGCGCTCGCAGGCAAAGACCGTCATCGAGAGCGACGGGGCAAGCGTCAACGGCGTCAAACGTTTTAAAAGCGGCTTTGAGTTGAGGCAAGGAGACGAGGTGAAATTTTGCGTCCCGCCTCCGCGCGAGCTCGAGGTCAAAGCGGAAAATATCCCTTTAGATATCGTATATCAAGACGAATATATGGCGGTCATCAACAAACCGCAGGGCATGGTAGTGCATCCCGCGCAGTCCTACACAAAGGGGGACACGCTTGTGAACGCGCTACTATTCAATTTTGAAGATTTGAGCGGCATAAACGGCGTGATACGCCCGGGGATAGTGCACAGGCTGGACAAGGACACGTCGGGGCTCATCGTCATCGCCAAAAACGACGAGGCGCACAGATCTCTCGCCGCGCAGATAGAAAAAAAGACGGCTCGCCGCATATACATAGGGCTTTGCGACGGCAATTTCAAGCAGGACAGCGGCACTGTGGACGCTCCCATAGCCCGCAACAAGCGCGACCGCAAAAAGATGGCGATAGTGGAAGGAGGAAAACGCGCCGTTACACATTATCGTGTATTGGACAGATTTGGGGCGTATACTCTCGTAAGATTTGAGCTCGAGACAGGGCGTACGCATCAAATCCGCGTGCATATCGCGTCTCTTGGACACCCAATCGTTGGCGACAGCGTATACGGAGGCTCGACAAAACTTTATGGGAAAGGGCAGTTGCTCCACGCCTGCATGCTCACCCTCACGCACCCGCACACGGGCGAAAAGATGCGTTTCACCGCGCCCCTCCCCGACGCCTTCAAACAGACTCTCCGCACCCTTCGTAAAAAATAATTTTCGCTAATCTAATCGTGTAAATCAAAAATTTCGGCGTCGATCTTGCCGATTTTTTATTTTATCGTTGATATTTTCGTGCATTGATGATAAAATATGCATTGCAGAACTCGATGGATAAAATTGGAAGCGGTAGCGCACGATTATTTTTTCAAACAAAATTCAGCATATAACTATGGTAGTTATATCTGTTTCCGCCTGAATTTTGCTTGAAAAGCTAAAGGTCCATCGGTTCTGCAAACCTTGGGAACGGTATGCTACATGCCGTTCCTCGCGGACGGCATTTATTTTTATGCCAATCCACATCCGCGAATGTATGGAGAAAGCAGGGCGTATGGCAAATGGCGACAGTTTTGAGGAAATTGTAAAGACATGTTCATGTTTTGGACACAGAGATGTGAATATAACGGATGAATTGCGCGGGCGTGTGCGAGAGGCAATTGCCTCCGCACTGGATGACGGCGTGAAAATATTTTTGTTCGGCGGATTGAGCGATTTTGACGACCTAGTTTATGACATAGTTTCAAAATTTAAGCAAGAGCGCGGGGACGACGCTATAAAAAGGATATTTTGCTTTCCGTTGGATAAGCATCTGCACAGAGCGCCGAATTGGTTTGTAAAAAAAGATTACGAAGAGCTTACATGCCCCGCAAAGTCATTCGACGGTTGGTACAAATCCATTTATTTTCGCAATTGCGCAATGATAGATATGAGCGATATCGTGCTGTTTTTTACGGACGACAGCGGCAGAAGCGGCTCTTATAAAGCGTACGAATATGCCCTTAAAAAGCATAAGCGCTACATAAATTTTGCAAATTAAGATACATGTTTTAGAACACTCGGGCAAGGGGATTCCTCGACTTCGCTGCGCTCCGCTCGGAATGACATGTAATAAAACGCTCGGGCAAGGGGATCCCTCCTTTTACCCCAAAAAATCACTGCGTAATTATTTTGGGGACCCCATATCGCTCGGAATGACAGAATATATAAAAGTGTCATTCCGAGCGAAGTCGAGGAATCCCCGGGTTTTATAGCAAAAACGCTCGGATCATACGTCCGTCAATATCAACTTCTCACGCGGGAGTTTTGGACATTGCATACAATCAAAAACGCGCGAACTAGTGACGAAAGTCACGACGTTCGCGCGTTTTTAGCTTGGGATCGCAAAGGGCAAAGCGCCCTTTGCCGGGGTGCGGGGCAGCGCCCCACTTGGGGCGACGGGAGTGGGCGAGTAGCCCACAGCGAAAAAATCTCAAAAATCGTCGTCGAAGTATGCGTCATCTGCGGCGATATCGCGGTAGGTTTCGTCATCGACCAAAATATAGGCGCGGGGGCTGAGAAATTTTATGTAAAGCTTGTCGTATTCGGGCGTGCCTTTTGCGACACGGCCGACGATATGCTTGAGCTTTTCAAAGGGGTAGGGCGCGTCTTTTGCCGTTGCGTGAATGAGGTAGGCGACGAGGGTGTACTTTTTGCCTTCCTGCGTTTGGACTGCGGCAAGGTCTCCAGCGTGTATCTCCTCATCCGCGATATAGCAATAGGTCGCTTGGTCGTTCTCTTTGAAAATGACGTTTGCAAAGGTGTAGATTTTGTCGTCGGTGGGTATGTCGCTCATTTTTTCACCAAAAACTCCTCGTGTTTGTCGGGGGTCGCCAATATCGTCTTATAATTGACATAGATGACCTGTCCCGGGTGCCCGCCGGGTTGGCGCTTGACATTTCGGCGCTCGGTATAATCGACGTCAAAGCTCGCGCTCTTTGTGCTTGCGGTTATCTCGGCGGCAATTGTGAGCACTCTGTCGGGGACGGGGCGTCCGTCGGTGACGATTATCGTATGCGCGCCGTGCTCCGCCTTAAGGTGCATCCAAATGTCGTTTGAAGAGGCTATTTTGAAGGTCAGCTCTTCGTTTTGCAGGTTGTTTTTTCCGCGGTAGATGTAAAAACCGTCCACAAGATAGATATAGGGCGGGTCGGGCTGCTCCTTGCGCACTTTGCCTTTTTGTTTCGGCTTGTTTTTTGAGGCCGTAACGGCGGCAAGCTCCTCTTCTATTGGGGCGAGGGAGGCGTCAAAGGGCAGGTGCGCAAGCTCGTCCTCTATGGAGAGAACGTATGAGAGCAGATTTCTGTCCTCGACAAGTTTCTTTCCCACAAACTCCTTTGTGCGCTTCAATTTGTTATATTTGGCGTAGTAGTTGGCGGAGTTGCGCGACGGCGGCAGTTTCACGTCGAGGGGAATGTCCACCTCGCAGCCCTTGTAATAGTCGAAACAGTGCAGAACGGCGTCCCCGCGCTTCAGGGTGTAGATGTTGTTTATTATCAGCTCCCCCCAAATGCGGTATTTTTCCATATCCTCGCATTCTTTGAGTTTTTGCAGGTCGTCCGCAATATTCTTCTGTATGCGCTGCACGGAGCGCTTGACCTGCATATTCAGCGACTTCATTCTCGACTTGTTGCGGTTTTCGCGGTCGAGCACGGTATAGAGGCAGTCGTACGCCTCGCTCATAGTGTCAAAGCGCTGCACGTTGTCGCCTTGCGCAAGGCTCCTGAAAACGGTAGGGTAGACTTCGCCATCGATAATGCAGGGTTCGGGCGTGAGCGTGCGGAATTTTTCAAGCGTCATATCGAGGGACTCCCGCGCTCTTTCGGACAGGGCGGAAGTTATATCCTCTATGCCCGCGCGAGTCAATAGCTCCTCGACAGTAGCGCCCGAAAAGCCCGAGATGTTGGACATGATATATTTTCTCAGATCCCCGCCCTTAAAGGCGTCCAAAATTGCGGTACAGTCGTTTAGATAGCTTGTTTTCGGTTGCGGGACAGGAGCATACTTCACGCCGCGCAATACGACGTGGCTGCGCTGTATGTCGAGAGGAAGGTGCTTTATTGCGTCGAGCACGACAAGCTCCTCGTCCGTGAAAACGAGGTTTGAATATCTGTTCATTATCTCGACAAACATGAAATAGACGGCGTCGTCCTTAAGCTCCGTCTTTGCATTGAACTTGATGCGGATTATCCTGTCCGAATTGTACAGAGAGACCTCGTCTATGCTTGCGACGCTAAGATATTTTCTCAGCAGCATAAGCATGGCGGGCGCTACGGCGGGGCTTTGCTTTCTGGATACGGTGAGATGCAGCCTCGGAGTCTGAGCGTTGCAGGACATCACAAGGCACTGATTTTTGCCTTGGGCGCGCACGAAAAAGCGCAACTCGTCCACTTCCGGCTGTTGTATCTTGTCTATTCTTGCGCCTTTCAAGGCGGCGTTCAGCTCGTCGGAAAGAGCTTTAAGTGCAAACAGATCGCTTCCCATAGCTATATGCTATCATTTTTTTTGTTAATTTTCAACCTTGCAGGACGATTTTTATGTTGCATTTTGATTTATCATCTGTTATAATCTCTATTACTTGTGAAATTATTATGTGCCAAAAGGCATTTGGAGGAGCAATGAACTTTACATCTGAGAAGCTCGAGAAGAGCCAAATCAAACTGTGTTACACCGCCTCAAGCGAGGAGTACAACGAAACGGTCAACACCGTCTACAACAAGACCAAAGGCAAGTATGCCATTCCCGGATTCAGAAAGGGACACGCCCCGCGCAAAGTCATAGAGGGGATGTACGGTCCCTACGTGTTTTTCTCGGACGCGGTGAACGAGCTTGTGGACAAAGCTCTCGGCGAGCTGGACGCCTCGAAGGAGTACGACATCGTGTCCGTTGACAACGTGGATGATGTGGATACTTTGGAGGACGGCGGCGTCAAATTCACCCTCCTCATCACCGTTAAGCCCGAAGTCAAACTCGGCGAGTACAGAGGTATGGGCGTCGAGAAGAAGGAAGAAGAGGTCACGGATAAGGACGTTGACGAATATATAGGCAATCAACAACTCAAGCAAGCGCGCTATATCGACGTCGATACGGCGGCAGAGCTTGGCAACACCGTCACGATAGACTTCGTGGGCAAGCATGACGGCGTGGCATTCGAGGGCGGCAGCGGCAACGATTATGACCTCGAGCTCGGCTCCGGCACATTCATCCCCGGTTTTGAGGAACAGCTTGTCGGCGTAAAGGCGGGCGACGTGAAGGACGTCAACGTGACTTTCCCCGCGGAGTATCAAGCGGAGGAGCTCGCCGGCAAGGACGCGGTGTTCACCTGCACGGTCAAGGCTGTCAAGAAGAAGGAGCTCCCGGCGCTCGATGACGAGTTTGCAAAGGATATTTCGGAATTTTCAACTTTTGAGGAGTACAGGGCGGATGTGAAGGCCAACCTCGAAAAGGAAGCCAAAAAGCGCAGCGATCGCGCCTATGAGGACGCCATAGCGGACAAGCTCGTCGAGCTGAGCGAGGTGGAGATACCAGAAAGCATGATTGAGCGCGAAGCTGAGGATATGGTGCACGATTTCGAGGCGCGCCTAAGCTATCAAGGGCTAAAGCTCGAGCAATATCTCGAGTATACCCACATGACGAGAGAGCAGATGATCGACGAGTACAAGGAGACGGCAGGTCAAAGAGTCAAGATCCGCCTCGTGATGGAAGCGGTGATAGAAAAGGAAAATCTGCAGATCTCCGACGAGGACATAGAGGCGAAGATTGCCCAGATGGCTCAGGAAAACTCCATGACGGCAGAGGAGTATCGCAAGTCTCTCACTCACGAAGATTTTGAGTATATCATCAATTCCGTCATGTCCGCAAAGCTTATTGCATTGCTTAGAGAGTGCAACGAGCAGCCCGCTCCCGAGGCGGCTCCCGCAAAGAAGTCCTCAAAGAAGAAAGCCGCCGAGAGCAAGAGCGACGACGCTCCCAAGCAAGACGAGGAATCTCCCAAGGGGGAGACGCCCAAAAAGAAGGCTCCCGCCAAAAAAACAGCAAAAAAGGCAGAGCCCAAGGACGGAGAGGCAGAATAAACCTCTTGCTAAATGTGTAAAATAAAATAACTGCCATTATATGGCGGCCGACCGAAAATGTCGGATACGGAGGATCATTATGGATATAAGAAACCAAGTTGTTCCCTATGTTGTGGAGCAGACCGGCAGGGGCGAGCGCACCTATGACATCTATAGCCGCCTTCTCGAGGACAGGATAATATTTCTCACGGGCGAAGTGACCGACATCACGGCGGACCTTATCGTTGCTCAGCTCATCTATCTCGAGGGCAAGGACGCCACAAAGGACATCAGTCTTTACATCAACAGCCCGGGCGGATCGGTAAGCGCGGGATTTGCAATATACGACACTATGAATTATATCAAGTGCGACGTCTCGACGATATGTATAGGTCTCGCCGCGTCTATGGGGGCTTTCTTGCTCTCCTCGGGCGCGAAGGGCAAGAGATACGCTCTTCCCAATTCCGAGATAATGATACATCAGCCTCTCGGCGGCGCGCAGGGACAGGCGAGCGATATCGCCATACAGGCGAACGCAATTTTGAGGACTAAAAAGCGCCTCAACACCATCCTCGCCCAAAACACCTCTCAGCCCATCGAGAAGATAGAGATCGATACGGACAGAGACAACTTTATGAATGCCGAAGAGGCATTGGCATACGGACTTGTGGACAAGATATTCTACACGAGGAAGTAATCAAATTCAACATAGCTTTCAAGAGGGCATATGGACAAATACAGCAAAAAACAGATATGCAGCTTTTGCGGCAAGAGCGAGGATGAGGTAGAAAAACTCATAAGCGGTCCGAACGACGTCAACATCTGCAACGAGTGCGTTGAGGTGTGTGAGTTGATAATGTCGGGCAGCCGCAGAGAGGACTCAACGGGGCTAAGCCTGTACACGCCTGCCGAGATCAAGCAAAAGTTGGATGAGTACATCATCGGGCAGGAGAGTGCGAAAAAGGTGCTCTCCGTCGCGGTGTACAATCATTATAAGCGCATAAACCGCATGCGCAGCGGCGCGCAAGACGACGACGTCATGATAGAAAAGAGCAACGTATTGCTTTTGGGACCTACGGGTTCGGGCAAGACCTTGCTTGCAAAGACGCTCGCAAAGATACTCAACGTGCCGTTTGCAGTCGCGGACGCAACTACGCTCACCGAGGCGGGCTATGTCGGCGAGGACGTTGAAAATATCCTGCTCAAGCTCATTCAAGCGGCGGATGGGGACCTTAAACGCGCCGAGATAGGCATCGTCTACATCGACGAAATAGACAAGATCGCCAAGAAGGGCGAGAATGTCTCCATTACGCGCGACGTCAGCGGCGAGGGTGTACAGCAGGCATTGCTCAAAATAATAGAGGGCACCGTGGCAAACGTACCTCCGCAGGGCGGCAGGAAGCACCCAAATCAAGAGTGCTATCAGCTTGACACCACAAACATCTTGTTCTTGCTGGGCGGCGCGTTCGTCGATCTCGACAAGATAATAGACACACGCAAGGACAGTTCAAGGCTCGGTTTCGGGTCCGCGGTCAAGGGAACCCAAGACTATCGCTATGATGAGCTTATCGAGGATCTGCAGCCCGCCGACCTCATCAAATACGGGCTTATCCCGGAATTTGTGGGCAGAGTGCCCATCGTCGTAGGGCTCAACGCGCTCGACGAGGATGCGCTTGTCAAGATACTCACCGAGCCGAAGAACGCGCTTGTAAAGCAGTATAAGACACAATTCGAGATAGACGGCGTTGAGCTTGAGTTTGAGGACGATGCGGTAAGAGCTGTCGCAAACAAGGCTATAAAGCTGGATACGGGCGCGCGCGGGTTGAGATCGATACTAGAGGACGTCCTTTTGGACCTCATGTATGAGATCCCGTCCGACGACAGCGTGAAGAAAGTTATAGTGACGAGCGACGCCATAGCCAAGACGGCAAAGCCTCTCGTCGTAAGAAAGCAGGACAGCGAGGGCAAGCTCGCTTGACATTTGAAGCGCGTTTTCAAAAAATGGACGCGCTTTTTTATAGCCAAATGCGCCTGTATTTTGACAAGTACGCAGCATAACTTGCATAAAATTTTACGACTGCGATTTGGACATAAAGAAGTCCAAAAGCAGGCGCAGTCGGGGCATATGAAAAAAATCTATTTAATCCTCGGCTGCACATGGAGTTTTAATAGTAGGGGGAGAATAATGATAAAACAGGCAAAATTTGTTACGTCGGTAGCGAGCGTAGGCAACATCCCGAACTTTGCCGCGCCCGAAATAGCCATCGCGGGCAAATCCAACGTCGGGAAATCCTCGTTCATCAACATGCTTACTGGACAGGGCAAGCTTGCGCGCACTTCCTCCGAACCGGGCAGGACGCGGCTCATTAACTTTTTCGAGATAAACAACGGCGAGTTTTATTTTGCAGACCTCCCCGGATACGGCTATGCGAAGGTGAGCAGGGCGGAGAAGGCGAAGTGGGGCGAACTCATTGAAAACTATTTGAGCAAAAGCAGAAATCTCATTAACGTATTCGTGCTTGTGGACCTGAGGCATGAGCCGACCAAGGACGACAAACTTCTCCTGAAATATCTGTACGCCTATTCCATTCCGTTTACGATAATAGCGACAAAGGCGGACAAACTCTCCCGCCTTCAGCAGGGCAAGTGCAGGCAAACCGTGGCGAGCGCGCTCGGGGTAGGCGCGGCAGACGTCATTGTCACATCTTCCGAAAAGGGCATAGGCAAGCAGGAAGTTTTTGCCCGCATTGACCAATTGCTCGAAACTGCAAACGTTGAATAATTTATCGACAATATGCAAAAAGTATTTTAATTTATTTGGATTTTTAGAATACTTGATATAAAAAATCGCGCAATATGGCGCGATTTTTTTGACAAAAAGAGGTTTTTAAAATTCCAGAATGAATTGCAATTTGTTGTCCACAAGATCGCATGAAGTCAAGATGTATTCCACGCCGTTTTTGAAAAGTCTATGCGTAACCCTGACGCCCTTGCCGTGCAAGTGCCCGTACAATACGTAGCTTACGCCGTATTTTTCAAGCAAATCCGTGACGGCGGTAGGGGCATAGTCTGCGTCGAAGGGCGGATAGTGCAATAGGGCTATGAGCGCGTCGCCGTCCCTCATAAGCGCTTTTGCCGAGGAGAGGGAAAGTTCCAGCCGTTTGAGTTCATGCTCATATATTTTGACGTCTTGCTCCGAGCTGTCGCTTGTAGGCATCGTCCAGCCTCTCGAGCCCGCTATGACGACGCCGCGCTCGTCGCACGATGACAGCTCTCCCTTTTTGCGCGCCGCCGCCGCGTAGCAATAGTTCGTGCCGTCGCTCAGTATGCGGTAGGCGTTGTTTTGCAAAAACATAAAGTTTTTGAAGTGCTGCTGCATTTTGCCAAGAGACGACCAATAGTAGTCGTGGTTGCCTTTTCCCACAAGCTTGAAACCGGGCAGGGCGTCAACGAGCGCGTAGTCGGGCTCCGCCTCCGCAAGAGTCATCCCCCAGGACATATCGCCGCCAAGCAAAACGAGGTCCCCGTCGGAGACCTTCTTCTTCCAATCCTCGCATATCTTCGCAAAGTGGTTCTCCCAGCCCGCGCCGAAGATGTCCATAGGCTTTTCCACGGCGGTAGAGAGATGCAGATCGCTTATCGCAAATACTTTCATATATTTATAATATCATAGTCGTTGTACTTTTTCAACTTTATAAAAAAAATAATGCCCGCCAAGCGACGGACATTACTTTTGTCGTGCCTATCATACGGGGAAGATCGGCAAGTCGAAAACTCCTTGACAGGCGTCCTGCGAAAACTCCGTGCACTGCGGGATCTTGCAGTAGCCGTAGGAGGGGATGAGCAGGTTCACGTCCGCCTGCACCTTGAGTATGACGGTGATGCAGCTCGTGATGGAGAAAGTGGTGTCCGAGACATATGTACCTCTCGGCGCAGCCATATTCACCGTCGCGGCGATCACGGGGGAGATGACGCTGCCCGTCGGGACGCACATAATGACGTCCTCCGTCACGGATACCGTGCTTGTGCCCACGCCCGCGACTCCGTTCGCGTCCGTATAGGCGATCTGCACGGGGATAGAGACTGTCGTCGTCACTCTGCTAAGCCCGGGACGATCGGATATCGGCGTTATGGTGAGCGCGGTTATCGTGCCTACGCTCGACGTAGAAGCTCCGCTTACGAACGTCAAGGGAAGGGCGGGAGAAGCGGGCGTAAGATCTGTTAGCGTCACGGTGCTGTCAAGGCTTGTCTGAAGCATGCATGCGTCGAATATCTTCGTGGTCTGCACGCACACCTTTTCGCACAGCCCGTTGAGCGGATTTCCGTTGATGCTGCCGGGGCACCCCGCGTTTTGATTGTTGTTATTGCAAAAAGACATAGCTACCTCCTTTTATTTCTTGTATACGATATGCAAGGAAAAACAATTTGTTGAATGAGGCGAAAGAGCGGGGTAGACGGGGCGTTTAAATTTGATAAACAAATGAACCAATTTTTGCGCAAAATAGTTTACTAATCAACAGCACAAAAAAATATTTTTTTGAAAAATGTCAAAATATCCACTAAACAGTAGAAAAATTGTGTGGGTAAAAATGGGCGAAACCACTTGACAGAGATAAAAGGCGATGATATAATGTGCTCATCAATAAAAGGAGAAGTGACGATGTCCGAGATCAAGTTTGCACCGATAGGTTCTCAAAGATACACCCTTGACGACAAGAATCGCGTGAGAGTTCCCGCGGAAATTTTCGCCAAGTTTGCGGATGAAGAGATCGTCATTGCTCCGGGCGTACAGGGCAACCTCAGTCTCATGACGAGGACGGCTTATGACAGAAAATTCGCCGCGCTTGCCGACGCAGACTATTTCGATATCGAGCTGCAAAGCAGATATACATTCCTTGCCTCGTGCTCTAAGTCTGTGGAGCGCGACACCCAAAACAGGATAGTCATTCCGCAGGACATCAAAGACGCGTTCGGGATAGCTCGCGAAGTCGTGTTTGTCGCAAAGTTCGATTTTGTGGAGATATGGCCGGCGGAGCTGTTCGATTCCAGACCCGTCATCACGGGGGCAGAGGCGATAAGCAAGGCGATGCAAAACCTCGGCGAACTTCTGAGGGCGCATGCCTCAAGGCAATAAGAATATGGAATTCGCACACACGCCCGTCATGCTCAAGGAGTGCATAGAGGGGCTGGACATAAGAAGCGATAAGACCTATGCGGATCTGACCGTAGGCGGCGCGGGACACTCAATAGAGATCGTCAAGCGACTGAACACGGGCAGGCTGATCGCCGTTGACAAGGACGAAGACGCGCTTATCGCGGCGGGGGAGAGGCTGAAAGATCATTTGGACAAAGTCACGTTTGTCCACGACGATTTCAAAAATTTTCCCTCCGACCTCGACGCACTCAAGATCGACGCGCTTGACGGCGTGCTCATAGACCTTGGAGTGAGCAGTTATCAGATAGACAATCCTGAAAGAGGTTTCAGCTATATGCAGGACGCGCCGCTCGACATGAGGATGGACAGGGGACAATATCTGACCGCATTCAACATCGTCAACGAATACAGCGCGGCTCAGATATCCAAGATACTCTTCGATTACGGCGAGGAAAAGCTGGCGAGGCGCATTGCGGAAAATATAATCGCCGAGAGGCAGAAGGGGACGATCGCGACGACGGGACAACTTGCGAAGATAGTGGAGATGAGCTATCCCGCCGCGACGAGATGGAAATACGGACATCCCGCAAAGCGCACCTTTCAAGCGATAAGGATCGCGGTCAACGGAGAGCTCACGGGGCTGGAGGACGCGATAAAGTCGATAGCGAGAAGGCTCGCCCCGGGGGGCAGGATGGCAGTGATATCCTTCCACTCGCTGGAGGACAGGATAGTCAAAAACGCTTTCAGAGAGCTGACTTCGGACTGCATATGTCCGCCCGACATGCCGATATGCGTCTGCGGGCATCATAAGGAAGCGGAACTCGTAAACAAAAAGCCCATCGAGGCAAGCGAGGAAGAGAAAAAACAAAACTCGAGATCACTAAGCGCAAAGCTCAGGATAATAAAAAAAATCTAAACACATCCGAATATCTAATCGGATAAATTGTTGGGGAGAGGGGTTATGTCATATACTATAGACCAAATTTTGGGAAGAACAGATCGTGATAATGCGTCCACTGACGCAAGCGCGAACAACAGTGCGGCACGTCAAGGCGCGCCTTCCTATTCGGAATTCAAGGATGCGCATCGCTATATGGGCGACGTTGACGTAGAGCCGCGTCAATTCGACATACGCTCGCCCTATGGAGAGACCGCCCCCCGTGGCGATTATGCGGGACAAGGTTATGCACAGCAGGGCTATGCACAGCAAGGATATGCGTCTCAAAACTACTCCGCGCCGCAAAACTATGCGGGACAGGGTTATGAGGGGCAAGGATATGCACGTCCCAACTATGACCCGCGCAACTCGGGCGAGGATATGAGGCAGGGCTATACGCAGCAGGGATATTACTCCTCCAACTATTATCAGGGAATGTCTGCAAATCAAAATATGTGGCAGCGTCAATTCTACGGAACTACAGCAAGCCAGGAGATGGAGAGAAGAGCGGAGCTCGACGGCAAGCTTGCCTCCGTCAATGGCTATTCGAAAACGCAGGAAAAAGAAGAAGTGAACGAAGAAACGCAAGGAAAGACAAAGATGAAAAAGAAACTCAACGCAAAGGGCGCGCTCATACTCTCTCTATATCTTATCGTTGTCGCCGTCGTCATAACGCTTATCGGCGTGAACGCGGGCAAGATCAACAGCGGCAAAGCGGTCGTCCCCGCGTCAGAGATATCGTCTGAGGTGTCCGACTAATATCAAGTCATAGTCTCGGGAGTTTTCAAATAAACTCTCAATATGATAAACTTTCAGCAAACCAAGAGACATTATAACCCAACAAAAAGACTTCCGGCAGTTTTACTGCTGGTCGTCTTTTTATTTATCGCCGTACTCGCAAAAATGATAGCCGTGATGATATTCGACAGCGGCGAATTGCAGGTGAAGGCGAGGGAACAGTGGCTGCGCGACCTGCCTACGGACGCGCCGCGGGGCAGGATAGTGGACGCAAACGGCGATATCCTTGCGGCGACGGCAACGCGCTACAATCTGTACGTCCGCCCCAACGATACTCCCGACAAGCCCGCCGTGGCAAAGTTGCTCTCGGATGTTTTCGGCTATGACTACGCGAGCACGCTCGAAAAGGTCTCAAAGCGAACGTCCGAGGTCACCGTAGCGACTGGCGCGACAAAGGAGCAACTGGGCAGAGTGTATTCAAGCGGGCTCGAGGGGATATATTACGCCGAGGACAACTTTCGCTATTATCCCTACGGAAATTTCATGACGCAGGCGCTCGGTTTTTGCGGCAGCGACGGAAATGGACAGACGGGGCTGGAGGCGTACTATGACAAATATCTCACGGGCGTGAACGGCAGGATACTCACCGAGAGCGACCTTGTAGGCAGAAGGCTGAGCGCGGGCGCGTACTATCAGCCGCCCATAGAGGGACTTACGCTTGTGACCACGCTTGACAGCGGAGTACAGCGCATTGCGGACGGGGCTATATCCGCAGCTGTGGCGAAATTTCACCCAAAAGCGGCGCAGTGTATAGTGATGAACTACAAGACGGGCGGCATAGTCGCGCTAAGCGAATATCCCTCATTCGACCTAAACGACGTGCCGCGAGATGACCTCGAGGAGCTGTTTTCGCGCTCAAAGAGCAATGTGGTCTCCTCCGTATACGAGCCGGGATCCACATTCAAGATACTCACCGCCGCGGCGGCGCTGGACTCGGGAGCTATTTCGACATCCGACACTTTTTATTGCGGCGGCGCGAAGATAGTGGACGGCAAGCGTATAAGATGCTGGAAGGCTAAGGGGCACGGCTCCATAGACTTCGGCGGGGGAGTGGAAGGCAGTTGCAACGTCGTCTTTATGGAGAGCGCGCTAAGAATGGGGACGACTACATTTTACGATTATCTTCGCCGTTTCGGGCTTACAAAGCGCACAGGCGTGGATATTACGGGGGAGACGAGCGGCATTTTCATAGCGGAAAAGGATGTCAAGACGGTGGACCTTGCGCGCATAGGTTTCGGACAAGCGGTTGCCGTGACGCCGATAGGGCTTGTCGCGGCGACGTCCGCGGTCGTAAACGGCGGGGTAACCGTCACGCCGCACCTGTTTGCGGGACTCAAAGACAAGGACGGAAAATATGTCGCGGGGGATACCTACGGTAGCGAGGGAGAGCGGGTGATAAGCGCGGGCATATCCGACACTATGCGCTCTTTGCTCACGCGCGTAGTCACGGCGGGCAGCGGCAAGAGCGCGTATGTCCCCGGTTATAGCATAGCGGGCAAGACGGGCACGGCGCAAAAATACAAGGACGGCGCTATCGCAAGCGGCAAATACATATCCTCGTTTTTGGGCTTTTCGCTCTCGGACGAGGCGCCGTATGCGGTGCTGCTCATAGTGGACGAACCCGAGGGATATATGTACTATGGTTCGTTGGTTGCCGCGCCCCTCGTGGGCGAGATGTTCAAGAGTATTTTCGACTATAAAGCCGTTCCACCGCATTTCGAAGGTGACGAGAAAGACATAGTCGGCGAACCGTTTTCGCTGCCGAGTTTTGTGGGGATGAGCCTTACCGAGGCGAGGGCGGCGCTTGGAAAGCTCGGTCTTTACTGCGAAGTGGACGGCGAAGGTAGCGAGGTCATTGGGCAATACCCCTCCGCAGGCGTAACGGTTGACAAACGCAACGCCGTCCTTTTGATGACGTGATGAAGTCTTGACTTAACGTTACCCATTATCCGAGCGTTATTACTATAAAACCGGGGGATTTCTCCCTATACCCCACAAAATCACTTCGTAATTTTGCGGGGACCCCATGTCGCTCGAAATGACACGTTATATTACCTGTCATGCTGAGCCTGTCGAAGCATCCCCTTGTCCGAGCGAATTAACGCAACTACTGTCTGGGTATAGGGGCGCTCAGACACGGGGTTAGTAGAACTCCGGCACGTCGGGCGTTAGTATCTCGGACATTGAAGTGAAAGACCCAACCTCTCCCTTCGTTACGTGCAGCGATGAGTTGAGTATTAGTATGAACGTAACGTTCCGCCACACTGCACTCAGGACTCCCCTCCCTCTCCGTACTCACTAACGGTTTGCGCTCGAGCGCAAACACAAATCAAACGTTACGCCGCGGCAGGGCGGGAAGGGGCTGCGCTCGCTCACCGCGTAACGTCGTGCAGGCAAGCCTGCAATTATGCCACTTGTTCGGGCGGAAATAAATCAGAGCCCCGCCCTCACTGCGTACGTGGGTATATCCCGCTCGCTCCGCGGAGTCGCTCAGACAAGGCGGAGGGCGGATATAGGGGTCGCTCGGTCAAGCGTTACTAGAGTTCAAGCACGTCGGGCGTTAGTATCTCGGACGAACTTATTGAAATGACCCACCCTCGCCTCACGGCGTTCCCCCGTGTCATTACCCCACAAAAATGCGTAGCGTTTTTGTGGGGTATGCGAAAAGAAATTCCGTTGATGTCTAGTTTTGCCTGGGTGTTGATAATCCCGATTTATATAATTATCATTGTTGTATCAAACCTCGGAGGGATGGCATGGAGCTTAAAGATCTATTGAAAAATGTCGGTGTTTTAGAGACTAACGCTGATATGGATGCTCAGATGAACGAAATCAAAACGGACTCCCGTCAAGTGGAGGCAAACGACCTTTTTATATGCTTAGAGGGCATAAACGCGGACGCGAACGACTTTTTGGGTGACATAGACGTGCCCTTTGTGGCGGTCACCGAAAAACGTCCGCCCGCGGGGATAAAGTACGTGCTTGTAGACGACGCGCGCCTCGCGTACGCGAAGATATGCGAAAACAGGTTTCTGCACCCTTTGGACGATATGCGTTTTATTGCGGTAGTAGGGACAAACGGCAAGACGTCCACCGCGCACTACATCGAATCCATACTCACGTATGCGGGGTTCAGATGCGGGCTTATGGGCACGGACGGACACTATATTTTGGGAACGAAAGTAGGCGAGAGCCTGACCACGCCCGACCCGTACGAATTTAACGACCTGCTCTTCAAAATGCGCGCGAAGGGCTGCGACGTAGTCATATCCGAAGTGAGCGCGCACGCCATTTATCTCGAAAAACTTGGGGACGTCAAGGCGGACATCGCCGTGCTCACAAACATATCGCAGGATCACCTCGACTTTTTCAAGAGCTATGAGGAGTATCAAGGCGTAAAAATGTCCTATTTCACATCCGACCATATCAAGCGCGCCATCGTGAACGTGGACGACAAGAGTGGCAAGATCTTGATCGACAGACTGCACGCGGCGGCATTGCCATGCGTGAGCTACGGTCTTGAAAATCCTGCGGATTGCTTTGCCGTGAATGTGAGAGAGGATATGGACGGTATAAGTTTTGTCGCGAATCTCAACGACGAGCTCGCGGAAGTGAGATCGGGGCTGTACGGCGAATTCAACGTGTACAATCTGCTTGCCGCAATGACCGTCGCGCACGAGATGGGCGTGGACGTGAGGACGCTCATGCAAGCGGTGAGGC
This sequence comes from uncultured Clostridia bacterium, assembly GCA_947581925.1. GTDB lineage: Bacteria > Bacillota > Clostridia > Christensenellales > CAG-917 > CAG-475. The sequence goes on from CANPWB010000010.1 coordinate 17,578, forward strand.
GCGTCAAACCCGTAAAGGGAAGATTTTCCGTGCTTAGGAGCGACAAGGGGACGATAATAATAGACTTCGCGCACACTCCCGAGGGGATGCGCAGCTTGCTTAGCACTGCGCGTATGCTCACGAAGTCACGGCTTATCACGGTGTTCGGCTGCGGCGGCGAGAGGGACGTCTTAAAACGCCGTATCATGGGCGAGGTGGCGTCAAAATACAGTGACGAGATAATTCTGACCTCAGACAATCCGCGCGGAGAGGATCCCCGCGACATAATCCGCGACATAGAGGCGGGCGTGTGCATAAAGGACGTCAAGTGCATAGTGGACAGGCCGGAGGCTGTGCGCACCGCGCTTTCAGAGATGGAGGAGGGGGATACCCTCGTCATAGCGGGCAAGGGCAGCGAAAACTACATCGAGGTCAAGGGGCGCAAGATACCTTATAGCGACTTTGATGCCGTCGCGAGGTACGGACAGCTGAGATGAGCGGCGGGATAAGATTGCTTTTGTATTTTGTGGGGAGCGCGCTGCTCTCCGCCGTTTTGGGCATACCCATCGTGAAGATGATGAAAAGCCTCAAGGCGAAACAGACTGTGCTCGGCTATGTCAAACAGCACGAGCACAAGAGCGGTACGCCCACTATGGGCGGGTTCATATTTCTGATACCCGCCGTGATAGTTTCTCTCATAGAGTGGACGCCGTTTTCGCTCGTATCGCTCGCGCTTACATTCGGATTTTGCATGCTCGGGTTCTTGGACGACTTCATCAAGATACACTATTCTCGCAACCTCGGGCTCAAACCCTATCAAAAGATAATAGGACAGCTCGGGCTTGCCGCCGCGGCGGGCTATTTCGCGTATGCGTCGGGCTACATAGCGGGGCGCATATACATTCCTTTTTTGGGCGACGTCAGCCTCGGGTGGGGGATAATACCCTTCGTCATTCTCGTGTATGTCGCGACGACGAATTCCGTAAATCTGACGGACGGTCTGGATGGGCTTGCGGGATACTCGTCCGTCGCGTATTTTATAGGTTTCGGACTGCTTTTATATCTGCTTTTCAAAGACGCTCTCGCGGCGGGAGACGAGGCGTACGCAAGGCAACTGCTCTCGCTTGCGGCGGTATGCGTATCCACGCTCGGCGGTCTGCTCGGCTATCTGCTGTTCAACGGTTATCCCGCGAAGATAATGATGGGGGATACGGGCTCGCTCGCGCTCGGCGCGACATGCGCGTCCGTCGCCGTTTTCAGCAAAAATCCGCTTTTGATCGCAACTTCGGGCATAATGTACGTATGGACAAGCATATCTGTTATATTGCAGGTGCTAAGCTTCAAGCTCACGAAAAAGCGCATATTCCTTATGGCTCCTTTCCATCATCATCTCGAGCTTAAGGGGATGAGCGAGACGAAAATAGTGACGCTTTACTTCTTCATAAGCATGCTCGGAGCCGCCCTGACGATAATTTTTGCGAGGGCATAATGAACCTACTTGGCAGGAGCGTAGTGGTGTACGGCGCGGGAAAGAGCGGACTTGCCGCCTATGGGCTCGCGCGCGAAAAGGGAGCGAGCGTCACCGTCTATGACGACGACCCGCGCGCGGCGAGGGCGACGAACAGCATAGGCGTATTCAAAGACGCGGACATTATTATTTTAAGTCCCGGCGTGAGCGGCGACAAGGACTTTATTTTGGACGCTCGCCTCGAGGGAAAGACTGTAGTCAGCGAGCTGGAGTTTGCCTCGGATATCTGCCTCGCGGAGCAGATAATGGTCACGGGTACAAACGGCAAGACGACGACCACCATGCTCATTGACGCCATCTTGAAACGCGCGGGTATATCGAGCTATGCCGTGGGCAACATAGGCACTCCTTTTTCGTCCATAGCGGACAAGCTTGACGCGACGGAGACCGCCGTCGTAGAGGCGAGCAGTTTTCAGCTTGAGAGCAGCCCGAACATCTCCCCCGACATAGCCGTGATTTTGAACATCGCTCCCGACCATCTTGAGAGGCACGGGAGTATGGAAAAGTACGTCGCGGCAAAGGCGAACATCTTTTTGCGCCAATTCTCGCAAGATATAATAGTCTACAACGACGATGACGACGAGATCCGCGCTTTAGTTCCTCAAATGAACGCGAAAAAAGTCCCGTTCAGCCTCACGCATCCCGTGAAGGGCGGCGCGTACATATCCTCTGACTTCGTGTGTTTCGACGCGCGTCCCGTCGTGCATATAGACGACATCGACATGCGCGGGCGGGAGCTTGAAAACGTGCTCGCGGCGACGGCGGTAGCGGCGGAGAAGGGCATATCTCCCTTCACGATAGGCAGCGCGGTCACGGAGTTTTCCCGCCCTGCGTTCAGGCGGCAGTACGTCGGGAGCAAGGACGGCATAAGCGTATTCAACGACTCCAAGGCGACAAACGTCTCATCCTGCATATCCGCTTGCGAAAGCCTTGAGGGCGGCATAGCGCTCATTTTGGGCGGCGCGCTAAGGGAGGAGGACTTCGACGCGCTGTTTGCAAAGCTCCCCGACAAGGTAAAGGCTGTGTGCGTATGCGGCGAGAATTCGGACGAGATATTGCGCGCCGCGTCCCGCGCGGGATTTGAGGACATAAGCCGCTTCGATACCATATCCGCGGCGCTTGACGGCGCGATGCGCAGAGCGAGGGAGCTTGGACTTGAAAACGTGCTGTTTTCGCCCGCGTCCAAAAGTTTCGACCTTTTTGACAACTACATAGAGCGCGGCAAATTTTTTGACGGCGTATGCCGCACGCTGGGCATAAGAAAATGACGGCGCGCGAAAGGAGGGGGCTGCTCCTCGAGGGGGCGGCGCCGAAAGGCTTGAAAATGGCGTCGGGCAGGGCGGATATCCCGCTCGCGGCGGCAGCGGTCACGCTGTCTCTTTTGGGGCTTGTTTTCATATACTCCGCGTCGAGTTACAGCGCGCAGATACAGCTCGGCGACGCGTTTCACTATGTCAAGACGCAGGCGATAGCGCTCGCCCTCGGGCTTTTCGCTATGGCGGGTATGGCATACGTCCCCGCGAGTACTCTCAAAAAGCTTGCGATACCCCTCTATCTTTTGGGACTTTTGCTGCTCGGTCTTGTTTTCCTGCCCGTCATAGGCGTTGAGAGTTACGGAGCAAAACGGTGGATTAATCTGGGCTTTTTCACTATTCAACCCTCGGAATATGCAAAATTCTTCATGGTGATGGCGATAGCGCTGTTCGCGTCCAAAGCGGATATGAAAAAGTTTTCGAGCGTGATAGTCGCTCTTCTTTTGGGCGGCGCGGTATGCCTTTTGTTGATACTCGAACCCAATATGTCCATAACCGTATGCGCCGCCGCGGTCATTTTCATAATGCTGTTTGTGAGCGGCGCGAGAGGGCGGCACCTCGTGCTTATAGTCGTGCCCGCGGTTATAGGCGCGGTATTGCTCATTTTGCTCGAACCGTACAGGCTTCAGCGGCTGCTTGCGTTTTTGGATCCTTGGAGATCCCCGCTCGAGGAAGGATATCAACTCATACAGTCATATTACGCGCTCGGCAGCGGCGGGTTGTTTGGCGTAGGGCTGTTCGCCTCGAGGCAGAAATATCTGTTTTTGCCCTTTGCGGAGAGCGACTTCATACTTTCAGTCATAGGCGAGGAGACGGGGCTTGTGGGTGTAGCGCTTGTGATGTCGCTGTTTTTGATCATTGCGGCGCGCGGCTTCAAAATCGCGCGCGAGGCGGAAAATCGCTTCGATTGCTACCTCGCGGCGGGCATAACGGCGGTCACTACGGTGCAGGCGCTCGTCAATATGGCGGTGGTGTGCGGAGCCATCCCTCCCACGGGCTTGCCGCTGCCTTTCGTAAGCGCGGGAGGGAGCTCGCTGGTGGCATACATGGGCGCCGTCGGCATTCTGCTGTCCATATCGCGGCGACGCGCGCCGTATATCGCCGTTGGCTCGCTATCGAAAGACGAAGTCGGGCACGGTATTTCGCCGAGGCGCATACGGTGATAGTGATGGAAGAGATGCTTGTGATAAGGGGAGGCTCTCCCCTCAAGGGAGATATTACGGTGCACGGCGCAAAAAATGCCGTGCTTCCTTTGCTTCTTGCGGGGACGCTTACGGACGAGGAAGTTGAGATAAGCGACTGTCCCTTCATATCCGACGTGGAGGCTATGACTCTGCTCATGCGCTCGCTCGGCGTGGACGTGTCGCGCGAGGGCAGGAGCATACGCGTGCGGGGCAGCGCGAAGAGGGCGAACGCAGACGGCGCGCTGTCAAAAACTATGCGCTCCTCTATGTTCATGCTGGGCGCGCTTTTAAGCACAGTGCACGAGGTGCACATGCCTTTGCCCGGGGGCTGCAACATAGGGGCGAGACCTCTCGACATACATATCGACGGCTTGCGGGCTATGGGCGCGCGCGTAGAGGCGGGGGAGGATATGCTGGACTGTTATGCAGACGAGCTTCGCGGCGCTGACATTGTAATGCGCTATCCCAGCGTAGGTGCGACGGAAAATCTCATGATGTGCGCAAGCCTCGCGAAAGGCGATACCCGCCTCATAAACTGCGCGCGCGAGCCCGAGATAGTCTGCCTCGCAAAGGGTCTTAAATCTATGGGCGCAGATATAAGCGGAGAGGGGACTTCCGTCATGCGCATACGCGGAGTAGGGCGGCTCAAGGGCGCTTCGCTTGCTCCGTGCGGAGACAGGATAGTAGCGGGGACGCTTGTAGCGGCGACAGCCGTAGCGGGCGGGGACGTGCGCATTTACGGCGTGGATCCGAGCGATATCTCGAGCGTTACGGACGTTTTCAAAAGCGAACATTGCCGCATATCGGGCGACGACGTATGCGTGAGGGTGCGCGCGGACGGGCGCATACATCCCGTCAACATCTCGACCGCGCCATTTCCGCTTTTTCCGACGGATATGCAGGCGCAACTCATGGGCGCTATGTGCTTTTCGGACGGCGTGAGCGTGATAGACGAAACCGTGTTCGAGCGGCGTTTTGCGCATGCGCGCGAGCTCGTCAAGTTGGGCGCGGACATAACCCTCGACGCGGGCAGGGCGATAGTCAGAGGGAGCGCGCTCACGGGGCGCAAGCTACAAGGAGCGATAATGCATGCGCGTGATCTCAGGGGCGGAGCGGGGCTTGCCATTGCCGCTCTCGGCGCGGAGGGTGAGAGCGCTATTTTCGACATAGGCTATATAGACAGGGGCTATGAGAGGCTCGAGGACATGTTTTCCTGTCTGGGCGCGGACATATCGAGGCTGCCCGTACAAGGCGAGATGTGAAAATGTCTGCGTCACGTTCTAAACGGCTTGAGATTTAATGTCAGAGTTTATGAGATATGGACCGGGGAAATGGCGTCGGATATTGCGGCAGACTAAAGGGTATACAAAGCGCGATATTTTGAAAGCGGGAGTTTTTAGGCAAAAAGCGCGCCGTTAAACCTCGCTTTTTGCAATTGTATCAAAAAATTATAAAAAACAGTGCGTTTTATGACATATTTTTGCAAAAAATCAATTGACAGCCGCTTAGATATATATCTATAATAAATTAGAATATAGTTTTGCGCCTGCGTGACAATACGCGGGCGGAGGAAATATGACAAGTTTGTTCAATAAGGACATAGCCGTGCTGGACATTGGCTCCCACTCTTTGAGCGCCATTGTCGGGACAAAAAAGGCGCAGACCGTCTTTGGTATAAAGGCGATCTCGCAAAGGCTGCATCAAGGCTATGAAAATGCGCAGTGGTACGACATTGCGGATACGGTGGAGAAGGTCAAGGACGTGCTCAGCGAGGCAATGAAAGCGGCGGCTTCCAGGACAAAGCGCCTCTTCATAGGCGTCCCTGCGGAATTTGCTTCCGTCGTCACGCGCGAGGTCGAAGTGAGCTATGACAAAAAGCGTCTCATTTCCGACGATGATATAGATTATTTGCTGTCGAAGGGCAACAGTTTCGAAGTTGGCGGACAGTACGTCACGGTCAATATGTCCGCCGTATATTTTATGCTCGACGGCGGCGACAGGATATATTCGGACATCAGAGGCATGGACGCGAAAAACATCAAGGCTCTCATCTCCTACATACTCGCGAGCAAGAGCTATGTTGATGTGTTTGACGGCGTTGCGGAGGAACTCGGTTTCACGGACGTCAGATATATATCGACTGAGTGGGCGCAGTGCATGAGCTTGCTGGAGCAGGAACAGCGCGACGAAGTGTATGCCATAGTGGACATCGGATATCTGAGCTCATCCGTATGCGTGGCGAAGGGCGACGGGATTTTGGATATGAAATCCTTCTCCTTGGGCGGCGCGCATATCTCCGCCGACATTACGGAGTATTTGGGCGTATCATTTGAGATGGCTGAGGAGGCGAAAAAGCTACTCGACCTCAATCTCGACTATGATGACGACGCCGTGCTCGTCAGCGCGAAGGACGAGGAAGTCAAAGCCGCTTATGCAAGCGAGCTCGCAAAGGAAAGATTGGAGATGTTTGCTCAGATAATAGGAAACATCCTCTCCGCCCACGGCGAACTGCCGCCGTACGCCGCAATATATCTCACAGGCGAAGGCATAGGCTCTATGCGCGGCGCAAAGAAGTATTTGGGTGAGTTGCTTGGCAGGAATATGGAACTCATCACATCCAAACTCCCCGGCTTTGTCAAGCCGGAGGACAGCTCGAAAGCGTCCCTTCTCGTCATGGCGGATTCACTCTCGCGGACGACGGTCGCAAGCTTTTTCAAAAGGTTATTCGGAGGTAAAAAATAATGTTCGACGATATGGATTTAGGGTCTACATACGATGATACTTATCAGCCCGATTTCGATCAGGCGGAGGAGAGCGCAAACGACGCCGCGCCGAAATACGGTCCCGTCTCGCCCAAGATCAAGGGCAAGGCGAATATAGTTGTGTGCGGCATAGGCGGTGGCGGCTGCAACGCGGTCAACAACATGGTCAAAAAAAACATAACAAGCGCGACATTCGTTGTCATGAATACGGACTTGCAGGCGCTCAATATGTCTCCCGTCCCCGACAATTGCAAGATACAGATAGGCGAAAACACCACGCAGGGTCTCGGCGCAGGCTCCGACCCTGAAGTAGGCAAACAAGCCGCCGAGGAGTCCAGCGAGCGCATAAAAGCGGCGCTTCAAGGCGTGGATCTGCTGTTCATCACCGCGGGTATGGGCGGTGGCACGGGCACGGGCGCAGCGCCTATCGTGGCGAAGATAGCGCAGGATCTCGGCATATTGACGGTCGGCGTCGTCACAAAGCCTTTTGTCTTTGAGGGTATGCCTCGCATGCGCAATGCGGACGAGGGTATAAAGAAACTCAAACAGTATGTCGATACTCTGCTTGTCATTCCCAACCAAAAACTCACCACCGTATTCGGCGACAACAAGAAGATGCCCATCACTCAAGCGTTCGCATATGCGGACGACGTGCTCAGGCAGGGCATACAGGGCGTGAGCGACGTCATTGTCAACCCGGGGCTCATCAATCTCGACTTTGCGGATGTCAAGACCATACTTTCAAAGAAGGGGCTCGCCCATATGGGCATAGGCTTTGGCAAGGGCGAAAAGCGCGTTATGGACGCCGTGCGCGGCGCCATATATTGTCCGTTGCTTGAAAACGACATCGAGGGCGCGACGGCGCTGCTCATCAACATAATCGGCGGCGACGATATGACCATTGCGGAAGTGGAAGAGGCATGCATGATCGTCAACCAGGTCACCGATCCCAACGCGAACATAATTTTCGGCACCGCCACAAGGTCGGAGTCGCAGGGCATAGAGATCACCATTATAGCGACAGGTTTCTCAGAGCAGAGGACGGCGTCCAAGGCGTTCAGCAATGCGCCGTACGGCCAGCAGGACGGGCAGGGAGTGCGCCCGCTCAACCCCGTACAGTCGGGAGCTCAGCAGCCGCAGGACCAGTACGGCAGGAACGGATATGGCGCATATCCCGGATATACCGCCCAGCCGCAGGCTCCAAAGGCAACTCCACAAGCGCCGCAAGCGCCCACTCCTTCCTCTTCTATCGTGGACGTTCCGCAGCGTAAAGTCCCGATGTTCATGCGCAGGATGAAGGACAGCGAGAACAACGAGCAATAATTGCAAGATTTAAGATTTGCTTTACAGCGTTCTTACTGCCGCATAAAGGCGTAGGAACAAATCTTGATCAAAAAAATATGTCAAGTAAGGTCCAAAAGCCATGCTTGATTTTTTTGTACTCTAATATTTTTTACTGTTCTCAAGTGGACATTTGATATTTACGGTCGTTTAGAATACAGAAATATTCTGGAAAACTTTCGACATCAAAGGAAGGATTGTTTGCCCGGGCGGGCTTATCATATGCGATGTGAGTGTGTATATAGAGCTTGTGCTCTTCAACAATTTCGCGGTGGATATCCTGCTTGAAGTATGCACTTTGACGGCGTTCGGGGTGAGGGGCGGCAAGGCAAGGTGTATTCTCGCCGCGCTGATAGGCGCCGTAGCGGGTACGGCATACGCTGTAGTTTCTGAGCCGTGGAAGATCGCTATAAGGGGGTTGCTGGCGCCGCTCATGACCGTCATCTTTTTCAAACCGAAAAAGGGGAAGTTTGCGCATAAAATTTTTGAACTTGTCGTGGCGACCGTCGTATTCTGCGCATTTACGTTTCTTGTAGGCGGCGCTACAAAGGGAATCAGCTATCTTTTGGGCGTTGATGTAAACGGCTACGCGCAGCTCGGTCTTGTGGCGGGAGCGCTCGCTTTGTTGATAATATGCGCTCGTGCGATAGCTCGCAAACGCTCGCATAGCGGGGCGCGCGTAAAGAAGATATATTTGTGCGCGTCTGGGCAGAAGATATGCTGTAACGCGCTATTAGACAGCGGCAATCTACTCGTGGACGATTTCAGCGGCCTGCCTGTGGTGATAATTTCGGACAGCCTCTCTGAAAATCTGTGCGAATGTCCAAAGGAAGGATTTATCAGCGTAAACTCCGTGAGCGGCAACGACACGCTCCCGCTCATCGGTCTGGACGGCGTAGAGGTGGACGGCGTAAAACTCAAAGCGCTCGGCGCGCTATGCTCCACTCCGCTAAAAGGCTATGATGTCATCTTGCAGGCGGGAATGTTTTAAAACAAGCAATCTAAACGTATAAAATCGGACTTATCCAAATAGGGAGGGAACTTATGAAACTCAAACTGAGAGACATATGGGCAAAGATAATGGCTTTCCTCGGCATAAAAACCGAAGGAGATGTCAACTATATTTCGGCGGGCAACAGTCTGCCCGCGCCGTTGACGCCCGAGGAAGAGGCGGCTATGGTAAGGCGCTTTCTCGATGGGGACGAACAGGCGAGGCTCACGCTCATCGAGCACAATCTCAGGCTCGTTGTCTACATAGCAAAGCGCTTTGACAACACGGGCATAGACATGGACGACCTCGTTTCCATAGGCACGATAGGGCTTATTAAGGCGGTGAGCAGCTACGACCCCGACAAGAACATCAAACTTGCCACATTCGCCTCGCGCTGTATAGAAAACGAGATACTCATGCACATACGCAAGACGGGGCGTATTCGCACGGAACTTTCGCTCGACGAGCCGTTAAACGTGGATTTCGAGGGCAATATGCTCCTGCTCAGCGACGTGCTTGGCACGGATCCCGACTGCGTATTCAGCGACGTAGAGGGCAGCGCGGAGAGGGAGATGCTACGCGCCTCTTTCGACCAACTTCCCGAGCGCGAGAGGCAAATCCTTTCGTTGCGATTCGGGCTGTACGGCAAAGAGGAGATGACTCAAAAGGAGATCGCCGACATGATGGGCATATCTCAATCCTACATATCCCGCCTCGAGAAGAAGATCGTCGAGACGCTGCGCAAGAGTTTGGAGCAGTTCGGGTGACATAAATCAAACATACCCATTATCCGCTTGCGTCCGCGCAATAACTTTTACCGTCGGGAAAAACCTGCTAGGCACATATAAAATCGGCAATGGAACGCAATTGCGAAAAAAAATTAAAAGTCACGCATAAAAAGCTCATCCGTGCACAAAATATCAAAAAGCATCTCTACATAACTCAGGAGGTGCTTTTTTATGGGCAGAGTAACCATATGCGGGCTGGATACAGCCACCTTGCCGAGGCTCAATTCGGCGCAGTGCGACGCTCTCCTCAAGCGTATAGACGAAGGCGACGTCGAGGCGCGCGACCTGTTTTTGAGGGCGAATATGCGCCTTGTGCTGTCCTGCGTAGGGCGATTTTCCAAGTCGCAGGAGAGCGCGGACGACCTGTTTCAAGTCGGAATGGTAGGACTTCTCAAAGCGCTCAACAACTTCGACCGCTCCCTCGACGTGCGCTTTTCCACATACGCGGTGCCAATGATACTCGGCGAGATCAAGAGGGCATTGCGCGACAGGACCACCGTCAAAGTATCGCGGAGCATGCGCGACACCGCATACCGAGCGCTCAAAGCGCGCGAAAAAATGATGGAAGCGGGAAAGGCGGAGCCCGACCTCGTCGAGATATCCGAGGAGATAGGGGTACCGCTCAAGGAAGTTGCTTGCGCGCTTGACGCAGTGAGCGAGCCTATATCCTTCTACGAGCCCGTATTCGGCGACGGCGAGGACAGCCTGGAGCTCGTCGATCAGCTTGCCGACAGCAAGGAGACAAGCGAGAATTGGTCGGAGCGCCTCGCCCTCCATGAGGCATTGAAAAACGTACCCCCGCGTGAACTCGAGGTGATAAAACTGCGCTATTTCGACGGCAAGACGCAGGTAGAGATAAGCAAGATAGTAGGCATTTCGCAAGCGCAGGTATCCCGCCTCGAAAAGACCGCCATCGCCCGTATCCGCGAAGCTATTGAGTAAGTAGGCGAGAGGCGCGTAGTACCTGATTCATCAAATACTACGCGCCAAATCCATTATTAATAATGTGTGTCCCGTATCGCTCGGAATGACACTACATATAACTGTCATGTTGAGCAAAGTCGAAACATCCCCTTGTTAAAGCGATATCGGGGTTTCCGCAAAAATATGAAATGTTTTTGTGGGGTGAGGACTTGGGGATTTCTCGACTGCGCTCGAAATGACAGCATATAAAATGGTCTCAAGCCCTAAGCAAATGCAAGCATGTCAGCTATTCTTCATGGTAGTAAGTACGTGCGGATGAGGAGTCGTCCCTCGGTGGAGCGGTCGGCGGGGGCGGAGCGTAGGAGTCCTCTCCCCGATACATCGGTTCTGCCGCCATACTGTACGCTTGTCCGTCAACAGGAGGGGCATCAGGGCAAGGCGGGGCATAAGTGCCCTCGGTCGCATAGCTTGCCTGTCTCACGCTTTGAGCGTACGCGCCGTCCTGTCTTTGCGCGGTGGAGCACGCTCCCGCCATCATTCCTACGATATCTGTCAAAATGACGTCGGATCCTATCTTCACAATGCGGTTGAATGGAATTGTAAGGTTCTCCGATGAGGTAAGACTCTTGAACAGGCTCTTTTTGCCGGGCACGACTATAGCAAGTATCTGTCCGCAGTTGTTAAAAATGAGGTCGCACACGTGGCCGAGTTCGCGCCCGTCGCAAACGTTTATCACCGTCTTTTTTGTGAAATCCGAAAATGTATACTGTCTGGAGTTCATATCCAAAATATATTCGCTCCGAATACATTTTATGACGCGAAAGGAAAAATTTTTTACATCGGCTTTTCGACTGTCAAAAAAGCGCAAATATAAATTAGACGGCGATACAGTTTTCGGACGGCACAAATAAGAGACGCCTTTTGCAGTTGTAAAATTTTACACTTTGAATTGCGGCAGAAAATTTTGCGAAATATAAATATTATGATCAAAAAGATTATTTTATGAATAATTACAAAATTATCCGCTAAAATTCGCATATAGTGTGCGCGAATATGTCAAATCGCGCTCGAAAACGCTCAAAATGAGGGAAATAAAAATGAATTCTTTACTTTTTTTTTGGACCGTGATATAATTTTTTCAATAAAATGATCGGAGGGAGAGATATGAGGTGCATTTATTGCGGCTGTCTCGAGAGCAAGGTCGTAGACTCCAGACAAAACGAGGACGGCACATCCATTCGCCGCCGTCGCGAGTGTATCAATTGCGGCAAGCGTTTTACGACGTACGAGACTGTGGAAAGTACGCCTATAATGGTCATCAAAAAGGATGGCAGCAGGCAGGCTTTTGACATCTCAAAAGTCAAGACGGGCATTATGAAGGCGTGCGAGAAACGCCCTATCTCCATAAACGTGATAGACAAACTTGTGAGCGACATTCAGCGCGAGGTCAACAATTCGCTCGAGCAAGAGGTCTCTTCCGGCTATATCGGAGAGCTGGTTATGGAAGGTCTCAAGACGATAGATGAGGTCGCCTATGTGCGCTATGCGTCGGTGCACCGCCAATTCAGGGACATCAACACCCTTCTCGACGAGATAGAGGGACTTGTCAAGATAAAGGCGGAGTCGGGCGCTAAACCAAATGACCCGAATGTCGCGGGTTGAACCTAAGATAGGTAATAAAAAACAATGTTCTAAACGGTTTTGTTTGTCTTGTTATACATTAGTTTTGCATGATTTAAGGGCAGGGCATACGGGGCCGTTTTTATATTTTCGCACAACATACAAAAGAAGGCGCTATAACGCACACGTCTTGATATGCCGCTTTTTATCTTATGCCTACACAAACATATCCTCTTTTTCTATCCTTGCGCGCACTTTTTCAAGCGCCTTTTTTTCTATGCGGGAGACGTAGGATCGGGATATATCGAATTTTTCGGCTACCTCGCGTTGAGTGAGCGAGCCTATACCGCCCAAGCCGTAGCGCAAACATATTATCTTGTACTCTCGCGCGTCCAGCTCCTCTTTCAAGATGTCAATGAGCTTTTGCATGAGGATGCTGTTTTCGACGTCGTCTATGACGGAGCAGTCGTCTGAGAGCATATCCATTATAGTCAGTTCGTTGCCGTCCTTATCCACGCCTATCGGCTCGTTGATTGACACGTTCTGCCTATGCTTTTTGGAAGTGCGCATAGTCATCAATATCTCGTTTTCTATACACCTCGAGGCGTAAGTCGCAAGTTGTGTGCCCTTGTCGGGGACAAAACTGTCTATCGCCTTTATGAGCCCTATAGAGCCTATTGAGATGAGCTCGTCATTGTCGCCGTAATTGGTATATTTTTTTGCGATATGCGCGACAAGGCGCAGGTTATGCTTGATGAGCACTTCCTTCGCTTCGGGGTCGCCCTCGCGGGCTTTTAAAATGTATTCGCGCTCTTTTTCCTTGGAGAGCGGCTTCGGAAAGGAGCTTTTAGCCGTCACATAGGAAGAAAAAATTATCAAATTTTTCAGCAGTAACAAGAGACTTTCCAAAGCCATTGAGCCCTCCTAAGTTCTACTATTTTATGCGCTACTCCTCAAAAATTGACATCTTTCGACAAAATCGAGAAAACATTGAGTGCGTTAGGTTTGTAGATTGTACTGTGAGTGTGTTATATTTTTGGGCCTCCATCACCCGCGATTAGTGGGTGGTGGATGTCCAATAAAAAACAACTCAGACAATACGTGCCGTCAATATCAAGCACTTACGCAGGAGTTTGTACCATACAAAAACAAAACGCGCGTACTAGTGACAAAAAAAGCGGGCGTCTGCCCACATAACCAATCGCAAAAGGCGCGAGCCCTGAGCAAATGCAAGCAGTTTGCGCGTTTTTAGTGCGGGGTGCAGGGGACGAAGTCCCTTGTCGGGGCTTGGGGCGGAGCTCCACGTAATAAAAAAAATTATTGACAGATGACAAAATCGGGCTTATAATTCGACAGGTCGCAAGAGTGGATATTATTTGATATGTAATAATAATTTATATTGCGGCAAAAACTCTTTATCGGAGAGGCGATATGAGAAGATACGATATTTGCATAGTTGGCGCGGGTCCCGCGGGCATATTCACGGCGATAGAGCTTTTAAAGCACGGCTATAGCGGAAAGATGTGCATAATCGAGAAGGGACAGCCCATCGAGAGGCGCGCGTGTCCCAAGACTAAGGGCGGCGAGTGCAGAAATTGCAAGCCGTATTGCCACATAACCACGGGTTTTTCGGGCGCGGGCGCGTTTTCGGACGGCAAGCTGTCGTTGAGCTACGAGGTGGGCGGCGAACTTCCGCAACTCATAGGCGAGCAAAAGACGCAGGATCTCATTGACTATACGGACGGAATATATCTTCAGTTTGGCGCGGACGAGCACGTCGAAGGGCTTGGCAACGACGAAAAGGTCAAGGAGATACGCAAAAAGGCTATAAAGGCGGGGCTCAAACTTGTGGATTGTCCCATACGCCATTTGGGGACTGAGAAGGCGCAAGCGCTCTACGGCGCGATAGAGGAGCACCTCAAAAAAAGCGGCGTCGAGCTCATCTTTGGCAGACAGTGCGACAATATAATTTTGGACGGCGACGTATGCAAGGGCGTGTACATCGAGGACAGCAAGGGACAGAACAAAGAGGAGATATACGCGGACAAGACCATCATCGCCACGGGGCGCAGAGGCGCGGAGTGGCTTGAGAGAATGTGCGCGCAACACAACATCGCCCACGCTCCCGGCGTCGTGGATATCGGCGTCAGGGTAGAGGTGCGCAACGAGATAATGGAGGAGATCAACTCCGTGCTGTACGAGAGCAAGCTTATCGGCTATCCCGAACCTTTCAAAAACAAGGTGCGCATATTCTGCCAAAACCCGGGCGGTTTTGTCTCGCAAGAGAACTACGACAACGACCTCGCCGTCGTGAACGGACACAGCTACAAGGAGAAGAAGAGCGACAATACCAACCTCGCTATACTGTGCTCGCACTCCTTTACGGAGCCCTTCAAGCAACCCATAGAGTACGCGCAGAAGGTGGGCGAGCTCACTAATATGCTGGGCGCGGGCAAGATACTCGTGCAGCGTTACGGCGATATTTTGAGCGGCAAACGCACGTGGCAAAAAGAACTTAGTTTCTCAAATGTCCGCCCCACATTGAAGGACGCGGTGGCGGGGGATATCACTGCCGCAATGCCGTACAGGGCGATGCTCAACATAATCAATTTCATTCAGTCCGTGGATAAGGTTGTGCCCGGATTCGCGGGATACGAGACGTTGCTGTACAGCCCCGAGCTCAAGTTTTACTCAAACAAGATAAAGATGGACGAGCACCTCAACACATCCATTCGCGGTTTGCACTGCCTCGGCGACAGCAGCGGATGGACTCGCGGGCTTATGATGGCGTCCGTCATGGGCGTGCTTATGGCGCGAAATCTGCTCGGTATAGACAATTGATATGATTAGATACTCTGTTTTTATTATAAAAAGGAGTCTATTGGCTCCTTTTTATAATGTGTAACAAGTAAAATTTATAATTTACTCTAAATAATTTACTCTCTCATAATATTGGCACTTTATTTTTTTTGAATAACCGTTCATCGGGACGAAATTTAAGAGCTTAGAGGCGCGCTATTACGGCGTACAATCAATTTGACGCTTTACTCCTCAAATCCAAAAATTTACTGGCTATAATTTTTCCTTCCGTGCAAAAGCTATGGTTATGCAGATGAAAGATGAAATGAGATGCAGACGGGGGAGACGCGTCGCGTGGACGGTCGCTATTGCGATAGTGGCTGTCCTCGCGACATTGCTGTTTTCCACAGGCGAGGGCGTGACTTGCCAAATAAGCGCGAACTTTCCTTTGCAGACGATAGGTTTGACGTCGCTTGCTACAGGCGAGGAATATGTCTATGTCAGCGGAGTCCCCATCGGCATATCCATAGGCGCAAACGGGCTTATTGTCGAGGGGCAGAGCGGTGTAGTCACCGAAAGCGGCGAGACATTTCCGTCAAAGGACAGCGGTATACAGAAGGGAGATATAATTTACGAAGTGGACAATAAACCCATAAGCTCGCTGTACATTTTGAAGCGCACTCTCGACGACGGAAAGGGAGAAGTCTCGCTGTCCGTAAGAAGAAAAGGAAATACATTCGAGACGAAAATAACGCCCGCAGTGGATCTGAGCGGGTCGAGAAAGCTCGGGCTTATGCTAAAAGAAGATTTGGGCGGAATAGGAACGTTGACGTTTGTGACCAAGGACGGACATTTCGGCGCGCTCGGGCATTATATACAGGACAGCGAGACGGGGCTCAAAGACGAGCTCAATATCGGCAAGATATATCCGACGTCCATATCAGGCGTGATAAAGGGAGAGCGAGGCAGAGCGGGTGGACTTCAAGCGGAAGTGAACAGGCTGTCTCGTCCGCTCGGGACGGTGACAAAAAACTCGCTAATAGGCATTTACGGCGAGTATGCGGACAAGCCCGAGGGCGATCTTATGCGCGTAGCGGGCAAGGGCGAGGCTAAGATGGGCGCGGCGCAAGTGCTCACGACGATAGAGGGCGACGAGCCCGCACTTTATGACATAGACATAGTGAAAGTCATCTCGCAGAGCGATGCGGCAGAAAAGGGAATGGTCATCGCGGTGCGAGATAAGCGCCTCATTGAAAAGACGGGAGGCATAGTGCAGGGGATGAGCGGAAGCCCAATAATCCAAAACGGCGCGCTGATAGGCGCTATCACACACGTAATGATCGAGGACCCTACGCGTGGATATGCCGTGCACAGTCGCTTTATGCTGGACGAGGCGAATGAAGTCGGCGAAGAACTATTACAATATGCCGCTTAAGCTTGATTGCTCAGTCGCTCCACAGCCGTAAGCACAAATTGTTTGTTTGTAGGTTTGCCCTTGTTTTCGTCAAGGGTCTCTCCGAATTCGCGGTACAGGACATCGACGTCGCCCCTCAGCCATGCGGCAGATATAGCGTTTTGGATGTCCTTTTCTATCGATGCCGCGTCCACGTCGAAAATGCTCGCGAGCTGTCTGTAGCCGTTGTATTTGAGAGGGAGTATCTGCTCCCCGTTCAACGCAAGCTCGATGAGCGCGGCAAGCAGCTTATAGCCCTTGAGATTGGGCGCAAAGCCGAGAGAAAGTAGATATTTTTTTGCTTTGATAATATTTTCGTTCACGGCTAGAGAATAGCATATGCCATATTATCGGTGCTTGACCGAATTGAGGTTACTTTAAGAATTTTTGCGCGATTTTGTCATAATCGCCGTGGGGAATGCGTACTGTTTGGTATGTCATCCGCAAGGTCGAGAGCGATAAAGAACGAGATCGTGGATTTTTTCAAAGCGAACGCGAAGGTCGTCGTCAGCGCGCTCGTAATACTTGTTGTCGGCATAATTGTCGGCGTCGTGCTCGCATACAGAGAAGTCGGCGGCGAATTCGAGGTCGTCGCACGAGTGGACGCCGAGACGGGCGCGGGGAAGGTATTCTTCCTTTCATTGGCGGTACTTGTCGCAAGTTATGCGCTCGTGCTCCTGTCGGGACTGAACAAAAAGACGGTATTTATCTGCTGTATACCGTACTTTTTTATAGGTTTTATTTTGGGAAGGCTGTCCACCGCGCTGCTCTGCCGCTATGACATATTCGGCTTGCTCAACTTCCTGTTTGTATATCTGCCCGTATTCATCATAAGCGTATTTTTGCTCGTGATCGCCACGGCGCGTGTGCTTTCCGCCTCCTGTACGGAGTGCGGCTCGGGAAAACTCAAACCGTCTTTTATCGCGCTCCTCAAGATATTGGCGATAAACGCCGCCGTGTGTTTCGTATTTATAGTGCTTGTAGGCCTCATAGTTGGCGGAGTCATCGTGCCGACGCTGTTCGATGCATAATTTTTCAAGACTTAGACACGCTAAGGAAAAAGGATGTGAGGCAAATTATGAACATTTCAAAATCAAGATCCAAATTTATGATCGCGGCGGTCGTGGCGCTGTTTGTGCTCGCTATGGTCGCGGCGTCAATTTGCGCTATATTTGCGAGCGGCACGGCGTACGCGTATGCGGCTACAGATTTTAAGAGCGTAGGCAAGGCGGCATATATGGTGGACTCGGCGACGGGGACGGTCATATATGCGCGCAATGAGAAGGATAGGCTGCCCATTGCGAGCATGGTCAAGATAATGACCGCGCTCTTGACGCTCGAGGCGGTGGACAGAGGTGAAATATCGCTTACGGACGACGTAGCGGTAAGCGAAGAGGCGGCAGGTATGGGCGGCTCGCAGGTATTTTTGGACGCGGGCAGTACGCACAACCTCGGCGAACTTTTAAAGACCGTGATCGTGGCGTCCGCCAACGACAGCTGCGTAGCGCTTGCGGAGCATATTGCGGGCAGCGTCAGCGGTTTCGTCGCGCGTATGAACGGCAGAGCGAAGGAGCTGGGTATGCAAAATACTTCCTTCAAAAACTGCACGGGGCTCCCCGCCGCGGAGAGTTTTTCTTGCGCGCAGGACGTCGCGACTATGTTCGGCGAGCTCATAAAGCACCCGACATACTTCGATTATGCGGGCATATGGATGGAGGATTTCGCCCATCCTAGCGGCAGGAAGACGTCAATATCCAACACAAACAAGCTCGTGCGCTTTTATAAGGGCTGCGACGGCGGCAAGACGGGCTATACGAGCGAGGCGAAATTCTGCCTTGCGGCGACGGCAAAGCGCGACGATATGCGTATAATCGCGGTCATAATAGGCGCTCCGTCTTCGAAAGAGCGCAACGCCGCGGTAAGCGCGATGTTCGATGATGCTTTTGCCAACTACACCAACAATATTTTGCTCAAGGCGGGCGAGCCTTTGGACAAGCGCATATGCGTCGCGGGCGGCAAAAGGGACAGCGTCGCGATAACGGTAGCGAGCGATGTGGCGCAGTTTATGGCGAGGAGCGATAGTGCGGACTACGAACTCAGATACGACCTTAAAGAGCGCGTCAAGGCGCCTGTAAAGCTGGGCGATAGGCTGGGCACGGTATATCTTGTCAAAAACGGCGAGATAATCAGTGAGACAGCAGTCGTCGCCGCCGAAAGCGTAGACCGCATGAACCTCTTCGACGCTATCGGCGAGATAGGCCGCCACTGGGCGACAGGCAAAAAGTGACGCTTAAAATAGTAGCTTATGCAAGTTGTTAAGTAAAGATATTCTAAGTAAATTATAATAATTCACGTTATCAAGCAGGATTTTTGACTCTTGCAAACAATCAAAAACGCGCGATCGACAACAATTGAAAAGGTTGCCGTTCGCGCGTTTTAGCTTGGGGTGCAGGGGACGAAGTCCCTTGCCGAGGTGTGGGCGAGTAGCCCACATATGAAAATGCAAAGGAACCCCTTCGCATTTAATAGTAAAACTTACACGAGTAGCCCACATATATGCCTATTATAATTAGTCTTTGACTTTTTGCTCTCCGCGTGTTAAAATTTATTGTAATTCTTTATTTTGTATAAGCGGAGCACAAATGGCTGAAGATGACGAGATAAAAAACATTTCTCAGATCTACGCGGTTGAAAATGATGAGGCGGGGGTCGCGGGGGAGGCGTACGTCCCCGATTTTTCCATGTCCGACGTCAATATTGAAGAGGGCGATCTGCCGTATGAAAAGCCTAAGATCGTGTATCATATCACGGATTTCGACGGACCGCTGGATCTACTCTACCAGCAGATAAAGGACGCAAAGATAGACATTGAGGACATCTTCATTTCGGACATCACAAGCCAATACGTGCAGATAATCAACAACGCGCCCAAGGAAGAGCTTGACTATGAGTACGCGGGCGAATTTATCGTCATGGCGGCAGAGCTCATATATCTGAAATCGCTCAGATCTTTGCCACAGGAGGACGATGAGGAGCTTTCCGAGGACGATCCCGCCTACGAGAGGCAACTTTTCATCAACAAGCTCAAGCAGTACGCGATACTCAAAGAGCAGAGCGAGAAATTGCGGGAGATAGAGACGATAAATCGCTTTTACCGCATGCCGACCTACACGGACAAGGACTACCGCGTGGCGCTTGTCAACTTCTCGCTGCCAAAGCTTGTGGAAGCGTTTGCAAAGGTGCTTGCGTCTGCGGAGCGGCGCGGGCAGGAAGTCATACCCAAAAAAGTCGTAAAGGACAGATTTTCCGTACACGATCAGATGAAATATATCCGCTCGGTGATCGCAGAGAGGCTGGAGGTCGAATTTACTCAGCTTTTTGAGCCCGACTATGACAGGGCGGACATAGTGACCACCTTCCTTGCCACGCTCGAGCTTGTCAAATACGGCATAATCGCCGTCACGCAGGAGGAGAATTTCGGCGTTATAATGCTCCACGCGCTTGACGGCACGGCGGACGCCACAATAAATTTCGAGGAGGGCGACGATGGAAAATATTGAGAACGTAGTGGAGGCGTTGATCTTCGCAAGCGGCAGCGCGATAGCGAGGACGGACATCATAGAAAAGGTGCCCGAACTTACTCATCAAAAGCTCAACTCCATTGTCAGATTGCTGCAAAAGCGCTACAGCTCAGAGTCGGGCATCGTGCTCCTCGATTTCAACGGAAAGCTGCAATTCAGCTCCAATCCCGCCTACGGCGATATAGTAGCGGACGTGCTCACGCCTCTCAAGGAGAAGGAACTTACGCGCACATTGCTTGAGGTGCTGTCAACTGTCGCGTACAAACAGCCAATAACGAGGCTCGAGATAGACGATATGCGCGGCGGCACAAACTCCGAGTACGCGCTTTCGGGACTGCTGAAAGCCGGGCTTGTTCAGGCGGTAGGGCGCAAGGACACCGTAGGCAGACCCTTGCTTTACGGCACTACGGACGAATTTTTGAAGAAATTCGGTTTGAGCGACATCACGGATCTGCCCGATTACTCCGAAGTGCTTGAAAAACTCATGCTTATCGACGCGCCCATTTCTGACAGCCTCTTCCACAATCGCTCCATTTTGGACGGCGAGGAAGGAGAAGGAGAGGGCGAAGGCGAGGGCGGCAAAACTCCCGATGAGCCTCTAGAGGAGGCCGCAAGCGATGTCTCCGCGGACGCCGAACCCGAAACGGACGACTTCTTTGACGACGATGACGAACTCCCGGATTTCCTCATAGGAGAGGATATCGACACTTACGAGTGATATCTTATCGGTGCACATATCGGAGTTTTGTAAAAAATACGTATAATGTCGCGGCGGGCAGCATGCGCTTGCCGCGAAAATTTTATAAGACGATATAAAAGAACTAAATCGAGTATTTTTTAAAAATTTGCGTTTAATGCAGCGCAGTTTTTTTTCATATAAACGTGAAATTCGCACAAAATAGCACTATGGCGGTGCAAATTGCGTTGATTTGCCTTGAGGCTGTCATAACTATGATGTTTTTGCCTATGCGCATAAGCCTCACGGGACACGTCTCGCTTGCTAGGCGGCGCGCGGAGCTGGACGTCAAACTGTTCTCGCTCAGGCTTGTAAGGGTGAGGCTGTTTGCAAAGGACGGGCGTTTTAGATGCACTCTCAACGGCAAAAAGTTCAAAAAACCGTCCGCAGATCCGAAAAAGGCGCTCAAAATGGCGGGCAACTTTATAAGCTCGGACATAAGCAGGGGCGGCGTTGCGGCACTAAGGATAGGACTTGACGAGGCGATGATGTCCGCGGCGATGGGAGCAATGTTACAAGTTCTGCTACTGCCTCTTGCAAAGGGCGGGGTGTACATGAGCGATGAGGACAGTTTCGAGCTGGACTTAAGCATCAAAATGAGGATAAATTTGCTTCAAGTCGCAGATATAGCGCTTTGAGGCGGAGGGAAATATGCAAATTGAGGAGATGTTGAAACGCACCGTTGAGTGCATACGCGCCGCGGTCGAAAGCGACGAGATAATTGGCAAACCCATAGTGACAAGTGACGGAAACGTCGTATTGCCCGTGAGCAAATTGAGCTATGGCTTTGTGGCGGGAGGAGGCGAATACGGCGACACTAGCGAGGGCAGGTTGCCGTATGCGGGCGCATCGGGCGGTGGCGTTACCGTCACGCCTCTCGGCTTTTTTGTATGCGGCAGGGAAAAGAAGTTTGTGAGTTTGGACGGCAACGACTCGGACGACAAGTGGAGCGACCTTGTGCGTACCTTGCTGAAAACGTTCAAAAAGGAGGAATGATATGAAAAACTTCGGCGGCAAAATTTTTATAGTTATAGCGTTTTTGGTTATATCGCTGCTTGCGGCAAACGCTTTTATAATAAATTCGGACATAAAGGGCGGATTTGAGCCAAGAATAGCAAAAAGTATTCTAAATTATGCCGAAAATGATAATAGTTTCGCATTTAAAAACGGCAAAGAATTGAACGCTGACAGGCGAACAAACGCCGAGAAAGAGCAGGAGGGCGCGGATGAAAACAGCCATGCCGACGCCGAAAACGACGTAGAAAATGAGGCAAAGGAGCCTGGCGATCCCGAAAGAGCCGCGTTTTACAAAGGCAAAAACGAGGTCGATAATGGCAACGGCGCGGTCAAAAAAAGCGTATGCGCAAATACAGAATTATCCCTGCAAGCCTCAAAGCAAAACGGGAGCGGCAAAGTGCTTATGGAGCAATCTTCGCGGCGCGTGCTTTACGGTGTGAACGAGCACGCGAGGTGTTATCCCGCAAGCACGACTAAGGTGCTTACCGCATATGTCGTCCTCAAAAATCTTCCTCTCGACCATATTGTGACTGTGCCTAGGCAGGCGGTGGGAGTAGAGGGCTCCTCGATATACTTGAAAGAGGGCGATCAGACGACAGTAGAGGACCTGCTTTTCGGGCTTATGCTCAGGAGCGGCAACGATGCGGCGACCGCGCTTGCCATAGAGACGGCGGGGAGCTTGCAGGCTTTTGCCGCGCTAATGAATGAGACAGCCCTGTCTTTGGGCGCGCGCGAATCGCACTTTGTCAATCCTCACGGTCTGCACGACGACGAGCATTATACTACGGCATACGACCTTGCGCTCATCACCGCCGCGGCATACGAACTTGACGATTTCAAGCGCATAGTCGGCACCACTTTGAGGCGCATAGAGGTAGGCGGCGAAGTCACGGCTATTGCCAACAAAAACAAGTTTTTAAAGCAGTACGAAGGCGCGAACGGCGTCAAGACGGGCTATACGAAAAAGAGCGGGCGCTGTCTCGTGAGCGGAGCTAAGCGAAAGAATATGCAGCTCATCGGCGTAGTGCTGAACTGTCCCGATATGTGGAACGAGAGTATGGCTATGATGGATCACGGTTTTGAAAACTTCGACATGGTACCCTTGGACAGCGCTCTGCTCACCTATGGCAAAGGCAAGAAGAGGGTGGAGATAAGCGCTCCATACAGCGTGACGGAAGATTGGCATGACATATATTATCCGCTTGCGAAGGATGAATATCTTGTCGTGAACGCGCTTTGAGCGCATATTTTAGGAGTGTTTATTAAGATATCGGCGTAAATTTGTAAAAATCGCGCTCATAACTTGCTCTCGACGCATTATTCTGATTTTTTATCCTCGGAAAATTTCGTCCGAGGATTTTTTTGCGCGTTTTGCCCGAGTTGGCGCGGCAATAGAAAAAATAGTCTATCTGCCATAGTCTGCAATAGACAAAATACGCTTGCGAAATAAAGAATTTTAATTTATAATTGTTTTTGTATATATTCGGTCACGCTCGATTTTCAAAATTCGGGCGCTTTGGAGACGTATGAGGATAAACAGATATCTTGCCGAGTGCGGCGTCGCTTCGCGCAGAAAGGCGGAGGAGCTTGTGCTTGCGGGCAGGGTGAGCGTAAACAAAAAGGTGGTCACATCTTTGGCTACCGACATCGACGACAAGGACGTCGTGTATGTGGACGGCAAAAAAGTAGTACGCGTCACACATTATGACTATATCATGCTCAACAAGCCAAAGGGCTGCGTCACGTCTGTAGACGACGAGGCGGACAATAAGAGCGGAGTCCCGCAAAGGAAGGAGGAGCCCTCAGGACGCGCCTCCGAGCAGGGAAAAGATAAGCCTGCTCCTGCGCAAAAGCCCACGCATGCGGACAGAAAGCGTCGTACGGTCATGGACTATCTCTCCGACGAGTGGAAGGGCAAGCGCCTCTATCCCGTCGGCAGGTTGGACTATGACAGCGAGGGACTGTTGTTGCTCACAAACGACGGCGAGCTGACTTACAAGCTCACGCATCCGTCCTCAGAGATAGCAAAGACCTACATCGTGCGCATAGAGGGCTCCATAGAGGAGAGCGACCTCGCCGCGCTACGCAAGGGCGTGAAGGTAGACGGCGTAAAATACGGCAAGTGCAAAGTGAAGGTCACAGGCGTGGAGGAAGGTTCCACTCGCCTCGAAGTCGTGATATTCGAGGGCAAAAACAGGGAGATCCGCCGCATGTTCGAGGCTGTTGAAAAGAATGTCACTCTGCTCAAGCGCGTCGCCATAGGCGAGCTTAGGCTGGGCGGGCTGAAAAGAGGCGGTTTCAGAGAGCTTAGCGAGGGCGAAGTCGCCTATCTCAAGGAGCTTTGCGGCATAGGCAAAAAGTGAAGTGCTGCAGTATCGCCATATGATACGGCATAGGTCAAGCGGATAAAATAATAAAAAATTATATCGGCGAAGCAAGTGATTGCCTCGCCAAAAGACAGCGGATATGAACATATTGTTGACAAATGACGACGGATATTTTGCTCCCGGCATACGCGCGCTTGCAAGGGCGCTTTCGACGAGCCACAACGTGACGGTGTGCGCGCCCTCGGGAGAGAGCTCCGGAAGCGGGCATATGGTGCACTTTTTCGGCGGCATAAGCTATGAAAAAGTGGAAATGTCGGACGGGATACCCACTTACAGCGTAAATGGCTCCCCCTCGGACTGCGTCATTTTCGCGGTGCGGCACCTGTTTGCGGACAAAAAATTCGACGCGGTGATAAGCGGCATAAACAATGTGCTCAACATAGGCTCGGACTTCATATATTCGGGCACGGTGGGCGCGGCGCAGGAGGGCACTTTCCAACTCATACCGTCGCTCGCGGTATCACTGCGCACCAAAGGCATCGAGGAATACTCGTATGCGGCGCAGTTCGTGCTAAACAACCTCGAAAAACTGCTGGATATGGCGAAGGGCGACATAACATTAAACATCAACATCCCGTCCGTAAGGCGAGAGGATATCAAGGGCGTGAGGGCGGCGCACATAGTTTTCAGACCCTACGACGAAAAATACTCCGCTACGACCGTGGACGGAAAGGAGATATATTCCGTACTGGGCAAGCCTCTCCCAGACGCGCTTGCGGATACGGAAGGCGACTGTTACCTTGCCAAAAACGGCTACATAGTGCTCACGCCCATCAAACTCATCCCCAACGACGCCGCCGCGCTGGCATACTGCAAGGCGCAGGAGGGCAAGATATGGATGTAGGCATTGTCGGCGGTGGAGCGGCGGGTATGCTTGCCGCGGCGACGCTTGCGCGCGAAGGCGTGAGGGTAGAGCTGTTTGAAAAGAACGAAAAACTCGGCAAAAAGCTTTACATCACGGGCAAGGGGCGCTGCAACCTCACAAATTTTTGCGATATGGGGACGATTTTTGCCAACATCGTGCACGGCGAAAAGTTTTTGAGATCCGCAATGTACGGTTTTCCGCCCTCCGAAGTCATGGCGTATTTCGAGGGGCTGGGCGTACCTCTCACGGTAGAGAGAGGAAATAGAGTTTTTCCGACCTCCGGCAAGTCGTCCGACGTCATACGCGCGCTCGCAAAAATGATAGCTCGCCTAGGCGTAAGCATAAAGCTAAAAAGCGAAGTCACCAAGATAGAGAGTGACGGCGACGGTTTTAAGATATGCACGGTGGAGGGGAAGACGCATTTCGACGCCGTGATAATAGCCACGGGCGGAGCGTCCTATCCCGCCACGGGCAGCACGGGGGACGGCTATAAATTCGCGGCGGCGTTCGGACACGGCGTATCGGAGCCCCGTCCCGCGCTCGTCGCGTTGCGCACGCATGAGGACATATCCTGCCTTGACGGATTACATCTCAAAAACGTCCGCCTCGAGGCGTACAGAGAAGGAAAGCCTATCGCAAGCGAATTCGGCGAGCTGGAATTCATATCCGGCGAGATGTCGGGGCCTATCGCGCTCACCGTTTCCTCGTATGTGACAAGGCTTGACGGCATCACGCTCAAACTCGACCTCAAACCCGCGTTGGACGAGGCAACGCTGGACAAACGGTTGCAGCGGGAATTTGCCGAGAGGCACGGACAGAGTGCGGCAAGCGCTATGCGCGCGCTTTTGCCCGAGAAATTGAATACGTACTTGTTGAGGCGCGCGGGAGTTGACCCCTCGAAAAAGGTGGATATTCTCTCGAAAGAGGAGCGAAAGGCGATAATTTGTGCGCTTAAAGGGTTGAAGTTCAAACTTGCGGGCACCGCTCCGTTTGCCGAGGCGATAATCACGTCGGGCGGCGTAAGCGTTGACGACTTGAAGCCTTCGGGAGAGAGCAAACTGCAAAAGGGACTGTATTTCGTAGGCGAGACTGTAGACGTAGACGCGCTCACAGGCGGATTCAATCTTCAGATCGCGTGGGCGACAGCACGCCTTGCGGCTTTGGACATTTTGAAGTCCGCAGGGCTCGAACCTTAAACGCCTATAAAAGTAAATGTAAATCTATAATGAATAGAACTTACATGCAGCCGACAAATCCGCCTGCAAAGCAATAAACTAGGATGCAAGAAAAAGCCAATAAAAACCGTATGCGCAAATACGCGAAGGTTAATTTTGCGGACGTCACGCAGTAACAAAAGTTTAGGACAGAAAGTGTAGGACGTAGAGGAGCGAAAGCTCAAAAAATAGAGCGTAGAACTCAAAAGGAGTTGTTATGATAAACGTTGCAATAGACGGTCCCGCGGGGGCGGGCAAGAGCACGGTCGCAAAAGCGGTCGCCAAAAAGCTGGGGCTGATATATCTGGACACGGGGGCGATGTACCGCGCGACAGCGTATACCGCGCTTGAGGCGGGGCTTGACGTGAGCGACGCGGCGCAAATATCGCCAATGCTGGACGGCATGAAGATGGAGATAGTCTTTGAGGACGGCGCGCAGCAGATATATGTCAACGGTGCAAACACGACGCCGTATCTTCGCGAGCACCGCATGTCCAAGGCGGCTAGCGACATCTCGGCTTTGCCTTGCGTGCGTTATAAAATGGTGGAGCTGCAGCGCGAATTTGCCGCGACGGGGGACGTCGTGCTCGACGGCAGGGACATAGGCACATTTGTGCTCCCAAACGCGAATTGCAAGATATTTATGACCGCCACGCCCGAAGAGAGGGCAAATCGCCGCTATAAGGAGCTTGTGGAGAAGGGGCAGGAGGTGGACTACGATACCTTGCTCGCGGACATAAAACAGCGCGACTACAACGACTCGCACCGCGAAGTCGCTCCCCTCAAGCAAGCGGAGGACGCCGTACTTTTGGACACTACTTATATGCCTCTCGAGGAGGTAATAGCGGCGGTCATTGGCATTGTCGAAAGCAAGATATCCTCGCTTAACGGCGACAATGACGCACATACGGGCGTGGACGGTAATGTAAACGCTGAGGAAAAACCTGACGACGTATCCGAGACAGAAAATGACAAGCCGTCCGAGGAATGCTCTTCGGCAAACAAAGCGCATGAGGATAGATCATCGGAGAATAATAAGTCGGAAACGCAAAAAGCCGCTACAATCTCAAAGAAAGAGGCAAGGCGCGCGGAGCATGTCAAAAAGCGTTATGAACTCGAGAAAAACTTCGGTTTCTACCGCTTTTTGAGGGTATTTTTGCACCCGCTCGCGGCTATGCTGTGGCCTACAAAGCTAATAGGAATCGAGAACGTCAAAGAAGTGGAGGGCAAAAACGCTATATTCACATGCAATCATTATAGCAAAGTAGATACATTTCTCCCGTGTTTTGCGCTGTTCAAGCGCGAGGCGCATATTTTGGCGAAGTCGGAGCTTTTCGAGTCGAATTTGATCGGATGGTTTTTGCACAAGTTGGGCGCGATCCCCGTACGCAGAGGCGAGGCGGACATAAACAGCGTCAAGTGCGTCCTGAAATTGCTCAACGACGGCAAGCAGCTTATGATTTTTCCCGAGGGCACGCGCAACAAGCAGGGCACTCAGGATATGGCCGAGTTCAAAAGCGGCACGGCGCGTTTCGCGATAAAGACAAAATCGCCCATTGTGCCGATGCTCTACTACTCGCCGCCCAAGCTTTTCAAACGTAACTATCTCTATATAGGCAAGCCGTTCACGCTCGAGGAGTTCTATGGCGACCGCTCTCACGACGCTATGGACAGGGCTACCGAGGTAGTGAGGCAGAAGATGGAGGAAGTGAGGACGCTTGTCAACGCCTACGTAGAGGATAAAAAGAGCAAGCGCGGCAAGGGGGACGGCAAATGAAAGTTATCGTGGCGGAGGGCGCCGGTTTTTGTCAGGGCGTAAAACGCGCCATGGATATGGCGCTCGAACTCGCCCAAAAATACGGCAAACTGTATACGCTCGGCGAGCTTGTCCACAATGAGGAAGTCACAGCTTTTCTTGCTTCTAAAGGAGTCGTTTGCCTATCTCCCACGCAGTGGGACAGCCTCAAAGAAGGGGACGTCGCGCTCATTCGCGCCCATGGCATAGAGCTCGAGGCGGAGCAGCGGTTGCAAGAGAGAGGCGTTGTGCTTTTTGACGCCACATGTCCAGTAGTAAAACGCAATCAACGTCTTGCCAAGGAGAGGGCGGACGCTGGCGATGACATCATCGTCATCGGCGACGCGGCGCACGACGAAGTGATAGGGCTCACAAGCTATGCGGAGGGGCGAGCGAGGGTGTTTGACAGCTCGGTAATGCCCGAAATAAGCGAAAAAAACACGTCGATACTCTTCCAAACGACCGTTTTGAGGCAAAATTTCAAAAAAATTGAAGATTTTGCAAAGAATTTTCAAAAAAATCATCACAATTTAGTTGAGATTTTCAACACTATTTGTTATACTACAGAGGCAAAGCAGGTTGAGGCTCGCGCACTCGCGGCAAAAACGAAGGCGGTCATTGTCCTCGGCAGTCACACAAGCGCAAATACGCGACGGCTCTTCGAGGTGGCGATAGAGGTCAATCCCAATACGATATTTGTGACGGACGTCGCCGAAGCCCGCAAAGCGATCAGCAAAATAAAGGATCATGAAAGTGTATCGATCGTCGCAGGAGCGTCAACTCCGCCATGGTTGATACGGGAGGTAACAAAACTTATGAGTGAAACTCAGACCACAGAAACCGAAGTGACCAAAGAAGCAACACTTCACGAGCAACCCGAAACGGAAGCACCCGCGATCGAAGCGCCTGTCCAAGAAGCGCCCGAGGCTGAAAAGGCACCTGAAGCGGAGAAACCTGCTGCGGCAAGCAAGCCAGAGCCCACCACTATGGAGGAGCTTATGAGCTCCACAAGCAATGGCGGCTACACGGAATACAGACCCGGCAAGCGCGTCAAGGGCGTCATCATCACCGCAAATGCGGACGGCGTCATCGTCAACATCGGCGGCAAGAACGACGGCTTTATCGACAAGAGCGAGGCTACTCTCGACGGCAACTACGATCCCGCAGATTTCAAGAGCGGCGACGAGGTACAGGTCGTCATCCTTTCCTCCAAGAACGGTCAAGTCCAATGCAGCAAGAAGCAGGTGGACAAGATCATCAAAGAGGATGAGGAAGCGGAGAGCGCTTTGAATTCGGGAGAATTTACGCTTAAATTGACGGAGGTCGTCAAAGGCGGTCTGAGAGGCAGACTCGGCAAATATACGATTTTCGTGCCCGCAAGCCAAATAAGAATGGGCTATGTCAGCAACCTTGAGGAATACAAGGACAAGACGATGCGTCTTGTGCTCATGCCTCCAAAGGAAAAGGCTGCGGAAGGCGAAGAGGGCGAGGAAGCAGCGGAAGAAAAGCCGCGCAAGAGATCGAGATATCTCTTCGCGTCTCACCGTCTCATCCTCGAGAGAGAGAAGAAAGAAAAAGAGGACACTTTCTGGAACAGCATCCACGTCAACGACATAATCACGGGCAAGGTCAAGAGATTCACTCCCTTCGGCGCGTTTGTCAGCGTAAAGGGCTTTGATTGCCTCGCGCATATATCCGAGCTCAGTTGGAACAAGATCACGGATCCCTCCACAGTGCTCACCATCGGCGAGAGCTATGACTTCGTCGTGCTCAAGCTCGACAGAGAGACAGGCAGGATATCGCTCGGCTACAAACAACTTCAACCCAAGCCCTACGAGGTCGCAAAGGAAAAATATCCCGTCGGCACGGTCATCAAGGGCAAGGTGGAGCGCATCTTCTCGTACGGCGCATTCATCTCCATCGACGACGGCGTAGACGGACTCGTCCATGTGTCTCAGATATCCCACAGCTGGGTCAAGGACGCAAACGAAGTCCTCAAAGTCGGTCAAGAGGTCGAGGCGAAGATAATCAGCTTTGACGACAACCGTATCACGCTTTCCATAAAGGAAGTCCTCCCCGCACCCGAGCAGAGCGAACAGCCTGCAGAGGAGCATGAGGCAACAGAGGAAGAGAAGGCGGCACGTCGCTCCGAGCGCGCAAAGAAGTTCGAGAAGAGGACAGAAGGCGGCGAAGGCAAGAAAGAGCGCAAGCCCAAGAAAGAGACTTCAAACGAGCCTAAAGAGTGGGTGTCCGGTAGCGGTTCCGCGTCCCTCGGCGACCTCATCCAAGGCCTTGACATCAAGTTCGACGACGAAAAACCCGAAGAATAATCGAATATTCAACGAAAACAAGCAATTTTACAGCGAAACCAAACTTGGTTTCGCTGTTTTATATCCGTATCAAAAACCAATGCATAATGAAAAAATCGGATAGATTGAATATCTGTTTTTAAAATATTGTTTGAAAATTCGAATTTAAAAGAGCACGTGTCACTTGTCGCTGCAAAATCACAGCGAGTAAAAAAAGTGAGCGCGATCGTCAAGGCAAGTAACAATAAGGACCACAGGCTGAGCATGTGGTCCTTACCTTCAAATATTTAAAAGATCAATAGAATGTGCCGTTTTCAATTCTTCTTTTACGTTCTTGAATATTTGTTACCATAATTTTGAAAATCGCGCCGCAATTGTTTTCAAGGGAATCAATAGTAGCGTCATAATTCAAACTGTAGCGGTAGTAACTTGCGTCATTATACAAATCATTTCCGAACTTAGAAGATATAGGCATCAAATCATCGCGCGCAAGATCCATCGTCATTTGAAAAGCGTTTCTGTCGTGAGCCCTCAAACTATCACGGATAATCGCAGATTTAACTGCTATGTCTTTGACTTCATCGTTTTCATACCAAATTTTTCCATCATGATAAAAACTCATATTTTCCTCCAAAAGTTTTCTTTATATTGTCATGGTAACAGATATCTGTCGAACTGTCAATATACGTATCATCTAAAATAAGAGACGTATATATTCGTTTGCAAAAAAGTCAAAAGTGTTTGACTTATTTTCCCGCCCTTGCTATAATATCTAAGCAATCAAACCTAGGGGAGTGGCTCAACGGTAGAGCAACGGTCTCCAAAACCGTCGGTTGCGTGTTCGAATCGCGTCTCCCCTGCCAAAAAAAATCCGTCCGATGACGGATTTTTTTGCACAGGGGAGACGCGATTCGAACACGCAACTATTCCGTTTCGGCGTTGCCTCGCGTCTTTGGTTGCGTCTGACACTCCGCTCTCGAGAATGAATTCTCTTCGCTCCGCTATTTTGCGAATCGCTGGCAAGAAGATATTTCGTAATGACGGATTTTTTTGTGCAGGGGAGACGCGATTCTCCACGCAGCTCTTCCGCTTCGGCGTTGCCTCGCAAACTTGGTTTCATCTGACGATTCATTTTCGGAAATAAATTCTCTCCGCTCCGCTATTATTCGTATCTTTGTAAGATGATAAATCGTATTTGTCGGGTTTATTTGTGTAATGGGGCAGGTGTTGAGGACGCTTGTTTTATATATTTACGCGAATTCTGCTCGCAAAGTGATTTGACACAAATCCCGCTTGCAAAACCGCGCGCGTATGTTATAATAGGCGTATGGCAAGATCAAAAAAGCACGTGGAAATATATACGGACGGCGCGTGTTCGGGCAATCCCGGGCTAGGTGGCTGGGCGGCAGTTTTGCTGTACGGCGCGCATAGGAAGGAGATAAGCGGGGCGGAGGCGGACACGACCAACAACCGCATGGAGCTTACTGCGATCATCGAGGGCTTGAGACAGCTCAAGGAGCCGTGCAAGGTCACGCTGTACAGCGATAGCGCCTATTCTGTCGATCCGTTTCTCAAAAATTGGATAGCGGGGTGGATAATGCGCGGTTGGCGCACGGCAGCGAAGGACGACGTCAAGAATGTGGACCTGTGGCAGCAGCTCATTGACCTCACGCACGTACACGAGGTGACGTTCGTAAAGGTGAAAGGGCACGCCGATAACGAGCTCAACAACCGTTGCGACTTGCTTGCCCGCACCGCGATAAAGGAGCTCCAAAAGACGTTTCCGAAAGAGAAGGGGACTCTCAAACCTATCACCGAGATACCCGACGACATTTGATTCGTAACAGCATACGGAGAAATCGGCAGGGAAGAATTGACATGCTGCTGGTTTTGATATAGAATATCCGAATGTTTGAACGGATATTTTGTTACATTATGACAAAGTTTTTAAATTTTGCTCGAACAATGCGTAACGCCAATATCAAACTCTAACGCGAGAGTTTTGACTCTTGCAAACAATCCAAAAAGCGCGAATGTGGGCGATGAAAGAGCCAACATTCGCGCTTTTTAGCTTGGGGTGCAGGGGACGAAGTCCCTTGCCGGGGTGTGGGCGAGTAGCCCACAAAATTATTTAAGCAATGTGATACTTATGCGTGCGGTAGAGCAACCAATAGAATACAGAGCTTAGCGGCAAGTTGAAGAAGATGATCGCGGGGATGATGATGGACATAATGATGAGGTTCGTGTCATAGATGCTCGCGCCGAGGGCGAAGAAACCTATCAAAATGCACACCACCGTAAGCTCGATGAACAGCATACTTCGGTTGAGTATCGACAGTTTAAAGTTGAAATTTGCCCGCGTTCGCCTGTTCGGATTTAGAAGATACATCAATGTCGGAATGAGGCAGAGCACTGCGCCTACAAGTATGACAGGGATGAAATATTTATAGCTGATACGTTGATACAGTGACACCCATGCGACGGCCATTTCAAACATGAATACGAGCAGTACGATGAGGAAAGTGTCGCGATTTATGCGATTAGATTGCAGGAAGTTGAATGTATAATATCCCGAAGTATTGCCTCTGTCATAGGGGCGCACGGCGTAACCTTTTGAATAGAGCCTGTCCTTGATGTCTGTCTCGCGCGGCTGCTCCTCTTGTAGGGCGGGGGGTTGATCGGAGGGATTGTCGGTTATGGAGTAGAAAAATTCGCGATAATTGACGTCCTCTTTTTCGTACTCGAACGCCTCTTCCTGCCTGTTTATGACTGCGGAGGGCTCATTTACGGGTTCTACATAAGCCGCGGCGGCTTGTTCCGCCTCTATCTGCCTCGAACGCTCGTCCATGCGGCGGAAAACTTCCTCGATAGACGATCTGGACGGCTCTTCCGTCGCGGGGGCGACAGGGGCGCTGCTGCTTGACGCGACGTAGACAGGGGCATACGCGCTGCCCGAATATTCCGAGCTTGTCTCTAGCTTTGCAAACAGATCCTCCAATGTTTCCGTGGGCATGACCTGCTCGCGCGCGCGGCGATCTTCTTCCTCTTTGCGCAGACGCTCTTCCTCGGCGACGCGTCTAAGCTCCTCTTCCTTGAGCCTGCGCTGTTCGTCCTCGTATGCTTTAAGTGCGTCCAAAGCGGCGATACGCTCCTCTTCTGACTTTGAAAGTTGCGCCCTTACAGACTCCAACTCCTCGCCGTGACGGTATGCCTCGTCGTGAGCGAGCCTCAAAGCCTCGTCTTTTTGACGGAGCTGTTTGTCCGCGTCCTCGAGCTTTTGCTCGGCAAGTTTCAAATTATTGTTATCTTCGCGGGCTTTTTGAGAGAGAGCAGCTGCCTCGTCCTCGCTTATGCGGTTGCCATAGTGGTCAAGATAGACTGGTTTTTCGACTTCTACCGTTCTGTCGTAGGGAAGTGTAGCAAGTTTTGCTGCCTCGTCCTCGCTTATACGGTTGCCGTAACGGTCAAGATATACGGGTTTTTCGACTTCGACGACTTTTTCGACGTCCACGCGCCGTTCGACTTGCACCTCTACGGGCTTTTCAACCTCGACGATCCGCTCCACAGGGACCTCGACGCGCCGCTCGACGGGTACTTCGACGACTCTTTCGATCTCCACTATTTTCTCGACGGGGACCTCTTTTTCGACGATAGTTTCAACGGGGACTTCGACGATCTTTTCTACAATCTTGTCCTTGTAAACGACTTCGGGCTTGGGCTCCGACTCGCGTTTGGAGTAGGGACGAAGCTCAGAGGCGTCGAAGGGAAGGGGATTTTGAAAATCGAACTCCTTTTCTGAGACGAGCTTATCCAGAATGGTGCGCGAATATTCATATTCGCTGCGCTCCTTCAGAAGATAGTCCCGTCCCGCCTGCGTGAGGGAATAGTATCTGCGCTGACCGCCACCAGTATCGTCGGGATCGCCGTCATACGAAGAAACAAGCCCCTGTTTTTCAAGACGCTTGAGTTGATTGTAGAGGGTGGCCTGTTTCAGCGTATACTGACCCGTGCTCCTGTCCTCGATCTCCTTCAGGATCTCATAACCGTACTTGTCGTTTTCAACGAGGCAACCGAGGATTATCGTGATGACATTGCCGCGGATAAGGTCGCTGTTGACTGATGAGATATCCATTACATCTGCTCCATTTGCCTTATATGGATATTTTAGCAAACTATTATGAATAAGTCAATATTCTATAATACTTTATATGCATATTCTTGCGACATTTCGGGAGATAATGTCCGATAAACGCAAAATTTTGTCGATTATCACTTGTCGTCACGCAGTTTAACGACGCTCGCTGCTATCTTGCGGTGGTCCTCCTCTATGGCGGCGTAGTGTTTTTTGGTGGTGTTTACGTCGCGGTGTCCCAGCACGTCCGCCACCATATAGATGTCACCCGTAGCGCGGTAGAGATTTGTGCCGAAGGTACTGCGCAACTTGTGCGGGGAGATGCGCTTGAGTGGCGCCGCGCTGCCCGCGTACTTCTTGACGAGGTTTTCCACGGCGCGCACGGATATGCGCGAGACCTGCAGGGAGAGGAATAGGGCGTCGCGGTCGCGTATCACGGTCTTTTCGCAGCGGTCAATGAGCGCGCGCCTCTCGCCCTCGATATAGGTCTGAAGCGCCTCGGCAACCTCGTCACCAAAATACAATATGGCGCGATTGCCGCCCTTTCTTGTGACAGTGAAAGCGTTTGTCTCAAAATCTATATCCGTCAGATTGAGCCCCACGCATTCGCTGACGCGGATGCCCGTGCCGAGCAGCAGGGTAAGGATGGCGACGTCGCGCGCGCGAGTGTTGCGCTGTATCTTGCGCTGGTGCTCGCTCATGCCGGACCCTGTCTCTGCGGCGTTGAGAATGCGCTCAACCTCGCGCGGCTCTAAGCGGATGATGTCCTTGTCATGCTGTTTGGGCATTGCGAGTTTCGCCGCTATGTTGGCAGGTATGCGGTCATGATTGAAGTAATATTTGAAAAACGTGCGCACTGTGGAGAGTTTTCTCGCCTTGCCGCGCTCGCCGTTGGTGTAATCCTTGCCTTCAAAAGTGTAATAGCTCAAATATTCCATAAAGGATTCGAGATTTGTGAGCGTGACTTTTGAAAGATCGTCCACCGTGAAGTCCAAAACGCTGCCGTAGCCTCTGAAAGCGCGGACATTATTCAAAAGATAGTCAAAGAATATGCGCAGATCGTATGCGTAATTGAGGCGAGTGAGGACAGTCGTCTGCGATTCTATGCCCACAAAAAATTCATCGCAAAACTCAGGCAACTGATCGCGTAGCTCGCGCAGCCGTTTTGTGAGCGTCTTGTCTCTTTCGCTGAAATAATTTGCCATAATAAAAATTTCCCTTAGCTTTTTCACGTATATTATAGATATCTATTCGCAAAAAGTAAAGAGTATTTTTATAATTATTTACAAAAATAATCCTGCAAAGCAGGATTATCGTCAACAAAAATTTTTTATCAAAAAATTTTGCGAATAGTTTTTGCTTCAAAAATTTCTACTTTTCGCATTATATAGCGGGGCAGATCGCAGCCATAGTATCTGTTGACAATCTTTTTTGAGAATGATATTATAAAAGCACCACAAATTCGGAATAAATTTCTAAGAAGGCACTTATCTTTTGATAACAAGTGCATTTCTTGGCGTGCTTTCTTAGAATGATAGCGGATTTGTGGTGAATCTGAAAGAATGCACTTGTTATATTTATGATTTGCGCGTTCTTTTGGGCGCGCCTTTTGTTTACTGTCAATTTTATTCGCCGCAATAGAGCGTCGTTTAGAAATGTAAATCTGCGCGCAAAAACCCGAATCATATTGCGCTATACGCGCACAAGGAGGATCATATGAAGCAAAACAAGAGAACTACAATTTTCAAACTTGCACTGCTTATCGTCTGCATAGCCGTGCTCGCCATCGCGCTCGTCGCCTGCGGGGAGAAAGACAAAAACTCCGAGAATAATAGTCATAACGATGAAGACGGATCGTTGGTAAGTCAGGATGAAATGAACACATATTTGGCATACTTTCTAGCATATGGAAGGAAAGAGTCAACTTTTATGTTATATTATTCATTACTTAAAGCAGGAGGTGTTGCGGGAATAAATAACGATTGTATGGAGTTGGGTATTTCAATAAGTGGTAGTAACAATATTTTTACTGCATTTATTTTTAATAATTCAACCAGCGCGACAGTTGCATATGAATCTCTCAAAAATGAAAATAGACTGGGTGATTTTGAGAATGTTATGACACATGGATCAGGTTCGGAACTAATTGGGAATAAGATAATTATAGATTATCCACAGGGATACTATAGAAATGTGGTTTTGAAATCGGAATTGCCAAGTGACATTTCGAAACCTTGTGTAGATTTTATGTATGATGTGGTGAAAAATATCTTTGAAAATAACAATGAAAACAAATATGCCGTTATGATAGATCAAAATTCTTATTCAGATGAAAAACACAATAATTTATATAGATTTCAAGCAATATTTTTTGATCAGGATAATAATGTGATCCAGAATTATATAATGACAAACGATTCGTTGATAGTGAAAGAATATAGAGAAAAATTTCCTAAAATTTATGACGAATATACTGATGATAGCTATATGGATTTTGATAGAGAAAAAGGCTATGTTTTCGCAAAATTGATTGAAAAATTCGATGAAAAATAAGCATTTCACATTCAAGGTCGAGTGCTCGGACGAAACGATAACATATTCGCACGAATGAATGACAGATATATCGACAAATGCGTAAATCGCAATGGTTTGATGTGAAGTCAAACATCAAAAAGACAAGCAAAATGCTTGTCTTTTTCAATCTTCAATATCTTGCTTGAACTGTTTGAGTATCTTTGCTTCTATGCGGCTGACCTGCACTTGACTTACTCCGAGTTCGCGGGCGACCTCGCTTTGAGTCTTGTCGCGGAAGTAGCGCAATACGATTATCTTCTTTTCGCGTTCGGGCAGGGAAGTTATCAACTCTTTCAGCATAAGCTCGTCGAGGCTCTCGTCGGGAGAGGCGTCGCCCTGTATTCTGTCGCCCAGCGGCGTGCCGTCGTCGTCGCCTACGGTATCGGACAGCGAAACGAGATAGTGCGTCGTGTCGAGGGCGAAAACTATGTCCTGCGCGTCCACTTCGAAATGCGTGGCGAGCTCGTCCACGTCGGGTTCGGCGCGTCCCGCCTTGAGCTCCTCGTCGATATAGCGGCTTATCTTTGTGGCGAGCGTCTTTGCCCAGCGCGAGACCTTGACGGCGCCGTCGTCGCGCAGAAATCGCTTTATCTCGCCGCTTATCATGGGCACGGCGTACGTGGAAAAGCGCACCCCGAACGCCTCGTCGAAGTTGGACATAGCCTTTACAAAACCCATAGCGCCGAGTTGCATGAGGTCGTCGTATTCCAGCCGCCCCTTAAACCGCTTGACTATGGACTTGATGAGGGGGGTGTTTTCGGATATAAGTTTTTCCTTCGCGCTCTCGTCTCCCGCTTTTGCGGCGGCGAGCAGGGCGAGGGTCTCCTCGTGACTCAGCATGACTTGAACACCTTCCGCATCGTGACAGTAGTGCCTTCGCCGACCTTTGACGTCACGCTCATGCCGTCCGTGAAGGTTTGGATGATAGTGAATCCCATGCCGCTGCGTTCGTCGCCCGGAGAGGTGGTGAAGAAGGGCTCGAGGGCGGCGTCGAGGTCCTCTATACCTTTGCCGTAGTCCTCGACTATGACGTCAACCGTGCGAGTATCGCTGTCCGCCTCGCAATGCAGCTTGATGAGACCCACCTCGTTTGGATAGGCGTGTACAATGGCGTTTGTGACCGCCTCGCTCACTGCCGTTTTCAAGTCGTTTATCTCCTCGATGTCGGGGGAGCATATCACGGAAAACGCCGCGACCGCGCTTCTTGCAAAGGCTTCGTTCCTGCCGTCCGAGGGCATTGTCATATCAAAAAAATTTTTCATAACCACTCCTTATTCCACGATGGGGACAAACGAATATATCCCGCTTGCCTTAAACACTTTGTCCGCCTGCTGAGGCACGTTTTTAAGCAGCAATTCCGCGCGTTTTGCCCGCAGTTTTTTGTATCTGCCCAGCAAAAACCCCAGCCCCGTGCTGTCCACAAAGGTCACTCTTTTCATGTCGAACGTCATGCTCTTCAAACTGTATCTCTCGATAAGCCTGTCTATGTCGGGGCGGATAGCCCGCACGCCGAATTCGTCAATGTCGCCCGCAAGATTCACTACAATGTCGCCGCCGACGATCTTATAATCAAGCTCCATAGCCGCCTCCCGTCAAAATAGGATAGAGGACTTCGGGTGCAGAAATTTCACACGTTTTGTCAAAATGCCGCGAATAGCAGAGAGTATTGTCTATTTTGCGACGCTGTAATATCATCGTTCATGCGTAGGGATTTGATTTGAATATGAGTAAGGCAAGGGGCGAATATGCGGCATAAATCTACAAAGCGTCCCGCGCACGGCAAGGTACGCGCGTATTAGGCAAAAATAAAAGTGTGCCCAAACAGCCGACAAACATATTAAACGAAGGGTATTTCCCTCAAAAAGCAAATAAAAGATGTTCAGATAGGGCAATTTTTGAGTTAAGTTTGCAAACGCGAGTTCGTACACCTCGGCTTTTGATATCAAATCTCGCAAAAACAAAAAAAATCTCAAAATCAAAGCTAAAATCATTGACAATGCAAATTTTTTATTGTATATTGTTACAGTCGTCAGCAAGCGATGCTACGGGGTGTAGCGCAGTTTGGTAGCGCATCTGCTTT
>CANPWB010000011.1 GCA_947581925.1 uncultured Clostridia bacterium
TGAATGAGAGATTGCGGGGGTCCCCATAAAATTGCGTAGCGATTTTATGGGGTGCAGACCCGCCCTCACTGCGTACTATTATCTATCCCGCTCTCTCCGCGGGGTCGCTCGGACAAGGCACTTTTACTTTTCACTCACAACTCTCTATCGCTTTTAAAAGTTGCTCGCGTACGCAAGCGAGCGCAGGATCAGAGAGTTTTCTCTCTTCCTTCGGGATATCTATGCTGCCGCTTGCGCATATCCCCGCGGGCGAGCCGGACAGCACATACCAATCGTCCGCGGTGAGCAGACACTCGTCTATGGCGTGGGTGACAAAGACAATAGTGCGGGGCTTTTTCTTGTTGAGCGCTATGAGTTGCGCGATCAGCCTCGTCTTGAGCGCGGTATCGAGCGCTTTGAACGGCTCGTCCAGCAGCAAAATATCCGCGTCGAAAAGATACGCCCTTGCCATAGCGACGCGCTGCGCCTGTCCGCCGCTGAGCTCCGTAGGCAGTTTTTTCGCCTCGTCCTCTATCTCGAGTAGCGCGAGGGTCTCCTCTATGCGCCGCCTGCGCTCCTTCCTGTCCTTGACGGTGGCTTTGAGCACAAGCTCGAGATTTTTGTACACGGAGATATTTTTGACAAGGCGGTCGCTTTGGAAAATGTAGCTCACGCCCTTTCCGCCGAGGTCTATATTTCCGCCGTACGGTAGCAGTCCCGCGACAGCGTTGAGCAGAGTCGTCTTGCCCACTCCGCTGCCGCCCAGAATTACGCTTATTTTGCCTCCCGCAAATGCCTGCGAGAAGTCCGCGAATACCACCCTATCGCCATAGCTCACACTCAAGTTTTCGATATTCAAAAGGGTCATCTTGTCGCCTCCCACAGTTTTTTGAGGAGCAGTACAGCCCCCTCTAGCACAAAGCTGAACACTATGGCGACAAGCGTCCAGGCAAACAGCAGCGCCATCTCGTCTCCCGCGGCATAGTAGAATTGGATGTTGTGCCCTATGCTCCCCGCGATGTTGGTGAGTATCTCCGCCGCGACGACCACTTTGAGCGTGAGTGAGAGCGTCGCCCTGCTGCTGTCGAAAAGCGTACCCGCTATGGACGGCAGATATATCATAATCACCTTGTCCACGGCGCGCACTTTGTACAGCTTTGCCATATCGAGGACGTCCCTGTCCACGCCGTCTATCGCGCTGTAAAATGCGGAGTACAGCACGGGAAACGCGATGAGAAACCCCACGACCACGGACATGCTCTGCTTGTCCATAAAGGCATACAGTATGAGTATGACCGCCACCGTAGGAGCTGCGCGCAGTATGCTTACAATGGGCGACATCACTCTGTGCAAAGGCTTGAATACGCCGCCTAGCGCCGCGAGACCGAGCGCGAATACGAATGAGATCACAAAGCAAAGCAAAGTCCTGCCCAGCGTGGCAAGCACGGCAAGCCAAAATCCGCCCTCCCCGCCGAGCGAAAAAAACTCACGCAGTACGACGGCAGGCGACGGGACAAGATAGGGCTTGCCCTCCGCCGCCGCCCATATCGCCCAAATCGCAAGCGCTATGGCGAGCGCAAGCAGCGGATAAAATATGTTGAGGACAACGTTTTTGACCTCTTTTTTATTTAGCTTTGCTTTTGATTTCATATTGCGACGGTTTTTTATATCATCTCTTATTTTTATTTATTGTCTTTATCTCTAAGTGTCACACGTTGTCATGTTGAGCTTAGTCGAAACATCCCCTAGTCCTCACCCCGCGAGACCGAGGGCGAACAGCTTGTCCTTGCCCTCCTCCCACTTGACGGGGGGAGCGACGCTCTTCAAGAATGCGAGGACCTCGCTCACATCCTCTTCGTCGAGGTCGCTGCAATCAAGCGCGCACCTCGGGATAGCCGGCGCGGGAAATTTGGACGTGCTACCTATCTTCTCCGCCTCTGCTGTCACTTTGTCCGCATTTGCCTCTATCCAATCCTCGTTTTTGTCGAGCGCGGCAAAGAGGTCTTTCATGAGTTGTGTGTCCTGCGTTAGCGCGGTCTTAACAAACAGTCCCGCCTGAGGATAGTCGTCCACGCCCTGCGTCCCGTTTGCTTTAGCGTACTCCGTCTGCATATTCATTTCGGCGTTGAGGTCGTTTGCGGTGTTAGCCTTTTGCGCGGTAGCGGCGGGTTCGCCCACGACGATGAAGTCCACCATTTCGCCTTTGTATCTCTGCGCCGCGACGGAACCGTCCGCGACATATTCCACAAACACCTGTTCCGCCGTGGGAGTGCCCTCCGTGATGATGTTGATATCGTTTGCTTGCATAACATATCTGAAAACAAGTCCGGGGACGCCTTGCTCGCCTATGCAAGCGATCTTCTTACCCTTGATGTCGTCAATGGTAATGGCGGGGACATTGCCTGCCTCATCTACCTCCTTATGCCCCACGAGGTACAGACTGCCCTCGACGGCTATGGAGATGAGCTTGTAATCCACGCCGTTTTTGACTATCTGTGTCGCGCCCGCATTGACGGGCATGATGACGATGTCCGCCTTGCCACTCGTCATTTCAGTAGCGATGTTGCTCGGGCTTACCACTTCGTAATCAACTGTCTTGCCGCCCAGTTTCTGCCCCTCGGAGGCGAGAGTTAGCATTGCAAGCGCGGGAGTGCCGTCGGGTGCGGCGAAGCGCAGCGTCGTATCGTTTTTGCCGTCGCAAGCGGCAAGCGAGAATGCCAACACGCCCGCGAGGAGCGCGATGACGGCGATGAGCGAAATTGCTTTAAACAGCTTTTTCATAGTTTTATACCTCACAAAAATTTATGTCCATTATGCGGCAAACTATTATAAATTTGCCTTATTTTTAAAATACTTTTGCTCTCACATCTCGATTTTATCCCGAAATTTGAGCGGTTTTCAGTCTTTATCCTCGATCTCCACCGAAGTGAGCGCTGACTTGACGTTGAGCCCTTCGAGCCTGCCGAGTCTGCCCGTAAGCGCGGACAATCTCTCCTGTTCACCCTCCACAATCAGCGCGATAGTGTTTACATGCGGGCGCGGCACGCCCATACGTCCGACTATTATGTCGCCGAAGTCGCTCAGCACTTTTTGCATCTCGAGCACTGTTCCCTTGTCCCCGCTCACGACTATCCCCACAACTCCTATACGTTTCATATCCTACTCCTTTTTCTCCCAAACAAAAGAGGCGCCACCGTGCAAGACAGCGACGCCCCATTTTTATGCGGCTTATATTTGATGTCTTACACTCCGACCTTGCGCCCTAACTCTCTCATTGCTTTGGACAAGTCCGCCGCGCCGAAATCTCGGGCTGTCATCGTTTTGGGATCTATTGTAACCATTTTACGATATATGGCTGAAATTGTCAACCTTATTGCAAAAATACTCTTCCCCGCCCTCAAAATCCGTGCTATACTGTAGCTATGGAAAAAATGTACAATTTGGATTTTGACAGCGTTATCGACCTTGTGAAGGGCGGTCACAAAAAGCCGCGCCTGCTTTTGCATACCTGCTGCGGACCCTGCGCTTGCGGAGTGCTTGCAAACATCGCGGCGTACTTTGACGTCACCGCCTTCTACTACAATCCCAACATCCTCCCGCGCGAGGAGTGGGAGAAGCGCCTCGACGCTCTTAAAACCGTGCTGGACTATTTCGGCGGCATACCGCTTGTCGTCCCGCCTCAGCCCGAGGAAGACTTCTTCGCAAGAGCGCGCGGCTTAGAGACCCTGCCCGAGGGCGGAGAACGCTGCACCCGCTGTTTCGATCTACGCCTCAACGCTACGGGAGAGTATTTTTCGGAACACCTTGACGACTTTGACTTTTTTGCGACGACCCTCACCGTCAGCCCGCACAAAAATGCCGCGCTCATA
This sequence comes from uncultured Clostridia bacterium, assembly GCA_947581925.1. GTDB lineage: Bacteria > Bacillota > Clostridia > Christensenellales > CAG-917 > CAG-475. Next base: position 3,849 of record CANPWB010000011.1, read on the forward strand.
AACGAGATCGGCGAAGGCATAGGCGAACTCTACGACGTCCCCTACCTCCCCTCCGACTTCAAAAAACACGACGGCTTTTTGAAGTCCACCCGCTTGAGCAAGGAGCTCGGCATCTACCGCCAATCCTACTGCGGCTGCCACTATTCCACATAAAATCTATGTGGGGCGCTGCCCCACGCCCCGGCAAAGGGACTTCGTCGCCCCACGCAGGGCTGCGAGCCCTGCCCCTCGGCAAAGGGCGATTTGCCCTTTGCAATCCCAAGCTAAAAACGCGAGCTAGGCAAATACTTGCCGTCGCTCGCGTTTTTGATTTGTATGCAATGCCCAAAACTCCTGCGTGAGAGCTTGATATTGATGGACGTTTTGTATGAGAGATTAACGTTACCTTTGTCTGAGCGTCATCGGGGTCCCCACAAAATTACGCAGTGATTTTGTGGGGTATAACAGGGGGATGTTTCGACTACGCTCAACATGACAGGTAATATAACTTGTCATTCCGAGCGCAGTCGAGGAATCCCCTTGTCCGAGCGAATTAACACCACTCCTATCCGAGCTTATCACTCCGCAAAGTTGACAATGCTTTTATGCTTTTTGTGCGCGTAAGCGAGGGCTTTGCAAGCGCCGCTGTTCTCGCGCTGTTCGGCGTAGAAAAGCACAACGTCGCTCATGTCTATCATAGCGCAGTTGCGATAGTACAACGAAGTATACCAATACTCAAAGCTCTTTGCGGGACAATCAAGCGCCTCGTATTCTTTTTTTTCGTACCAATGCGGCGGCTTATGCAGGTCGTGGTCGAGCGGAAAACAAAATACCCGCTTGATATTCAAATCGGGCTGCGCCTTTTTCTTCTCCGACACTATGTCGTACACCAGGTCGTCGAAATCGCTCAACCCGCCGAAGAGAAATGTACGCACTCCTTCATTTATCGCACTATCTATCGCCTCCGCGACATTAGCGCGCAACTTGTCTGTGATATCAACCTGTTTGTGCCCGAAACACGAGCAAATTTTGTCTTGTTCGATCATAAAAACGCCGCTCCTTTGGAACGGCGTTGTAGAATACCGTCCCATAGTCGCAACACTATTCCTTGTTTTTGAATACAGGGGTGGAACAAGTAAAACTACCTATAGGTTTCCCCTGTATATCAAAATTTTTCCACACAAAATTTGCGTTGGTTTACAAAAACAATTTTTTGGAATAATGTTGCAATGCTATTGTATCACTTAAATTTCAGAATATCAATTGTAATTTGAAATTTACTTTTCGGAAGGACAACTATAATATACCTGTCATTTCGAGCGTACGGGGTCCCCGCAAAAATATGAAATGTTTTTGTGGGGTAAAAAGTCGAGAAATCCCTTAGTGCAGGGGTGCTCCCTCTATAAAGGAGATCCTTCGACTTCGCTCAGGATGACATACACAAAAACCTGTCATGTTGAGCGAAGTCGAAACATCCCCAAGTCCTCACCCCATAAAATTGCGGAGCGATTTTATGGGGATCCCGATTTAATACCCCACGAAATCACTGCGTAATTTCGTGGGGACCCCGATGTCGCTTGGACAAAGGTTGCGTTAATTCGCTCGTATAAGGGCATTCCTCGACGCTTTACCCCAAAAATCACTTCGTCTTTTGTGAGGATAATATGTGAGATACGTAAAAGCACGGCAATTTGCCGTGCTTTATGTCGTAAATTTAAAATCAATATGTTTTAATTATCTTCTCCATTGCTGTCCGCAGGGCTGTCCTGCGTGACGTCGCATGCGACTTCGGCGACGGGCGAAGTCGCGTCCTCTGCTGCCCCGTCGGTGATGTCTGCGGCGGTTTCTTGCGCGAGGTCGGATGTGGGCTCTACGGCGTACTCCTGCGCGGGAGCGGTCGCGGCGTTCTTTTTGAGAGTGACGTTTGCGAGAAGTTGGAGCGCGGGGATGAGCAGCCCGCCGACGGAGTTGCCCAAAATGATCATCCATATGTAGCCGAAGGCTTGCCACGAGGCTATGTCCGAGGCGGCGAAATAGAACATATCCGCAATGGAGTGCTCATATCCGCTGACGATGAAGGCGGGGATGCCCAAAATGACGCCGAGCACGGACTTTTTATTGTTGTAGACATACACGGCGACATAGATGAGGATGCCGCAGAATATGGCGCGGATGAAACCTTTGAGATAGCCCTGCGCGAGTTTTGCCTCGGCGAGGGTATGCGCGACGTCGCCTATCTGCGGTATGGCGTAGGCGAGCAAAAATCCGCAGGCAAAGGAGGCTATTGCGTTGCCGAGCAAGCCCAAAAGCAGCGCGGATATGTCCTCTTTTGTATGCTTTTCGATCACGAGCCCGATCTTGCCCGTGTACAGCGAAAACCCAAACCAGCACACGCTGAGCAGTCCCACGCAGAAAAGCAGCGCGCCCACGAATTTGTTCTCGGTGTAGCACATCAAAAAGGCGGCACCCCCAATGGAGATGCTCATGCCTGCGAAAAATCCGTTGATTATCTTTTTTAACATACGCGATATATCCTCAAAACTTTATTTGTCGCCGCCGTCCTTGCGCTCCTCGAGCATGCTCTTGACCTTCATGAGTCTTGTAGTCGCGCCGCGCTCGTTCTCGTCGAGCTTCATAGTGATATACTTTATCGTCTCTTCGAGTTGCGGTATCATGACATATTCGAGCGCGTTGACTCTGCGGCGGTTTTTTTCTATCTCATCCGCGAGCATATTGCACGTCTTTTCCACCTCGGCGAGCTTGAGCAGTTTGGGCATAAGCTTTGACAGCGAGGCTATTGACGAGTCCAGCTCCGACGTGACGCCCGCAAAGGAGTAGGGATAAAGCTCGCTCACCTCGCCCTCAACGATGTCGAAAACGGGGACGTCCACGCTCATTATATTTTTTGAGGACACGCTCAGCTTGACGCTTGTAGCGGGCATAGCGACAGCCTCCTCGATTACGGCGTCCGAGGACGCGGCGCGCGCAAGCATGAAGGAGGAAAGCGAAGTCTGAAGTTCGCCCTCCACCTCCTCGCGGAGCCGCTTATTCTCGCGGATATAGAGCATAAAACGGCGCACCATCTCATCCGACTTGTCTTTGAGCAGCTTATGCCCGCGGACAGCGGTCTTGAGGCGGTTTTTGAGCCGTCTGAGCTCCATTCTTGTAGGATTTACGTTGAGCTTTGCCATATATACTCTCTAAGATCAATTCTCTTTGTTTTGGAGTCTGGGATCGAGATACTTCTCAAGATATGCGTCCCTGATACGCTTGAGCTCGCCCCTCGGCAGCAGTGCGAGCAGATCCCAGCCGAGGTCCAGCGTCTCCTCTATTGAGCGGTTGACATTAAAGCCCTGCGACACGTAGCGCTTTTCGAATTCGTCCGCGAATTTTGCGAATTTCTTGTCTGTCTCGGTGAGCGCGGCGTCGCCCAAAATAGAGCTCAGCTCCTTAGCCTCTTTGCCCTGCGCGTACGCGCTGAACAGTTGGTTCATCGTATCGGCGTGGTCCTCGCGCGTCTTGCCCGCGCCTATGCCCTTGTCTTTAAGGCGTGACAGCGACGGCAAAACGTCGATGGGCGGGGTCACGCCCTTCTTATACAGCTCGCGCGAAATTATTATCTGCCCCTCGGTGATGTAGCCCGTAAGGTCGGGGATGGGGTGCGTCTTGTCGTCCTCCGGCATGGTCAGAATGGGTATCTGCGTGATGGAGCCCTTCTTGCCCACTATTCTGCCCGCGCGCTCATAGAGGCTTGCGAGGTCGGTGTACATATATCCCGGATAGCCGCGCCTGCCGGGGACTTCCTTTCTCGCGGCGGAGACTTCTCTAAGCGCCTCGGCGTAGTTCGTGATGTCCGTCGTGATGACGAGCACGTGCATATCCTTTTCAAAGGCGAGATACTCCGCGGCGGTAAGCGCCATACGCGGGGTGGAAATACGCTCGACGGCGGGGTCGTTTGCGAGGTTTATGAACATGACCGCGCGCTCTATCGCGCCCGTGCGCCTGAAATCCGAGATGAAGAAGTCCGCCTCCTCAAACGTTATGCCTACTGCGGCAAAGACGACGGCGAATTTTTCATCCGTGCCCAAGACCTTAGCCTGTCTCGCTATCTGCGCGGCGAGCTCCGCATGCGGCATGCCCGACATCGAGAACACGGGCAACTTCTGTCCGCGGACGAGGGTATTGAGCCCGTCTATCGCGCTTATGCCCGTTTGGATGAATTCGTTTGGGTAGTCTCTCGCGACGGGATTTATGGGCTGTCCGTTGATGTCGAGTTTTTTATCGGGTATTATGGGCGCGCCGCCGTCGCGGGGACGCCCCATGCCGTCGAAAACTCTGCCGAGCATATCTTCGCTTACGCCCAGCTCTATGCCGTGCCCCAAAAAGCGCGCGTGCGCGGTGGTCATCTTGATGCCCTGCGAGGGCTCGAAAAGCTGAACGAGCGCCTTATCGCGGTCTATCTCGAGCACTTTGCCGCTTCTTATTTCGCCGTTTGCCTGTCTTATCTCGACAAGCTCGTTGTACTTGACGCCCTCTACTCCGTCCACGAGCATGAGCGGCCCGACGATCTCTCTAATCGTGTTATATTCCTTAAGCATCAGTTTTCTCCTCCCTGCTCGGTGAGCGCGAGCATACTGCCGCTTATCTCGGCGAGGATGTCGTCAAACTTGGACATTTCATTTTCGGGTATATATTTCGCCCTGCCTATCTTTTCTCTGACGGGCAGCTCCAAAATATCCTCGATGTCCACATTCTTGTTGAGCGCGTCCTTCGCGAGACGGTCGAATTCCAGAATGAGTTTCATCATATATTGCTGTTTTTCAAGCGACGCGTAGGTGTCCACTTCGTGGAAAGCATTTTGGTGCAGATAGTCCTCGCGTATGGACTTCGCGGTCTCCATAGTGAGGCGGTTTTCGGGAGAGAGCGCGTCCATACCGACAAGTCTGACGATCTCGTCAAGTTGCGCCTCCTCTTGAAGTATGCGCATGAGGTCCGCCCTGAGCCCCATCCACTCGTCGCCTATGTTGTCGCCGTACCAGTCGCTCAGCCTGTCGGCGTAAAGCGAATAGCTTGTGAGCCAATCCACCGCGGGAAAATGGCGCTTGTATGCTAGCGACGCGCTCAAGCCCCAGAACACCTTGACTATGCGCAACGTCGCTTGCGAAACGGGCTCGGAGAGGTCGCCGCCGGGAGGCGAGACCGCGCCTATCGCCGTGATAGAGCCCGTGACTCCCTCCTGCCCCAGCACTTTGACGACGCCCGCGCGCTCATAGAACTCCGCAAGGCGGGAGCTCAAATATGCGGGATAGCCCTCTTCGCCGGGCATTTCCTCGAGGCGGCCGGACATTTCTCTGAGCGCCTCCGCCCAACGCGATGTGGAGTCCGCCATTATGGCGACGGAGTAGCCCATATCTCTGAAATACTCCGCAATGGTGATGCCCGTGTATATGGACGCCTCGCGCGCCGCGACGGGCATATCCGAAGTGTTTGCGATGAGCACCGTGCGCTTCATGAGCGGCTGTCCGCTGTGCGGGTCGATAAGGGACGGAAATTCGTTGAGCACGTCCGTCATCTCGTTGCCGCGCTCGCCGCAGCCGATGTATACGATTATATCCGCGTCCGCCCACTTGGCGAGCTGATGCTGCACTATCGTCTTGCCGCTGCCAAAAGGACCGGGGACCGCCGCCACGCCGCCCTTCGCGATTGGGAAAAGCGTATCTATGACGCGCTGTCCCGTGACGAGAGGCGCGCTTGGGGAGAGCTTTTCAAGATAGGGCCTGCCGCGGCGCACGGGCCACTTTTGCAACATGGTGACCTTGACGTCCCCATGTGCCGTAGCTATCGTGGCTATCGTATCGTCCACTGTGAACGAGCCTTTCTTTATCTCCTTTACGGTGCCTTCAACGCCGTACGGGACCATGATCTTGTGCAAGATGAGCACGTTCTCCTTTACGGTGCCGAGCACTGCGCCCGCTGTCACGCTGTCGCCGACGCTAAGCGTAGGCACGAAATCCCACAACTTCTCGTGATCGACGGCGGGGATATATACTCCGCGCTCTATGCGGTCTCCCGACGCCTCCTTGAGCTTCGTGAGCGGACGTTGTATGCCGTCGTAGATGCCCTCGATAAGCCCGGGGCCGAGCTCGACGGAAAGCGGCGCGCCCGTGGAGTACACATTCTCCCCGGGGCCGAGGCCGCTCGTCTCTTCATACACCTGTATGGACGCCTTGTCGCCTCTGAGCTCTATGACCTCGCCGATCAACTTTTTGTCGCTGACCTGCACCACGTCGAACATCTTACACTCAGCCATGCCCTCCGCGATGATAAGCGGACCCGAAACCTTTACGATTTTCCCAATTTCCATTATTTGTCCTCTTTGTCGAACAAGATATCTGCGCCGATCGCCTTTTCGACATTTGCTTTTATTCCCGCAAGTCCAAGCCCGGCGCTGCCGCTTGCGGACGGTATGGGCACGACCACGGGATATGGCCGAGCCGAATATCTTTTGAGGTACATCGCCGCCCACTTAGCCACCTGCTCCGTGACAAAAATCACGGAGTGCGTACGGGCGAGCATATGCACTCTCTCCTTTGCCTCTTCTTCGTTGTCCACGGGGTAGACGTCCACGCCGAGCGCCTTGAAAGCGAGCACGGAATCCTTGTCGCCTACTACCGCTATCGAACCCTCACGCATTGACATCTCTCAGTCTCTCCTTTATAACGGCGGGATCTACGCCGTTTCTTATCCCCGCTACGATGAGTTTCGCCGCCTTGAGCTCCGTCTGTTTTTGCAGACAGTAGCTCAAAATGGGCGCGGGAGAGAACATATCGTCCCGCTCCGCTCTCACTTTTGACAGTAAAATATTGTCCACGGCGACCTCGAAAGCTATGACGTCCAAACTCTCGAACGCCTTTTTGAAAGGCTCGTAAAATTCGCTGCCCTTCACCGCGTCGAGGATGGCGTCGCCCGGCAAATCGAAAACTTCCTTTACGTCGGGGGAGCCGCCATCGATGTAGCCCTCCGCGAAAAACGCCGCGTCAAGCCCCAGCTTTTTTGCTCTGAGCAGGGACAGAAGATTTATCCCGCCTATCTTAAGGACAAAATATTGCTTTAATATCTTGTCCCTTGCCGCCGCCTTCGCCGCCTTGAACATGCGCCTGTCCACCGCAATATCTATCGCGCGCGGACTCGCTTTGCCGCTTGCGGAAAGCGCGCGCACGTCCTTTATCGCGCCGCCTATCTCGCCCGTAAGTTTCTCGTCGGGCAAGGACGTCATTTCCGTCAGCTCCTCAAAGCTCTTCAAGCCCACAAGACCGCTCTCAGTCGCGCCCTTCCCCATAGCTTGCGCCTTCAGTATTAACTTCAAATTGAGAAAATCGTATGTCAAAAGCAAGGCGTCAAGCGCGCCGTCCACGTTGAACTCCTTGATGAGCGCGACGTTTTTTGCCTCCTCGAAGGCAAACAGCGCGTCGAAGTCCCCCGTCGTAGCGCCCGAGCCCACGCCGAGACCCATGTCGGTCAGCGTCTTGAAAGCCGCCTCCTGCGAGGCGCAGTCTATGAGCCGCTGTATCGACTGCCTTGTGAGCAACTTGACCTCGAGGGATTTTATCCTCGCGTTTTCATATACGAATTTCTCTGACATATCAACCGAAAATCTGCTTTGCTATCCCCGCTTCCTCGCTGTCGCGAAGTATGGCAAGTTCTGACGCGAAGGTGAGGTTTTTGTCTATGCCGCCCTGCCTTAGCACCAAGCCGCCCTCGAAACTGCCGACTTCTTTGGACAGTTTGAGGGAAACGCCGCGCTCCTGCGCGTACGCTTTGAGGTCCTTTGCGCTTATCAACGCCCTGCCGCGCTCGTTGAGTATCACCTCGTCGCCGTTTTCCGCGTATGCAAGCATACCGAAAAGCAGTTCGCGCATTGAGGCATCGTCAAGGGCGACAAGTTTTTCGAGGGCGCGCGCAAACACGCGATCGAGTATCTTGAGCTTTGCGTCGAGAAGGAGCCTCTTTGCGTCGAGCTCCGCCACGGTGCGCGAGCGCGAGAGCGTCTCTTCCGTAGTACGCTCTATCTCCGCGCGCGCCGCCACGAGTTGCTGTTCGCACTCCTTTTTTGCGGCGTCGAGGATGCCATTCGCTTTTTCCTCGCCCTCGGACGTTATTTTCGCCGCTTTCGCCGCCGCGTCGTCCTCTATTTTTTTGATTATAGCTTCCTTGCTCATAGCTTATGCGGGGACGCCCGTGACCGTAGGCATCATGACGCCGAGCAATGATACGAGCAGCGCGAGCACCGCGTATGTCTCGACCATGACCGTGAGGATGATAGCCTTACCGCTCTCCTCGGGACGCTTTGCGACCATTGAAATGCCGCTCACAGCCACCTTGGACTGATACAGCGCGCTCAAGAAACCGACGATAGCCATGGGAAGGCAAGCCGCAAACAGCGAGAGGCCCTCGCCCAAAGTGAGTGCCATAACGTTTCCGAAAAGCTGTATCTTGACAAACACGAGGAACGCGACAAGCAAGCCGTATATACCCTGTGTGCCGGGGAGCAGCTGGAGCACGAGGCATTTAGAAAACTTATCGGGGTCCTCGCTTGTGACGCCCGCCGCCGCCTTACCTGCGACTCCCACGCCTATCGCGGAGCCGATGCCCGCCATGGCAGCCGCGACTACGGCGCCGAGAATGGCAATAAATGTGCCGATGTTCATGTTGTTACCTCCTCATTTCGAGATAAGTGTATTTTTATTCGTTTGCGACAGTCCCTGTCCCGAGCGCGAGATCCGCGTCGGCGGGAGAGTCGTAATGTTCGAGATAAGTATATTTCATATTCGTGCCGTAAGGCATGAATACGTGTCCGCCGCCCTCATAGAATTTGCCGTAAAACTCGATGTACTGCAACCTGCAATTGTGCACGTACGCGCCGAGGGTGGATATTGCGATATTGAAGATGTGTCCCACGAGGAATATAGGCACGCAAATGATATAGCCTATCGCGATGAGCGCGGAGCCTTGCGGGAAGAATCCCAGCACAACTTGACATATCTGATTGACGACAAGCGCAACCACGCTGCCGCTCAGCCCGAGGCCGAACAACCTTGCGTAGCTCAGAATATCCGACAAGATATTCACGCCGTCGTACAGCTTGCCAAAGCCGCCGAAAAAGCCCATGACTTTTTTCGCGCCCTGCTTGCCGCGCATATTGCATACGGGAATAAGTATGGCGCCCAGCGCCGCAAACGCTATGCCTACGTACTTTATCGCGGGGATATTTTTGAGGAAAAGCAAGCCTACCGCAAGCAAAATGATGCCCGTAAAGATGAGATACCAGGTGCCTACCTCTGCAAACGCGTCCATGGGACGTTTTTTGCGAATGAGGTTTATCGCGTTCAAAAGCATGCCGACGACGATGTGTATAAAACCGAGCGCGAAGGATATCACAAGCAAGATGAGCGGCCCGTTGCCCTCGAGAGGTTTGACGAGTTGCAGCTTTTCGAGGAAAGTCCCCGAAATATCCAGCCCGAACCAGCCGCCGAATATCGCGCCCCAAATAATAGTTGAAATACCGCCCATGCCGATGATGAGCAGCAGTCTGCCCTTGCCCGGGACGGGTTTTTTGATGAAATACGTGACGAGCCCGCCGATGGCGAGTATAAGCCCGTACGCCGCGTCCGCAAGCATCATGCCGAAAAGCAAGAAATAGAAGAAGGACATGACGGGGTTTGGATCGAGGTCGGATCCGTACTTCGGCGCGCTGTACATGTTTGTGATGTCCTGATACGGCGTGACGATAGGATTATTCTTGACGTAGGTAGGCACGACTTCGTCCTCTTCGGGCATGCAGAATTCATACGCGAATGCGTCCGAAACGCCGTCTATGGCCGCCTTCACCCTCTCCTCGTCCTTTGCGGGGAGCCACGCCTCCATGACGAAACAGGTGCCCGAATTTGCAAATCCGCTCAGCGCCTTATCGCGCTCTATCATCACTTGATAGTAGTCGTACAGCGTCTTGAAGTCCGCGATGTACATCTCCTTGACGAGAGCGCGCGTGATGAGCTCCTCATATTCGAGCTCCAGCTCCGCGAGCTCTGCTTTGAGCTCCTCTATGCGTTGCAGCGGCGACTTGTCCCCCGAAAATTGAAGGGGCGAATAGTCAAGTTCCTGCAATTTCTTTTCAACTTCGTCGCGTATGCTGTTGTCCGCGATGAGCGCAAACGCCTGCACTTTGCCAATGTCGGGCAATTGTATGTCAATAAGCGGCTGCGCCTCGGCGTAAGCGGCAAGCTCTCCCGCGCGCTGCGAAGGCACGCAACCTATCTTGATGAATGTGCGCGAACTGTCCTTATAGTCGTCGTACGCGCTCTTCAAAAATTTGTATACGGCGTGCTCATCCGCCTCCTGCGCCGCCTGCGCCTTCTCTTGCTCTATCTCGCGCTGACGGCTCGAGATCTCCTCGAGGTCGGCGACGTTAGCCATAAGCTCATCCTGCTTGTCCGCTATCGCGTCGAAGTCGTCAAAGGACATTCTGACTATCTGCTTTACGGACGGAGCCTTGATGGGCGTGTTGATAAAGGGCTGTTCCGCCTTCTCGGTGCGCTTGGCGATGACTTCCGCCTTCTTTTTTTGATCTTTTAAAAAGGAAAATGCAAAATCTATGCGGGACAGGTCCACTCTGAACCTATCCACGTTCGCGGACGGACCCGTACGGACGGTGTCCTCGACGTCCCTCGTCCTGCAGGTCTCCACACATCTCAAGCGGTGTATCGCCTTGAGAAGTTTATCCTTGTACTCGCTGTGCCCGATGAGCACGAGCTTTTTCATTTCAACGATCATAAATTACTGTTCTAATATATAATCAATCTAATTTTTATATTGATACTGCGACAGGAGCTTTTCCACGACGAAGTCCGCCGCCTCCTCGACCGCGGAGTTCTTGTTGTCCACAAGTTCCTTGGCTGCGTTTTCCCCCTTCTTCATGAGCGCGTCCCGTCTTTCTGCGGCGCGTCCCGCCGCGTCAAGTTGCGCCTGGCGCCTCAAATCCTTGAGCCGTTGCTTGTTTTCCGCCCTCATCTTGTCAGCCTCAGCCTCCGCGGCAAGGACGCTTTCCTTCGCCTGCTGCTTGGCTTGCTCGATGACGATATCCGCATTCTCTTCGGATGAGCGAACGTCCTTCATTACATCGTCGATGATACTCTCTTTCATTTGAAATTTTCGTCCTCTATCTTAGATATGATGTCAAGGCGCCTCTGATGTCTGCCTCCCTCGTATTCGGCGGTGTACCATGTCCTCACGATATCCTCCGCCTCGTCCTCGCTTATCACCCTGCCGCCGAGCGCGATAACGTTTGCGTCGTTGTGATTTTTGGTGAGCTTCGCCATATAGGTGTTCGTCACGACGGCGGCGCGTACGCCCTTCACCTTGTTCGCCGCAATGGAGATGCCTATGCCCGTGCCGCACATCACGACCCCAAGATCGCACTCGCCCGACGCGACCGCCTTGCCTACCTTGAGCCCGTACTCGGGATAATCCACCGAAACGTCCGCGCTGTTTGTCCCAAAATCCACGACTTCCGCGCCCAACTCTTCAAGCGTCTTTTTGACGCGCGCCTTGAGCACATACCCGCCGTGATCGCATCCGATTCCGACCTTCATAGCTTAGACCTCCGCTTTTCAAGATATTATACAACATAACAAAAAAAATTGCAAGTACAATAAATCCGTCCTCCCTCACTGTTTGCTGTCCCCTCGCATTAAATTTTCTTTATATTCGATTATGCGCAATCATTTTTTATTTCTATTGACAAGAGGGGACATTTTATTGTATCATTTTTCAGGTTTGAGAAATAAAAATATACTGTGTATATTCGCACCAACGGCTTTATGACAAAAACATCGTATATTATCCCGAACCTTTCAAAAATGATGTAATTTTTTAGGAGGATCTAAAAATGAAATTTAAAAGCAAAGGCGTCGAAAGTTTTGTGCAAGACAGCGTTGAGCTGTGTCAGCCCGACAAAGTTGTGCTTATCGACGGCAGCGAGGAGCAACTCGAGGCTCTGCGCGCCGAGGCAGTCGCTACAGGCGAGATGATCAAGCTCAATGAGAAACTTCTGCCCGGATGCTATCTGCACCGCACTCTTCCCAACGACGTTGCGCGCGTCGAGGGCCGAACCTTCATCTGCACCGAAAAGCAGGAGACGGCGGGTCCAACCAACAACTGGATCCAGAAGGACGAGGCGTACAAGATCTTACGCGACATCTATCGCGGCGCTATGAAGGGACGCACAATGTATGTCATCCCCTACTCCATGGGCGCGGTAGGTTCGCCTTTCTCAAAGATAGGCATCGAGCTTACGGACTCCATCTACGTCGTGCTGAACATGGCGATAATGACCCGCGTAGGTCAAAAAGTCCTCGACCAGCTCGGCACAAGCGACGATTTTGTGCGCGGTTTGCACTCCAAGGCGGACGTCGATCCCGAAAAGCGCTACATCTGCCAATTCCCCGAGGACAACACCATAATGTCCGTCAACTCGGCATACGGCGGAAACGTCCTTCTCGGCAAGAAGTGTTTCGCTCTGCGCATAGCCTCCTACCAAGGCTGGCATGAGGGCTGGATGGCGGAGCATATGCTCATCCTCGGCCTCGAAAAGCCAAACGGCGAGACAAAATATATCGCGGCGGCATTCCCGTCCGCATGCGGCAAGACCAACCTCGCAATGCTCATTCCTCCCGAAGAGTTTGCGAAAAAGGGCTATAAGATCCACACCGTCGGCGACGATATTGCGTGGATAAGGATAGGCAAAGACGGCAGACTGTACGCCATCAACCCCGAAAACGGATTCTTCGGCGTCGCTCCCGGCACGAACAGCAAGTCCAATCCCAACGCGCTCGCTTCCACAAGGAAGAACACCATATTCACAAACGTATGCCACAACCTCGAGAACAACACCGTATGGTGGGAAGGCCTCGACAAGAATCCCCCGAAAAAGGCTATCGACTGGCAAGGACAGCCCTGGGGCGAGGAGCAACAGGCTCAAGGCATAAAGGGCGCGCATCCGAACTCCCGTTTCACCGCGCCAACCATCAACTGCCCCTGCCTCTCCGACCAGTTTGAAAATCCCGAGGGCGTGCCTCTTGACGCTATCATCTTCGGCGGCCGCCGCGCAAAGACGGCTCCGCTCGTATACGAGGCAAGAGATTGGAACCACGGCGTATTCGTCGGCTCCATCATGGCGTCCGAGACCACAGCCGCCGCGTCCGGCGCAGTCGGCGTAGTGCGCCGCGATCCTATGGCGATGCTCCCCTTCTGCGGCTATCATATGGCGGACTACTTCGCGCACTGGATAGAGATGGGCAAGAAGGTAGCTCATCAGCCCAAGATCTTCAACGTCAACTGGTTCCGCACGGACGACGAGGGTCACTTCCTGTGGCCGGGATTCGGCGACAATATGCGCGTGCTTGATTGGATCATCCGTCGCTGCGAGGGCACGGCAAAGGCGATCGAGACTCCCATAGGCTACGTCCCCGATCCCGCGGACATCAACATCAACGGCCTCGATATGACTCAGGCAGACATCGCAAACCTGCTCACAGTGGACAAGCAGCTGTGGAGAGAGGACGCAGAAGGTATCGAGGAGTTCTACAAGAAGTTCGGCGATAAGCTCCCCAAAGAGCTGCGCAAAGAACTCGACACCCTCAAAGAAAACCTCAAGTAACATCATCATTAAAACCGTCCGCCGCTTACTTGCCCCACAAAATCACTTCGTAATTTTGCGGGGACCCCGATATAGCTCGGACAAACATTTCGTTAATAATAAATAAAATTAACGCATCACCATTCTGCATTTGACAGGAAGCGAGCCTTAGCAGACAAAATGCTCATGGCTCGCTATTTTTTTTGCGCTTGGTTATGCGGGCTTACGCCCGCTTTTTTATTGCCCTTTGCAATCCCAAGCTAAAAACGCGCGAACGTCGCAACTTTTCGTTGCTAGTTCGCGCGTTTTTGATTGTATGCAAGTGTCAAAACTCCTGCGTGAGAGCTTGATAGTGACGGACGCTTTGTCCGAGTGATTAACGTTACCTTCGTCCGAGCGACATGGGGTCCCCGCAAAATTACGCAGTGATTTTGTGGGGTATGGCGTCGAGGAATCCCCTCGTCCGAGCGTTTAACGAATACTTTGTTTGAGAGTACTTATACACGAAATTTGCCGTGTCCGAGCCACCCCGCGGAGCGATCGGGATATACTAACGTACGCATTGAGGGCTTGTCCTCACCCCCCCCCAAAAAAATCATTCCGCGATTTTATGGGGTATAAAAAATGTCCGAAAAGTCGGACATTTTTTTGTTTGCGTTTTCAAGTTCAATCCTGCGGATAGAGGTGGCAAGCTACAAAGTGGCCGTCGCCGTAATCCTTGAATTTCGGCTCCACCTCGGAGCAGATGTCCATACACTTGCTGCAGCGGGTGTGAAATTTGCAGCCCTTTGGCGGGTTTGCGGGGGACGGGATGTCGCCTTGCAAAATTATACGCTTTATCTTTGTATCGGGGTCGGGGATGGGGACCGCCGAGAACAGCGCCTGCGTATAGGGGTGCATCGGGTTGGAGAACAGATCCTTTTTGGAGCCGAACTCCACCATATTGCCGAGGTACATGACGCCAACTTCGTCCGAGATATGCTCGACAACGGATAGGTCGTGCGAGATGAAGATGTACGCGAGGTTGTCCGACTCCTGCAAATCCTTGAACAGGTTTATGACCTGCGCTTGAATGGATACGTCGAGCGCGCTGACGGGCTCGTCGCAGATGACGAGTTTGGGCTTGAGCGCGAGCGCCTTCGCGATGCAGATACGCTGTCTCTGTCCGCCCGAAAACTCATGCGGATAACGCTCGAAGTAGTGGGGTTGCAGACCGCACTTGAGCATAATATCCACGACATAGTCCTTGTATTGCTCCTTAGGCACGATCTTGTGCGTCTTGACCGCCTCGCCGACTATCTCTCCGACGGTGAGCCTGGGAGAGAGCGACGCATACGGGTCCTGGAATATCATTTGGAAATGCGGACGCATACGCCTGAGCGCCTCGCCCTTCAACTTCTCGATATGCTTGCCCTCGAAGATGATCTCGCCGTCCGTAGGCTGATATAGTCGCAAGATCGTACGTCCCAAAGTCGTCTTGCCGCAGCCCGACTCGCCAACTATGCCGATCGTCTTGCCCTGTCTAAGCTCAAACGAAACGCCGTCCACCGCTTTAAGGTAGACATTTTTGCGCTTGTCAATGGAAGTCTTTATGGGGAACCACTCCTTGAGGTTCACGACCTTAAGCAGGGGCGTATCGTCCTCGGGAGCCTCCTCGTGCGCGCTGTCAAGCTGTACCACCTGCGCGTGCTCTTCGCCATTGTCTGCGGCTCCCTCGGGGCCTTCCGACTTTGTCTCCGCCGTATCTTCGCTCTTAGCCTCTGTATTCGACAAAGGCTCATTTGCGGGTGCCTCTGCGGGCGCCTCCGGAGTTGTCTGCTCCTCAGCCGCCTCCGGAGTGACTTCTTCGAGTTTAGGCTCCGACTTAGCAGTCGTTTTCTTTGCCTTTTTCTTTGCGGGAGCGGGCTTGCCCAAAATGGCAGCAACTTGTGCCTCGCTTACCTCTTGCGTTTGCTCCTCGGGAGCAAGTTGAGAGGGCTGATCGACTACGCCGAGGGCGTTTTCATCGGTATTGATTTCATTCATCGGCTTCTTCATTTTCATGCTCCTTGAGAATATCTTTATAGCGGTGGCAAGCCACAAAGTGTGTAGGCGACACCTGCACCATTTCGGGATAGGGCTCGTTGCAAGCGGCGCACTTCATATTGCATCTGTCCTTGAAATAGCAGGTAGACGGCATATTTATGGGGTTGGGGACGTTGCCGGGGATGCTGTACAGCCTGTCCACTTCCTTGCCGACGACGGGCTTGCTCTGTTGTAGCCCTATCGTGTAGGGGTGGAGCGGAGTCTTGAATATCTCGCGCACAGTGCCCTTTTCCACGACTCTGCCCGCGTACATGACGACGACGTAGTCCACCATCTCCGCGATGACGCCGAGGTCGTGCGTGATGAGCATTATACTGCCGCTTATCTTGTCCTTGACGTCCCTCAAAAGGTCGAGTATCTGCGCCTGTATTGTGACGTCTAGCGCAGTCGTAGGCTCGTCCGCGATGATGAGTTTTGGGTTGCAGCACAGCGCCATAGCGATCATAACGCGCTGGCGCATACCGCCCGAAAGTTGGTGCGGATAGGACTTGTAAACGTGCTCCGGCATCGCTATGCCGACAAGATTGAGCATCTCGAGGCTGCGTTTTTTTGCGTCCTCTTTGTCCGCGCCGTTGACGTGCAGCAGCGTGACCTCGTCAAGCTGATAGCCTATCGTAAAGACGGGATTCAGACTTGTCATAGGCTCCTGGAAGATCATCGCTATCTCCCTGCCGCGGATGTTGTACATATCCTTTGCGGGCATCTTTGCGACGTCAAAAACTTCCTCGTGCTCGTCAAAGACGGTGCGCTCTCTCAGCTTGCCCGCCTTCTGATACGCCTGTTCGAGGACGGGAGTGCCGTCCTCCTTCAATATCTCATGCCCGTCGTTGTCCAGCGCGGGTATGAGCACGGGTTTTTTGATCTTTTTATATGTGGGGTTGCCCTTTTTGTCGAGTATGGGGCGCATTTTGGGATTGCCGTCCTCGTCAAGCACGGGCTTTCCCTCTTCGTCGAGCACCTCTTCCTCGGCGGGGATCTTCTCCGTCGTGAATTTGAGCTTGCCCTTGCCGTGACGCGCCTGCCTCATTATAGGGTTGCCGTCGGCGTCCTTGACGACGTTGCCGTCGCTGTCTATTAT
Source organism: uncultured Clostridia bacterium (assembly GCA_947581925.1). Taxonomy (GTDB): domain Bacteria; phylum Bacillota; class Clostridia; order Christensenellales; family CAG-917; genus CAG-475. The sequence goes on from CANPWB010000011.1 coordinate 20,684, forward strand.
CTCCTCAAAAACGGGCTCCTTGCCAACGGGAGTACGCACCGTGGAGCGGAAACGTATGCTGCCCTCAACGATCTGTCCCATAGGACCTTGCACGAGCTGCATAAGGGAAAGGCTTGTCACGGATTTGCCGCAGCCCGACTCGCCCACGACGCCCACCGTAGAGCCCTGCGGAATGTCGAAAGACACGCCGTTGACCGCTTTGACGGTGCCGTTGTCCGTGAAGAAGTAGGTGTGCAGGTCGTCGAACTCCACGATGTTTTTGGGATCGCGCATCTCGGTGACGTAGTCCTCGTGCTTATACGAGGCGCGCTTTTTTTGCAGCTCTTTTATAGTGCGCGCATTGTTCTTTGCTATCTCGCGCGACTCCTTGGCGGTAATATAATGCTTGTTTTTCTCTTCTGCCATAATTTACCTCCTCGCCTTGGGGTCGAAAGCGTCTCTCAAGCCGTCGCCGACGAAGTTGAATCCGAGCACCGCGAGCACTATGAGAACGCCGGGGGTTATCCACAGGTTAGGATAATTTGTAAGCACCATATTGTTTGTCGCGGCGTTGATCATATTGCCCCAGGTCGCGTACTGTGTGGGAAGACCTATACCCAAATAGCCGAGGGTCGCCTCCGTCAGTATGATGCCGCCGAGTCCCAGCGTCATTGATACAATGAGCTGCGGAATGACGTTTGGAATGAGGTGTTTGAAGATTTTCCTGCCCACGGTCAAGCCGCTCGCTTCCGCGCTGAGCATGAAGTCCTGCTCTCTGAGGGACAGGATCTGTCCGCGGACAAGCCTTGCGGTGCCCGCCCAGCCGAAGAGGGTCATCATTGCCATCATTATGTACAGTCTTTCGACGCCGTAGAGGTTGAGGCCCTCAAGCGCGACGCCGACTATCATCAACATAGGCATGGTAGGCACACAGTTGAAGATATCGACAATACGCATTATGACCTGGTCCACCCACTTGCCGAAGTAGCCGGATATGCCGCCCAGCAACACGCCTAGGAAGGTCTCCAGAATTATGACGACGAAACCTATCGTAAGCGATATCCTGCCGCCGTACATCAGCCTCGAGAACACGTCAAAGCCCTTGTCGTCCGTGCCGAACAGGTGCGTCTTAGAAGGCGGGAGGTAGTTGGTCTGGGTGGAATACGTGACTATGTAGACGGTGTTATTATCGCTATTTTCGTCAAAGACGGAATAAGCATTGCCGTCATCTTTCGTGATATTGACCTCGTTCGTATAGGTGTATGTCACGGAGTTGGAAAGATCCGCTTTTTCCTGCTCGCCCCAGATGAAGGGACACACGTCCTTGAAAAGGGGGCCCAAGAATGAGAATGCAAACAGAATGACGAGTATAACAAGTCCCGTGATGGACAGTTTAGAGCGGAAGAAACGCTTTGCGACGATACGCCCGGGGCTAAGCGTCCTCGTGGTGATCTCCTCGATGGACTCCGCCGCCGCGTCCTCGACGTAGGGCTGACTTGCCGCGTCCGAGAGGATGTCGTCCATATTCAGCGCGACGGGAGCGAGCTGTTCGCTTTGCTCTGCGAGCGCCGCATCGCTCATCTCGCCAAATTCTCCCACCTTTATCCCCGTGGAAGAACTGTCGTTGCCCACTACGATGATATCCGAGGTATTCTGCACCTCGACTGCGTCCATTTCGCGAGAATTTTCGGAAGCGGAGGCGTTTAAAATCCTATCTTTTTCAAAATCTTTGTCCATAGCGCCCTCCTACTTTCCTATCTTGACGCGCGGGTCTACGACAGCGTACATCAAGTCGCTGAGCAACGTGCCCAAAACCGTCATGACGGCGAGGAACATGTTGTAGCCCATAATAAACGGCACGTCCGCGACGACGAGCGCGTCATATGCGAGCTTGCCTATGCCGGGTATGGCAAAGACGGTCTCGGTTATCATAGCGCCGCCGAACAAGCTTGGCAGAGTACCCGCGAGCAGAGTGACAAGCGGGACGAGCGTGTTGCGGAAGGCGTGTTTATAGATGACGGTCTTTTCGCTCAAGCCTTTCGCCCTTGCGGTACGCACATAGTCGGCGTTGAGCGCCTCGAGGGTGTTCGTCCTAGTATAGCGCATAAGACCGCCGATCGAGAGGATGACGAGCACCGCCATAGGCATGATCATATGCCACAAAATATCGCCGAGCCTCACGAACCAGCTTGCGCCCGAGCCTGCGAGCGACGCGGACATCAAGCCGCCGACTTCAAACCAGCCTAGGCCGACCGCAAACACTCTTATAAACAGAGCGCCGAGGAAGAATGTCGGCAAGCTTATGCCTATCATCGTAAATATCGTGACGGTGTAGTCGATAACGCCGTACTGATTGACAGCCGCCTTAATGCCGAGCGGTATAGCGATGAGAAATTGCAGTATCGTCGCAATAAAGGCGATCGCGAAAGAGATGCCCATATTGTCGAGGATGACGTCCGCGACGGGTCTCTTGTACTTGAAGGAAGTGCCGAGGTCGCCCTTGAGCATATTGCCCAACCACTGGAAGTAGCTTTTGAGCACGCTGCCCGCCTTGTCCCAGAATGACGCAAGGCGATATTTGACGGCGACAGTGAAAGTCGCTTTGCTCGTCGTTACGGTTATATTACGCGCATTAGCGCGGTCGAGCACGAGATGTCCGTTCTCATCAAGTGAATATTGGGCATAGTCGATCTCGTAGATGCCGTCGCCGTCCTCATCGCGTTCAAAACCATCATTGAATTTGATCTCTCCTCCCTCTTCCTCAGCTTCGACTACTTGCGGCTTGGCTTTGCCAAACTCGATCTTGCCGCGATATGTATAATGATATTCCTTAGGCGCCGCCGCCTCTCCGTTTTCGACAGCCTTCGTATAGGTGACTACTCCTCTGTCGAATTTGAGCGTATAGTCCGTAGTGTCGTCCTCGGCAAACCAGGAAGTCTCAAGTCTTGCTTCGTCGCTGCTGTTCAAGAGTCGATAAGATCCGGTTTTGATATCGCTGTCTCTTCCCTCTACTATGCTGACATACAAATTTTTTGAGCTGAGCGTGCAGGAGACAGTCGCGCCCGCATCGGTCTTGAATCGGATCTCATTCGGCGCGCTGAATTTGACGAGATTGTCGCCGCTTCCTTCATAACTGCCGGTGTACCACTCCGCATATGAGATGCCGCCCAACAGGACATCATCTTGATAGATGACTTCCTTGGTGTTGCGGACATATTTTTGACCGCTGAACTTGCCCTCTTGCGGAGTGAACTCGAGATATGCGTCGGGCATATTGAGTCCGTACAGCTCCTTGATGCGGTCAAGGTCCTCCTGCTTCATCGTACCCTGCGAGATCGCGCCTTGAAACTGTTGATCGACAAAGTCGGTGGGCATCATACGGGCAAGCCCGTAGATGATTATCGAAACGCCGAATAGTATCAAGAGCGACAGCAGCAGTCGCTTGATGATGTACTTTATTGTTTCCATAAAAAGTCCTTCCTTTTTACGCGCCTGCCGAAACTTATCGCTCCGGCAGACGTTTCAGGATATCCCGATATCGGGATGTTGCAAATTATTTTAGGCGAAACTCACTTCCCAGATGCGGGAGAGCAGTCCATAGTACGGACCGATGTCGCTATGATCAGCGTCGTTGACGTTCTTTCCCGGGGTGTGTTTGGGCAAGGAGTTTACGTCTATGATATTCTTGTCGTACACAGCGATGTCATAACGCTGGTATGTGGGGAGTTCGACTGCGAGATCCATGACGAGGTCAAGGCACTGTGCATAAAGCTCCGTACGCGTAGCTTGATCGTTTGTCTCACGCGCCTCATCAATGAGAGCGCTCAGCGATTTTCCATATTTGGTTTCTCCGTTAATGATTTGGTATTCATAATTATAATCTGATGGATTCGCTTTGATCTGCTTGTAACCCCAGTTGCTCGTGGAGCTTGCCTGCGAGTTGACGTGATAGATCTGATACATATCGGGGTCTATCGCGCTGCTCCATGCTGCCGCCCACACTGCAAGTTTACCTGCGGAGAGGTCGGATAGCGCTTGCGCGGAAGTCACGACTTGCACATTGAATCCATGCGCATTGAGGAGCTTTTGAGCGTCTAAGAAACAGTTGTATGCGGGGTGATCTACCGAGCTGCCTGCGATCGTGAACTTGATGTCCAACGTCTTGCCGCTCTTCTCAAACAGTCCCGCGCTGTTCTTCTCATATCCCGCTTCTCTCACCAACTTTTCTATTTCTTCACCCGTTGCGTCGTAAGTATACATCTCCTCTGCGTCCTTAGGATATGCCCAGCTTGCCTTTGACATAGGTCTGTAAATACGCTCCGCAAATCCGCCCTCATAGTAGCCGCTGATCATATCAGTCTGTATGTCCATGGCCTTCATAATGGCTTGGCGCACTTGATGCTCGGGGACGTAGCGGGGATTTATGCCGATATAGCCATAGCCCGAAGTCAATGTTCTGACGACGTTGAGCCCCGCATTTATAAGTTCTTCCACATTCTTTTGCGTTGCGCTGGGATCGCCGAAGTGTATCTCGCGGCTGACAAGAGAATTGATGACCTGGTCTGAGGCAACGACTTTGTAGACGACGGTCTTTATCTTTGCATTTTGCAATTTAGAGCTCTCTTGAGAGCCTCCGTCCGCGCCCACCGTCCAGAAATTGCTGTTGCGGGTGTAGAATATTATGTTGTTGTCAAAGAATCCCGTGCTGCCGCCGCCTGTGACTTTGTAGAAGTCTTGCTCTCCCGCGTCATTGCTCGCCTGATAGGCGCCCGCGCCGAGAGGCTTGACGATCTTGCTTGGTGCGTTGACAACGTCATTCATAAAGTTCGAGTCGCCGTATTTGACGCCGAAGTGATTGACATCGGTATTGAAATCCTCGGGATTCGCGCCTGCAGCTTCCCACTTTGCCCAGTCGTCATTGAAAAGTTTGACTTGGTCCTCGAACTGTGTGTTCTTGGTAATATCGGAATCGGAAGGATTGGAATAATAATGCATAGGCGCGACCGTGAAAGCAAAGTTCATGAGCGCTTTGGGGTCTACCTTGTTGATGCGTATGTGGAGCACATCGTGTGCGCCTCTTATTGTCACGTCGGGAGCCCCCGGAGCGGCAGTTTGTTTGCCCGTGAAGGAGTCGACCTTCTCAACGCTTATGCCCGAAATGTTGGGGACAGCAAGGGTGCTTTTCCCGAAATACGAAGTCTTTGCTTCTGCGATCAACTCATCGAAAACTTTTGCGGACGTGCCCCAATAATTTACGACCTGTTCAAAGCTTGACGCGCTCATATCGGGCACTGTGACCTGGTATGACGCAATGCCTGTTCCTTGGTCAACGGTCCTTACCGCGCTGTATCCGAACACCGACGTGAACTGAGACCAAATAAAAGCGTCGCGGATGGCGTCTTCCTTTGCTTGGCCGCTCAAAGCATTGACATCGATATTCTTATCTTCCTTATACGCATTGACGACCTCATTATACTTCGCTTGCGCTCTGCCTTCATGGAGGATATAATCGCCGCCGGAAGGCGTCTTTTGAAAGCCGCCTTCGTCGTTATCATCTCCGTTCATACGCATAACGATTGTGTCATCCATCATATCGTTGAGCGCAAACACCTGCCACGTCTCCGTAAATTTCGTATCGTAGTCCGGACCTTGCTCCTTCTTCCTCCTGTAGTCATCCATGTTTATGCCGTTCCAGTCGGCAAGCAATTCGTCATAATAGAGGGACGCAATGTGGTTGACCTTGTCGCGCATTTGCTGATATGTTACTTGAATGTTGCCGACATACCCCGCTCTTTTAGAAGTAAATTCAGTGTTGCCTGTCCAAGGATACGGATTTTTATGTGCCTCACCGTCGCTGAACCATCCGTCGTTCAGGTCGGTCATCTTATCGCTTACGCCGCTCGCATAAACTTTGACCCAAGCGTTCAGCTCCTTGAGAGCGATGTTTGCGGATGAGGTAAATGCTTCGTCGAAACCCTGATTGGTTGCCTCGCTTGCATTCACATCCTGCGTTCTGTATGCGTTGAGGCCGACGATGTCTGTAGAGTAGATAGTCGCGGAGCCCGTAAACACGGGATCGAGATAGACATACAGGTTGAACAGCACGTCCTTTATCGTGAGGGGTGTGCCGTCCGAGAACTTGATGCCGTTCTTTATGAGCAACCTATAATCCGTGTAGCCGTGATCGGCGGCTTCCGTCTCCGAGATTTGATTCCCCTTCTCATCCGTATAGTCGATGTCAAACGCAAGCGCGACGGTGGGCTGATCGAGCCCGGCGATAAGGTTGCCTACTTTGTCCGTATTCAACATGCTTATCTGCGTCAGCGAAATAATGCTACTGTCGTATGCGGATGTTGAGAAGAACGGGTTGAAAACTCCGTCCGGATTTTGAATGCTCATTGCAAAAGCGTCTTTTTCATTGTCATAATTGCCGCCCTTCGGATCGCATGCCGCAAGTCCAACGACAAATGCAACTACGAGCGTTGCGACCAAAAACACAGCGAGCCATCTCTTTGCATTCTTCATATTGCTGCCTCCTTACTTCTTTTTCAAGAAAGATATATCAATTTTACGCCACTGTAATCACAGTTGACGATCTTTTCTAAATTTGCGTCCGTAAGCCTCGGTATGAACGGGTGAACGTCAATGGCATTGCCTTCCACGCACTTATATGCATATTCATTGCAGGTGAGAGTGCCCGCGACCGTCACGTTTTCCACTCTTGCGCCCTCTCTCGCTTCCGCGGCGAGCACGCCTATGCGGACATTCTGGAATGTTTCCACACCCTCTTTGTCCGAAAGTTTCTTGACCTCGACGTCGATCGTCACGCCCTCAAATTTTACGTCGTGCACATACGCCCTGCCCATCAAGATCTGGAAGATCCCGACTTGACGTGGAGTTTTCGTTGTGATTGCGCGGCTATCGACATAGCTCAGCGATATGCCGCTTATTGTGTGCCCGTTTCCGTTGAGCTCGCCATTGTAGATTTCCGAAGAGAATATCTGCCCGCTGAAATCAATGTCGTCCATCAGATAGATATTCTGTCCGTTGCCGACGGCGGAGTTGAAACTTCCCACGCTTGATACGATCGCCCACTCGCCCTTTATAAATTTGCAGTAGACTTTGACGTCATAGTCTTTGAATGTGTACGGAAATTGGAAAGGTATTGTGCACTCCTTGTCCTCATAGTACTCGCCCATAAACGTATACGGCTCTCCGTCCAACGTCTTTTGCGGAACAAATGAGCCTGTCGGACGCGATCTTTTCTCACCCGGTCTCTTGCCGTCCAGCTCGCTGACGGTCTCATCCGTGTCGGCGTCCACAAACAACATTCTCGGGCTCTTGACAAGTTTCGCGTACAGCGTAGTATCCTTGTCAATCCTTTGGTGCTCAAAATCGAACGGTGTGTCCTCAAGCACAACTCTGCCGTCCGCGTCCTTTACGATCTCATTGTTTACGAGCTTGGCTTCGTACCAACCATCGAGATAATAGCCAGCTATCGACGCCTCGCTGAATGAGGAGGAGTTGTACCCGGGACGTATGCCCACAAGCGCGCCGTCTTTTTCGGGATCGAGTACGCCGAGGTATACGTCGGGAGCGTTGCCGCTTATATTGCCTCCCAAATTGTAACAGAACGTCACGAGATAGTCATAGTGATCGGGCTCGTACTTGTTGCATGCGGCAAGCAATGTGCCAAGCAACAAAACCGCCAGACAGCATATAAGTAGCTTGATTTTGAAATTGCGTTTTGCTCTCATACTTTACTTCCTATCAAGGTCGTTTTGCGAAGTGCATTTTGCACCCGCCCCAGGCGCATACGCGCCTTACTTCTTACCGCACATGCGTTTTTTTCGCATGTATACGCTACCGCGCACACGCGCTTTACCTTATTCGTACGTACACGCGCGCTCGCGGCGCGCATATACGCATTTGTCTTTTTGCGCGCGCCTCGATTCAACGCTTAAGCGCGCGCCCTGTCTTATTCTTGCTCGTCAGAGTTTGTGTCGGCAATTTCTTCCGCTTGCTCGCTCATCTCTTCAGCTTTGGCCGCGCCCTCTTCGGCGCCGTCAGTGCTTGCGCTCTCTTTCAAAACCGCCTTTGCGCCCTTTCCTTTCTTTTTGAACACAAGGATGACAATCGCCACAACCGCCGCCACGACAACCGCCGCGCCGACCGCTATGATCGCTATCGCCCAAGTGGGCAGAGACGAAGCGTTGTTTGTGTTCTCATCGCCGCTCGGATTTGACGGATTGGAAGTGCTGTTTACATTTACGACAATCTCCAAAGTCCTGGTTTGACCCGTGAGTGCGTCGGTGTAGACGACCTCGGGATAGATCGGATCGCCTTTGTCGGTCTTTGCCGCCGTAACGGTCTCGTTGTTTATCTTGACGTTGTACTTTTCAAAGTCTTCCGCGGAGATCCTGAGCTCGGAGCCGTCGCTGTATACAACTCTTATCACCATGCCCGTCGGGTCGAATTTCTCACCCTCGTCATACCTTATCTTCGTGGGACTGCTGAGCTTGACGACTTCTTGCAGAGTGACTTCGATGCCATTTGCCTTCCTCGCGTTGCGCAGCGCCTCCTCAAACTTGAGCAGCGTCTCATATTGCTCCGTGAGTAGTTCCTGCTGATCCGCGCTTGTGACCTTGTTGTACGCCTCGCGCGCCGCATTGACGGCAAGCACCAATGCGTTTTTACTGTTCGCTCCGATCGCAAGATCTTCTTTGCTCATAGAGGGGATATCCCCGACGTTGAACTTGCCGAGCTCCTCTATCTTGTTGATGACTTCGTACGTCGTGTCGTCGGGCTTGATGTCCTCCGAAAGATTCGTTGTCGTGACATACGCCTTAAAGAGCGCGCTGTCATATCCTACTCCGTTCTTCGGGACGTTGAAGATTATCGGCATTGCCTCCTTGACGACGTCATTAAAAGCGAACATCGAATTGCCATAATTGCAGTAGAGCACATAGTCCACAAAGTTGCTGTATACCGCGGTAAGATAGATGTCGTCAAGGTCGAGGCGCATATCCCCGTCTTTGGGATCTATCTGCCACGGGAAGTAATGCGCGCCATCCTCGCCCTGCGAGTAGTAGATCGACGCGAACAATCCCTTGAACATCTCATTTGCCACGTCGTCGTTTGCCGCGACAATGGTAGGCGCCTGCACGCTGTTGAAAGTGTATTTCATTATGCCGGTAGACGCAAGTCTATCTTCTACAAATGTGCCATAGAACGCGCTGCTGCCGATGACCTTGACCGTGTAAGGCAGCTCCACCACCTGCACGGCATTCTCATTTGCGCCCTCGAATGCGGACGCTGCAATAGAGACGGTGTCGTCCGCAACAGTGTATTTCCTGCTATTATTATTGGGTCTCTTTCCGCCGGGGTATTGGACAAGCTCCAACTTGCCGTTTTTCACGAGTTCGCCCTTGTCGTTTGCCGTATATTGATACGCATACAGCACACCGTCTATGGATGTAAACGCGTCGTTTCCTTGTGCGACGTCGATACTTGTCAAATATGGATTGTACGCGAATACGCCTGCTCCAAATGTGTTGCCAATGCGCTTTCTTGACCTCTCCACTCTGCCCTTCTCGTCATAGATATCCTCGACGAATTCATATGTCGTACTGTTCATCGTTGCGGGGATAACAACGCTGTTTCTGATATCGTTGCCCGCAAACGCGAAGTCGCCTATCCTTGTAGCCGCGCCAAGCGTGACTTTTGTTATCTGTCCGCCGGATATATTCCTGCTAACTCTGAAATCTAACTCTATGTGGAAATTTGCGCTAAAACTCTTACCGTCCCCGGTCTCGCTGAACATCACGTACTTGGAGCCCGCAAACGCGTACGCGCCTATCACTTGCGCCTTATCAAGCGCCACCTCTTTGAGCGCGGAACCGTAGAACGCATAGTCGCCTATCTTCTCGACTTTGCTCAGATTGAGCCCCGTAAGCGCGGAGCAAAGTCTGAACGCGTTGTCGCCTATTTCGGTGACTCCATCAAGCGTAAGCCCCTTGAGTCCCGCTTGTCCCGTGAAAGCGTATGCGCCGATCCTCTTGACAGTCGCCGGCAAAGTCACTTGGGTAAGCCTGGTGTTTACCGTGATGTCCATATAGTTTTGACGCACGTATGCTTTGACATTGTCGCTTACGCTTCCCGAAAACAGCGCTTCTTGCCTAGTCATATTGTCAAGCCTCGGGTCGAATGTGCTGAATGCATAGTCGCCGATCTCTTCCGTCCCGTCCGCAAGCGTGACCGTCGTCAAATAGAGCGCCTTGTAGAATGCGTGATCACCTATGACAGTCCCTTTTTCGCCATTTTCCACCTTTTTCGCGCCGAGGTTTACTGTCAAGACCTTGCTGTACGCAAATGCCCATGCGCCGATCTCTGTCGTTTTTGGATAACTCGCATTTGTAATGGCAGTCCCCGCAAACGCCCATGCGCCTATCTTTTCAAGCGCGAGCGCGTCAACAGTAGCCAACTTGTTTGTAGCCGCCGCCATAGACCTATAATCCATCATATCGAAGGCGTGATCCCCAACCTCTGTGACGTTGGTGAAATAGAGCGCCGTAAGCGCGGTGCAGCCCTCAAACGCGTATGCGCCTATCTTTTTGACGTTTTGCGTAGTCGTAACTTGAGTGAGCGCCGTGCAGCCGCTGAACGCGCCTTCGGGTATTTCCTCAATACTTTCGGGCCAATTTATAGACGTGAGCTTGCTGCCCGCAAAGGCATATTTGCCTATCTTGGTGACATTTTTCAAGTCTAGCGTCGTGACAGCGCTGCCGGAAAGCGCGCCGTCGCCTATTGTCGTGACGTCCGTGGGCAATTTATAATCCGACTTGTCCGAAGGCGCGGAGATGAGAGTAGCTCCGTCCGCACTGTACAGCGCGCCGTCTACTTCTTTGTATGCGCTGCCGTTGACAGTGTATTGCAGATTTTTGCAGCCCTCGAAGGGATTTTCTCCCGTAAATTTGAGCGTCGTGCCGTCTTTGACTGTCAATGTAAGGTTTTCCAGATTTGCGAACGCGCCGCTGCCGATGGGATATTCGCCAACGGGCAACGTTATATCTGTTATGCCCGTGCCCGCAAGCGCGTAGTCGCCTATGCCGAGCAACTCTTGACCGCCGAACGTGAAGTTTGTAAGTCCCTTGCACCCGTTGAATGCATACGCGGGGAGCGTAGAGCCATTGAACGTTATATTGTTCAGTTTTACGCAGCCGTCAAACATGTGCGGACCGAATGTCGTGGACGCTGTCGTCGTGACGCTTTCAAGTCCCGTGCAGCCCCTAAACACGCCATTGCCTGCGACGCGCAATGCACTGAGGTCGATGCTTTCAAGTCCCGTGCAGCCCTCAAATGCGCCGTCGTACATAACGGTCATTCTTTGTGAATCGACAGGTTTGCCGTCTACTTCTTTGCCGGTAACGAAATTCTTGAGGCTCGTGCAACCTGAGAATGCATAGTGTCCTACCGCGATGGAACCGTAATATCCGGGCACGGGGTCCTTGTTCGCGTCTACGTATTCGGGGAATATCACCGTCTCCAGGTTCGTGCATCCGTCAAACGCATACGGACCTATATAGGCGCATTGGCTGGGTATTGTGATCTTCTTCAGATTTTTGCAGTTTTGGAAAGCGAAGTTTGGTATCTCCATAAGCATGGAGGGCAGGACGACTTCCGTGATCTTATCATCGTTCTTGAAGCAGTCCTCATCGAGATAAAGCACGTTGACGTCCGTCGGGAGCTCGACTTTTTCTCCGCCGTACCACTCGTACATATAGAAGTTGTTGACATAGTAGTCCTCGCCGACTTCAAAGTCAACTGTCTTGGTGAGCAGTTTGTATGTCTGATCCTTTGCTTGACACGTGATGCTTGCCGTGCCGCGTTTTTTGAAGGTTACAGTGCCATTTTCATCGACCTCGGCTATATTCTCCCTGTTGGATTCGAATGTAAATTCAAAGTTTTTGCCGGTTTGTACATAGTAAGCCGCCTCGAAATACCACGGCGAGACGTAGGGCTCAAGCACAAACTCTTCGTCGCTCGAGTTTTCGTTGGGGTTGACCTCGACTGTCGCAAGCCCGTCCAGATTGACGACGTGGTTATCTCCCGCATGCACGGGTTTGAAATTCAGACTGCTTGCCGAAGGCATCTTTTGCTGCGGACCGGGCTCGACTTGTACGGTTATTTTCGCATATATACGGTCATAAGATACATCTCCGGTCTCTACCTCACGCGTCATGGGCGCATAAAGCTCCAAAGTCGGATCATATCCATCTTTCAGTGCAAATATCTCGTCTCCCTGCACAATTACGCAGTCGTTTGCGCCCTTCCAGGAGAGATTTTGCGTTATAAACTCTTTTTCAAGCTCGCTCGGGACATTGAGTTTGTAGAGTTCAAAAGGTGTGAGAGTGAGCGTATAGTTGTGATATAACGTGCCGTCATCGTTCTTGTCGAGTCTCTCGGTCTCTTTCAGCTTGCTGTCTGAAATGAAGGTGATATCCTCGGGATCCTCGGGATAGCTGAGCGAATCCTCGTCGAGAGAGATGATGTACACCTCGGAATTCATCGCATAGTCCTCGACTTGGATGAACAGCGACTTGTCGTCGTTGTTATCCTCATTGAGCAGATACTCCTCATAGTAGTCCGTGATGTCAATTGACACTTTGGACGTGGCTCCCTTCTCTCCGTAAACGGGGATAGGATACTCCGTGAGCAGGTTGAGATAGGTGCCGAGCTTGCCCTCTTTTTCCTCTTTGAGGTAGCAAGGCAACACCGCCATTACATATTGATTGTCGTATACGTCAAGGTCGAGATAAGTGCGATACTTTGTGACTCCGTACTCCTTGTATGAGTCGAAACGTATCTTATAATCCGTGATCTGCGGCGCCTCATAGTCTATCGTAAGCGGGAATTCAAATGTGTTTCTCACGCCCGTCCACGCCGTCAGTATCTCGTCGTCCTCCGCTGTGGATTGCGCAGGGTTGATCTCCTTGGAGTAGTCCAAAGGCTTGCCCGGCTTTTTAGGATCGCCCTCCTTTTCGCCTTTTTCTTGCTCGTAATCCAGCCAGCCCTCTACCTTGAAATAGAATTCGTCGTTGTTCTGCCAGCCCCACTTGGAGGGATTGATCTCGTATCTCACAAACGCGCCCCTGTTGCCGCCGCCCGCGGAATAGGCTTTGCCGACGTTGGCGAGTATCTCTTCATAGACGACTTCTCCCGTCTTTGCGTTTGTCACGACCGTCCTGACTTTGGAGGCGTTTCTCAAAAGTCCCGCATATGCCGCATACAGCTCGTACACGGTGTAGCTGCCCTCTTGATCGTACTGCGAGAGCGCTATTTTGTCGCGCGCGGGATATATATCGTCCTCTTCCTCGTCCATCTCGTACAGATAGGAGCCGAGCGGGATGATGTAATCGTCGTTGTGATACATGCCTATGACTTGAGAGGGGAGCGATGTCGCTTTGAGCTTATTTTCGAAATCTATTGCGCTGTTTGCCTCGATCTCGGACACCTCGTAGACGTCGTAGTCGAAAAGCGGAGCGTCGCTCCATGCGCCGTAGAATGCAAGATATGGGACGCCCAGCGTGACGCCGTCTTTGTGCCCTTGTTGATTTTGATATGTCACATTGTCAAGGGACACGAATCCCTCGACATACATGCCGTTTTCAAAGGGCTTGTAATCCACCGTTACGGGTCTGCCGTTTGTGCCGATGACTGTCCTTGAAAGCTGTTGCTCGAAGTAGTCTCTTGCCTCTTTGCCGAGCGTTATCTTCACCGTGATATCGACGCTCTGTCCCGCTTGAACGGTGATCTTGCCGTCCGCATAGCCCGTGCCGCTATATTCGATGGTGCACATATCGGTGAGCATGTACGCCTTCTCGGCGACCGTCCTCTTGTCGGAGGCGAGAGTCTCCGTCATTACGTAAGTCGTGGGGACGTAGACTTGAGGATCCGTCGAGATGTTGTGCACCGTGAAATTCAACTCATATACGCCCTTCCTCTCGGGATCGTCAAGCAGCTCGAGCTTTGTCTTATCCAGCCACTCTTCGCACTTTTCGTCCGCCACAATGCTGAACTCCGTGGCAGCATTGTCCTTGGAATATATCTTCTCATTCGCCTTTACTGTGATGTAGCCCTCGCTGAAAACGGCGTCCGAGATGCCCGCAAGACCTGCGCCCTGTTTGCGCGGAGAATAGGGATTGCCCTCCTCGTTGCGAGCGATAGTCGCCGTGCTCATAAGCACTTGATTGACGCGCGCGTTGAGCGCGTTGCCTGTGAGGTCTGTCGTCTCTTGCAAATATTGACGGAGCACCGCGACCGCGCCCGCCATGTTCGGGGACGCCATAGAGGTGCCGCTCAGCACGTCGTATGCGCCGGGAACAGAAGAGGTTATCTCGCCGCCGTGCGCTGTGATCTCGGGCTTGAGCGTGAGGTTGGAGACGGGGCCCCAGCTTGAAAAGTCGGACATGAACGGACCCGCCTCAAAGCTGTCGGAGACCTGTATGGTGCCTATGTTGCCGTTGCTCTTTGCAAAATCCACAAAGGGAGCGGACGCGTCCATCGTGATGAGGCAGGTAGGCACGGGATCGTTGACCTCGCCGAGGCTCATGTTGATGGTACCCGAAACGTTGTTGTAGATGATGACAGCGTCGGCGCCGTTGGACATAGCCTCCAGAACCTTATCCTCAAAAGACGTGTCGCCGCGCTTGATGAGCGCTATGGTACCGTCCACGGCTTTTCCGTTGTAAGTCCTTGTACGCAGTTGATTTCTTATCGTGGAACTGTAATTGTTCGGACGTCCCACGCCGCCGACAAGCACGTATTTGAGGTTGAGCTCATCTTTGCCGAACTCCTTATCAAACACATCGCCGCCTCTAAGCTCCTTGTTTTCGTCGCCGTATTTCTCCTCGAGCTGCTTATAGAGCTCCTCGATGAACTCTATCCTGTTGCCGTCGCCGTCCGAGGAGTTGGTGATGAATGCGACTTGCTCAGTATCGCCGTTGCCCTGCAAATACTTGGACTTTTTGCCGTTTATGGACGCTACGGAAAGCGCGGAATAGTATGTGGAGGGAGAGCCGACCGTGCCGCTGTCGGGGTTGGAAGCAAGGTTGGTGCCGTTGCCGCCGCCGTAGCCCGAGCTATAATCGTTGCTCGCCGCGCAGACGAGGCTTATGCCCGCCTCTCTTATCTCGTAGTACACTTCGGTCTGGTGGTCTTGCGAATTCTCGTCCGCAAAGCCCGCGGAGGTGCCGAGGCTCATGTTGATGACGTCCACGCCCAACCTTACGCAGTCCTCGAGCGCCGCGACGATGTCTATGTCGTTCGCGCCGCCGATCATGTCGCTGTACAGGTTGTCCGTGAACACCTTGCATATGACAAGTTGCGCAAGAGGCGCGACGCCGCGGAAAGTCTCGTCGTCAGACTTATCGTTCGGAGTGCCGTTGTCGTTGACTACATACGTGTCGTCCTGTCCCGCGACGATGCCCGCAACGTGAGTGCCGTGGTTGGAGTAGCCGGGGAAAACAATGGGGTCGTCGTCCGAATAGTCGTATGCGAAGGGGACCTTCTCATTGTAATAGACGTCGTTTATGCCCGAGCCGAATTGCTCCGCCTTGAAATCTTCTTTTTCAAGCAAATCGGCGATTTGATCCTTGCTGTAACGCAGCTCGCCGTCTACTTTTTCCAAACGCTCCAAGAACTTTGTGACATTAAAAGCCTCGTGGGTGTGATCGAGACCCGTGTCGAGTATGGCGACCGCCATGCCCTGCCCTTGATAGGTATCTTCTTTTCCGTCGCCGTCCTTATTGACGTCGATGAGGTCTTTGGTGTCATAGATACCCGTCGAATAAACGTTCGCGTTGTTTTCGATCGCGGTGTATTCGGGGACGGCATAGCTTTCTGAATAGTAGACGCCCTTGACGCCGCTCATCGCTGAAATGGTGTTGTATGCGGAAGCGTTGATCTTGATGGCGACGCCCGCGCTCAATGTGGAGTAGTTGTATTTGAAAGTGTAGTCGATGCCGTATTTGTCGAGTTTTGAGAGGAAACGGCTCTGTTTCGCCCTCAAGCTTGCGAGAGCCTTCTGCGCCTCGACGCTCTTCAAATACTCTGTCAAGTCAGTGAATCTCGTGCTCTTTTTGAACTCGTCGTAGAGGGAGGACGCGTCAATCTCGACAATGACCCAACGCTCGCCGTCGAAAGCGGCGGTGTTCTTCTCGACCGTCTCGAAATTGAGATACTTCTCTCTGATAGAGTCCATGTTCATGTCGG
The DNA here is from genome assembly GCA_947581925.1 of uncultured Clostridia bacterium. Classification (GTDB taxonomy): domain Bacteria; phylum Bacillota; class Clostridia; order Christensenellales; family CAG-917; genus CAG-475. Next base: position 36,935 of record CANPWB010000011.1, read on the forward strand.
ATTTTCTTATAGAGCTGTTTGCCGTCGCGACCTGAGCGGGATCGACAGAGCCGCCGCCGAAGTTTACGGCGCCCGTGTAAGCCATATTGAAAACTGCGGTGAAGATGAGCACCGCCACCAGAATAAGAGATATCCTTGCGAGTTGTTTATTCCTGTTCATACTGCCTCCAAGCCGAACTTTACATCGGCTAATATCTGCAAAATGAGAATATATATTTATACTAGTCTCACATTATAGTCTGTGTAGGTTATCATTTTAGCAAAAAAACTGCGATATGGCAACTGTTTTTATGCACAAAATATAATTAAAATTCAATTAAACTGCGCGGTTTTATGCAAAATAAATGTATAAATACCCTCGAATTTATGCATAAATAAGAAATTTTTATGCAATTTTACCGCAGTATATCGCCGTCGCGAGCGAAATCGCGCCATTCGGCTTTTTTATACAAAATTATGTATAAAGCGCTCGATGGGGAGCGCTTTGAAAAAATTTTTTATTTATTTATTCTTAATAAATTTTAATATTACATGAGATTTTCGGGATTGAGACATTCGAGTTCAGGCAGCACGAATCGCCCGTCCTTTCTTATGAGCACGCCGTCAAAATATATCTCCCCTCCGCCGTATTCGGGAGTCTGGCAGAGCACGAGGTCCCAATGCAGAGCGCTCTTATTTCCGTTTGGCGCGTCGTCATAGCAGCAACCCGGGGTGAAGTGCACGGAGCCGCTTATCTTCTCGTCAAACAATATGTCGCCGATAGGCTTTGTGACGTATGGATTTACGCCTATGGCAAATTCCCCCACATATCGCGCGCCCTCGTCCGTATCGAAAAGCGCTGTCGCCCGCGCCGTATTATTTGCCGAAACTTGCACTATCTTGCCGTTTTCAAACTCCAACCGCACGTCCTCGAAGCGAAAATCGCTCTCGATAGACGGCACATTATAGTGGATGTGCCCGTTCACGCTGTCCTTTACGGGCGAGGTGTACACTTCTCCGTCGGGGATATTGCACTCCCCCGCACACTTTACGGCGGGTATCCCCTTTATGGAAAACGTGAGGTCGGTGTCCTTTGCGACTATGCGCACCCTGTCCGTCCTGTCCATCAGATCCTTGAGCGCGTCCATAGCCACGCTCATCTTGCCGTAATTTAGACAGCATACGTCAAAATAGTAGTCCTCGAACGCCTCCGTTGACATCCCCGCAAGCTGACTTATGCCCTCCGTCGGATAGCGCAATATCACCCACCGCGTATGCGCGACGCGTCTCAAGCTATGCACGGGCGTGGAATATATCGTCTCGTATGCGCGCGTCCTCTCCTCGGGCACGTCGCTGAGTTCATAGCTGTTGTTGCCGCCGCGTATGCCGATATAACAGTCCATTTTGTCCATAAGCGCGCAGTCCCGCTCGCTCATTATTTCAAGCTGTTCGTCGCTCGCGCCCATAAGCACCGCGCGTAATATGCGCCTGTCCTCTATGTTGACAAAGGGCACCCCGCCCGCCGCATATATCTCTTTTACGACAATTTCCGCCAAATTTCCGCAATCTCCGATGACGTCCAGCCACACCTTGTCCCCCTTCCCCACTTTGCAGGAGTAGTTGACCAGATTTTTCGCCAATTTCAATTGTCTCTCGTCTCTTATCATGCCTCACCTCGAAACTTACTTCCACGACCGCCCGGCTGCAAAATACACATTCACATCGCCTAGCGGCAACATTTATTATTACGCCACCTCGCGGCAACATACCCGCGGCAACATATATTTTTCGCGACTCCGCGGCAAAAGTATTATATCTATCTCTCCGCCTCGCGGACAACTTGATTATATCAATCCTTCCCCATTTTGTAAATGTATAATCTTTATAAATTTTTCTGCATATTTATGCAATTCTCTTGCATAAAAATTTTTTGTAAAATTTTTACATTGCGCATATATGATACGCCCTCTAATTTCATTGCAAGAATATAATAACGCCTTAAATATGCTCGGACATCGTTTCGTTAATCGCTCGGACTAGGGGATGCTTCGACAAGCTCAGCATGACAGCGAGAATAAACCTGTCATTTCGAGCGTAGTCGAGAAATCCCCTAGTGCGAAGCAGGCGTCCTCTATCAAGGGGATGTTTCGACAGGCTCAACATGACAGGTTATATAAACTTGTCATTCCGAGCGACATCGGGGTCCCCAAAACAATTACGAAGTGATTTTTTGGGGTAAGGCGTCGAGGAATCCCCCGGTTTAAGTAAAAACCTCGTACTATTCTACCGTCAATATCAAGCTCTCACGCAGGATTTAGTACCTTACACAAAATCCAAAAAGCGCGAATGTCGGCGATGAAAGAGCCACATTCGCGCTTTTTAGCTTGGGATCGCAAAGGGCAAAGCGCCCTTTGCCGAGGGTGCGGGGCTCGCAGCCCTGCGTGGGGCGACGAAGTCCCTTGCCGAGGTGTGGAGCAACGCTCCACAAGCTCTTATGCTTTATTGGCGCAACCGAGCACGCACTCGATCTTATGCTTGACGACTTTCTTGACAGCTTCCCTTGCGGGTCCGAGGTATTGACGCGGGTCGAAGTGCGAGGGGTTGAGCGCAAAGTGCTCGCGGATGGCGCCGGTGACTGCGATGCGCAGGTCGGAGTCGATGTTGATCTTGCAGACCGCCATAGACGCGGCTTTACGTAGCATTTCCTCGGGCACGCCCTTAGCGTTTGGCATATTGCCGCCGTACTCGTTGACTATCTTGACAAGCTCTTCGGGGACGGATGAGGCGCCGTGCAGGACGATTGGGAAACCGGGCAAACGCTTGCCGACCTCTTCCAGGATGTCGAAACGGAGCTTAGGCTCGCCCTTGAACTTGTATGCGCCGTGGGAAGTGCCGATCGCGATGGCGAGGGAGTCAACGCCCGTCTTTGTGACGAACTCCTGCACTTGATCGGGGTCTGTGAAAGCGGCGTCCTTATCGGAAACGTTGACGGCGTCCTCGATGCCCGCGAGCTTTCCGAGCTCCGCCTCGACGACTACGCCGTGATCGTGCGCATACTCGACGACCTGCTTTGTTATGCTGATGTTCTCGGCGAAGGGATGCGCGCTCGCATCTATCATGACGGACGTAAAGCCGCTGTCAACGCAGTCCTTGCACAGCGCGAAACTGTCACCGTGATCGAGGTGCAAGCAGATGGGGAGACCGCTCGTTTCCACCGCCGCCTCTACCATCTTCGTGAGATAGGTGGTGTTTGCATACTTGCGCGCGCCGGACGAGACTTGAAGGATGAGAGGAGCATTCTCCTCGGTAGCGGCCTCGACGATGCCCTGGATTATCTCCATATTGTTGACGTTGAAAGCGCCTATAGCATATCCGCCCTCGTACGCTTTTTTGAACATTTCGGTTGATGTTACTAGTGGCATATTAAGCCTCCATAAATAAAATTTTTATCGCTATATATTATATAACCTTGCCCCAAAAAAAACAAGTATTTGTCTCAACAATTTAATTCGTCTCCCGTATGGGCATCCGCTTGCATTTGCTCAGAGCCCGCGACCCTTGCGTAGCAAGGTCTTTAAGGGCTCACCGCAAGCTGCTGCGCCACTCCGCGCGCAAAAAATTTGACGCTTCGCAATTCGCAATAAATGTCATACAATACTCCAGCAAAATAACGCTCATATCTCGCTATTTTTTGCGCTTGGGATACGCGGGCTTGCGCCCGCTTTTTAGACTTCGTCGCCCTATGCAGGGCTACTCGCCCCGCACGCCCCAGGTGGGGCGCTGCCCCACGCCCCGGCAAAGGGCGCTTTGCCCTTTGCAATCCCAAGCTAAAAACGCGAGCTAGGCAAATACTTGCCGTCGCTCGCGTTTTTGGATTATGTGTAGTGTTCAATACTCCTGCGTGAGAGCTTTGATATTTACACGTTACGCTTTGTCCAAGCGTTTTTTTACTTGTCATGTTGAGCGAAGTCGAAACATTCCCTGGTTGCAGACACGCCCTCACTGCGTACTTAGCGTGAAACCGCTTGCTCCGCGACATCGCTCGGACATGGCGGACGGCGTTTGTTCACCCCGCAAAACCATTTCATATTTTTGCGGGGACCCCGATCAAATACCCCATAAAATCGCAACGCAATTTCATGGGGACCCCGATGTCGCTCGGACGGAGGTGACATTTTATTCACTCGGACTAGGGGAAGTGCCTCTATCTAGTGGATGCTTCGACAAACTCAGCATGACACTTTATTAACCTGTCATTTCGAGCATAGTCGAGAAATCCCCAGGTTTTATAGTAAAACCCTCGTACTATACTTTTGTCAATATTACGCTCTCACGCAGGAGTTTTGGGCATTGCATACTAATCAAAAACGCGCGAACTAGCAACGAAAAGTTGCGAAGTTCGCGCGTTTTTAGCTTGGGGTGCAGGGGACGAAGTCCCTTGCCGGGGTGTGGGCGCGTAGCCCACATGTTCTCGATCAAATCACGTCGTCGCCGCCGACGATGTTATCGTTTTTAGACTCGTCGCGACCTATGATAATATGGCGGTCGCCGTGCTTGTCGATGTACTCCTTCTTGATGATGACGGAGCCGTCCTCGCCCGCCTCGCGTTGGAGCACAGCGAGCTCATATTCGCTTTTAGTGGCGTATTTTGCGCGTTCATCGCGTCTTTTCTTCTCGTTTTTGCGGCCGCGGGAGTAGGCGAGCATGACGGCGAGCGCTACAGCGAGCACCGCAAAGCCCGCGAGGAAAATGTCCGCATACTCGTTTGGCAAGAACCAGGCTATCGCCATGAGGATGTGTCCCGCGACTATGTTGCCGAGGAAAACCGCAAGCGACGCCTTCCACACGGGGAAGTCGAGGAAACTGCCCACGCAGGAGCCCGTCCAAGCGCCCGTCATGGGGAGCGGTATGGCGACAAACGCGAAGAGCCCCCAAAACTTTTTGGTATCCGTGCTGTATTTGCGCTTTGGCTTTTTGCCTTTTTTGACGCGCTCCTCGTCCTTACGGCGTTGCTCCTCCTCATTGTAGGCGGACTCTGCCCTGTCGGAGAGGTTGGACTCCATATTTTTGGCGAATTTCGCAAACAGTTTTGTATTTTTGAGCTTTTTGAGCAGCGGACGGGTAATGAGTATGAGCGGCAAAATGACCGTAGTGGAGCCCGCAATGCAGCACCACATGCCGATGTACGTGTTGATAAACGCGTCCGCCGCGCCCTTCAAAAACATGCCCGGCATGAAAAGGATCGCGCCGCGCAGCTCGATTATGGGGATAATGGAGATGACATACAGCGTCAAAAAATCGTTGCCCGCAAATATTTTTCTGAAAAACTCGATGACCGTTGCGATCATATGTCTCCTCCCATAAATTTTATATATAGAATTATATAAAAATGCTTAGGTTATGTCAAGTGCGCCGCTTTACAAAACCGAATTCATTTGACACATAATATTCTGCCGATGACCTATCTTATTACAGTTAACGCATGTCAAAACGCGACGTTTTTATCTCGCCGTTTGCGGTCATTGACTTTCCAAATAACTTTTGAATTCTTCAAACAACCTATCGGCGCGCTTCGCATATTCTCTCATTGACTCTTGGATATGCTTTTTTAAGTCATTCGTCCATTCTTCGCTCAAAATTTCATTCCCGCTTTTGAAATCGCCTCTTGGATCGTAAACGAAATAATGAGAATTGTCCCACTCGCTTTTCGCAGGCTTTTCGCCGTATTTGTCGAACCAATACTCGTTCAACGACGCCGCGCCTTCTTTCGACATAAATTGATAAACCTTGCTGTCCGAAGGTTTGCTACCATATGATCTCACGACAATGCGCGTAGATATTTCGCGGATATTGTCATAGAGCGCCGTTTCGATATAAAAGAAATATTTGTCGCTATCCGGCACATCTTCTCCGTCATTTCTCCAAACGCCTTGCTTAAAAATTCTGAAAAATACAGGGCTTGAAACATCTGCCACGAACTTACCTTTTTCTTCGGCAGTCCTATAGTCGGGGATTTCGTCATCAAAGATCAATTTTTCCTTCAAAATTTCGTCACCGAGTTTATTTCTATATTCATCATACTTGTTTTTTGCATTTTTCAGAAGGTCTTTCAGCTCATTATAATGCAAGATCGCCGTTCTCTCCGCATCCATAATATGCTCCGAATTTTTTATAAAATATTTTTTTATATGGCTTTTAAAATCCTTTGTGACGCCATCATTATCATCTGCATACAATTCCAACAAATTCAACAGTTCTTTATATCCCAAAACCAAAAATTCTTTGTCATGGGGTTCTGAGGCATTAAAATCGGGCTTCAGATATATAAAAGTATTTGTTCTTTTCGAATAATTGGTGTCTACAAAATTGTGATAGCGTTCGGTTTGTTTTGCATTTTCAAGACTGTATATTTTATTTTCGATAGTAAGAGTGTAGTTCGTCCTATCACCTAGGGAGGCTTCAACAAAAATGTCCGCTCTGCCTTCAATCATATTTTTTTCACAGGATACCTTGTCAACGGTCAACGTTTGCGAATCGAGTTTATCTTCCCCATGCTTCAACTTGATAAGCGCCGCACACAAGGCGGGATTATTTTCCAAAATATAAGCAAGTATCTTTGAGACGTACTCTTCGTTGGAATGTTTGTCTATGATTTCCAGAAAAGTTTTCTCGGTTCGTTCAATTTCATTTTGCCCTGCAAGTTGCTCCAGCAGCGTTTTTATGAGATTTTCTTTTGTCATATTTTCCCTCAAAATACAGAATATCTAAAAACAAATCCGTTTTTAGCAATAAGCGGCTTTGCAAATGCCAAACCGCTTATTGTCTACTATAATGTCATAAATTTTCGACGCTCAGATGAGTTTCAAAATGCACATCTCGGCAGCGTCGCCTCTGCGGTTGCCCGTCCTGAGGATCTTGGTGTAGCCGCCGCCCTGTCCGAGCTCGTCCTTGCGCTTGTCGTACTTGGGAGCATACTCCTTGAATATCTTCTCGATGAGGGGATGCTTTGTGTCCTTGATACGAGCGCGGAAAGCCGCCTTGGACTCCTTCTCGCCCTTGACCTCTTGCAGGTCCACGAGCTCCGCCATAAGTCTGCGGCGCGCGGCGAGCTTTTTGGGGCCGTCGTTGGTGAATTGCACCTGAGACTGGGACTTTTCGCCCTTGGCGTTCGTATTGGTGACTGTCTTGACGACTTTTACATCATCCTTGTATGTTCTTATCGCGAGAGTGATATATTTCTCGGCGAGGCTCCTCACTGACTTAGCGCGATCGACGGTCGTCTCGATCTGACCGTACCACAACAGCTCGGAAACCTGATTCTTGAGCATAGCCATTCTTTGGTCTGTGCGTTTTCCTAATTTTTTTGGCATAACTTAGTCCTCCTGGGTCTTGAGGCTGAGACCGAGCTCCTCGAGCTTCTTTACAACCTCTTCGAGAGATTTTCTTCCGAGGTTTCTCACCTTGAGCATATCCTCTTCGGAACGCTTGGTGAGATCCTCGACGGTGTGGATGCCTGCGCGCTTCAAGCAGTTATAGGAGCGCACCGACAGGTCTAGATCTTCAACGGACATTTCCAGCACCTTAGTCTTATTGTCGGGCTCGTTTTGGATGAGTATGGGCGTCTCGTCCATCTTGTCCACGAGTTCGACAAACAATTTCATATGGTCGTTCATTATCTTTGCGGCGAGGGATGTGATCTCCTTTGCGGAGGTCGTCCCGTCCGTCGTCACCTCAAGCGTGAGCTTGTCAAAGTCAATGCTTTGCTCGACGCGGGTGCTCTCGACAGCGTAATTCGCCCTCGTAACGGGGGTATATATGGAGTCGATGGGGATATACCCTATGGGTTGGGTAATATCTTTGTTTTGAGACGCGGGCACATAGCCTCTGCCGCGATCGACATATATGGTCATGTCTATCTCCGCTCCCTCGTCGAGGGTGCAGATGACCTGCTCGGGGTTCATGACTTCGATACCCAAGGGGCATTCGATGTCGCCCGCAGTTGCGACGCCGACGGAGTTCATATGCAGGTAGCACTGCTGCTTGCCCGCTCCGTCAAGCGACTCAGCCGCCTTGAAACGAACGTTTTTCAAGTTGAGGATGATCTCCGTCACTTCTTCCTTTACACCCGGTATCGTGGAGAATTCGTGCTCCACGCCGACGATCTTGATGCCGACCGCCGCGGCGCCCGGAAGTGCGGAGAGGAGAATACGACGCAAGCAATTGCCGATCGTTGTTCCGAAACCGCGCTCAAGCGGCTCGACGACAAATTTCGCATAATTTTTGCTCTCGTTCTCTTCGAAAGTAATGCGTGGGCTCTTTATCTGCATCATTTTGGTATCCTCCTACATTATTTGGAATACAACTCGACGATGAGGTGCTCCTGGATGTCGAGGTCGATATCCTCTCTCTCGGGGAGTGCGACGACCGTACCTGTGAGCGTAGTATTGTCAAATGTGAGCCACTTGACGACGCTGAGGTTCTTCGTCTGCTTGACATCTTCCCACATCACGGAATCCTGCTTGTTCTCCTTGACAGCGATGACGTCGCCGACTTTGACAAGGTAGGAGGGGATATCCACTCTCTTGCCGTTGACGGTGATATGTCCGTGGCAGACGATCTGACGGGCTTGCGCTCTCGAAACGCCGAGACCCAGCCTGTAAACAACGTTGTCAAGACGTCTCTCGATGAGGGTGAGCATGTTCTCGCCTGTGATGCCGCGCATTTCGGACGCGGTGTCATAGTACATCTTGAACTGCTTTTCCGTCACGCCGTAATAACGCTTTGTTTTTTGTTTCTCGCGCAGTTGCACGGAATAACCGCTCGCCTTTTTCCTGCTCCTTGCCTTGGGATCGGAGCCGGGGACATTCTTTCTGTCATAGAAGGCGCACTTCTCCGAGTTGCACCTTGCTCCCTTCAGATAGAGCTTGCAACCCTCGCGTCTGCAAAGACGGCACACGGGTCCTGTATATTTTGCCATAAGTTCAACCTCCTATTACAGCCTTCTCGCCTTGGGCGGACGGCAACCGTTGTGGGGGATGGGGGATACGTCTTGAATGAGCGTGACCTCCAGACCGACGTTGCCGAGTGCGCGGATAGCGGACTCTCTGCCTTGACCTGCGCCCTTGACATAGACCTCGACGGTCCTCATGCCTTGATCGTAGGCGACCTTCGCCGCGTCCTCGCTGACCATCTGAGCCGCAAACGGAGTAGCCTTACGGCTGCCGCGCAACTTCAGCTTGCCCGCGCTGGACCATGAGACTGCATTGCCGTTCATATCCGTAACGGTGACGATCGTGTTGTTGAAAGAAGCGTGGATATGCACCTGCCCTTTCTCAACGCGTTTGATATCTTTTCTCTTTTTGATTGCTTTCCTTGCGATACCTGCCATAGTTCACTCCTTATTTCTTCTTGCGAGCCACAGCGCGCTTCGGTCCCTTTCTTGTGCGGGCGTTTTGCTTTGTGTTCTGTCCTCTGACGGGCAGACCCTTTCTGTGACGGACGCCGCGATAGCAGCCGATCTCGCCGAGCCTCTTGATGTTGAGCTGGACTTCGCGCTTGAGATCGCCCTCTACGTGCAGATTCTTTTCAATGTAATCACGAATGAGACTCACCTGCTCCTCCGTGAGATCCTTGACGCGCACGTCGGGACTTATGCCCGTTGCGCGGAGTATCTCCTGAGAGGTCGGCAAACCGATACCGTAGATGTAGGTAAGCCCATATTCGACTCTCTTGTCGCGCGGAAGATCCACGCCAGCAATTCTTGCCATTTTCTACCTCCGAAAATTGTGTACAGTTTGATTTATATATGACCGCACAGGGAGTTGCCCGTGAATTGGAATGGAGCAACCAGCCGCCCTATGCTTGTTTCCTATATAAGTCCCGCAAGACGCGCGGGAAAGCGACGGGCTCAGCCCTGACGTTGCTTGTGATTGGGATACTTCGAGCAGATGACCATTACTCTGCCGTTTCTTTTGATAACCTTGCACTTGTCGCACATCGGCTTTACACTCGGTCTGACCTTCATAGTTGATCCTCCAAAAAAACTATTTTTGTTTTATACTTACTTATTGCGGTAGATTATCCTGCCCTTCGTAAGGTCGTAGGGCGACATTTCTATTTTGACTTTGTCCCCCTCGAGAATTCTTATGTTGTTGATGCGCAGTTTTCCGCCGAGATACGCGAGTATCTCATGGCCGTTTGACAGCATCACTCTGAATTGCGTCTTGGGCAGGACTTCAATGACCTTGCCCTCGGTTTCGATGACGTCTTCCTTTGACATTACACCCTTCCTTATTATTTTTGATTGTACAGCCTGAGCGCGCTGTACAGCTCCGCGTCAAACACCTGCGCGCCCTCTTTGAGTTTTGCGGAAATCTTATCCAAGACTTCTCCGTCCGTGCCCAGATGCTTGATATTTTTGAGTTTTGCCCTCTTAATACGGCGCAGATCTCCGTCTGCTATTCTGACGCGCGTGTCATCAACAAGCTCGACCACGGCATAATACCTGCCCGCGTCGCGTCCCGCTTTTGAATAAACCACTTGTCCGAGTTCCATATTACAGCGTCAGTATCTCCGCACCTTTCTCCGTAAGAGCGACGGTGTTTTCATAGTGCGCGGCGGGTTTGCCGTCCTTAGTGACGCAAGTCCAGCCCGTGCCCGTCGTCTCCCACGTACCCATGGTTATCATGGGCTCTATCGCCAGCACAAGTCCCGTCCTGAGCCTCGTGCCGTGCCCTGCCGTGCCGAAGTTGGGCACCGCGGGATCCTCGTGCATCTCTCTGCCTATGCCGTGCCCGACCATGCTGCGCACGACGCCGTAGCCGCGCGACTCGCAATACACTTGCACCGCATTTGATATATCGCCGAGATGCCCTCCGTCCTTGAAATGCTTTACGCCTTCGAAGAAACTCTCTCTCGTCACGTCGATAAGCGCCTGTTTTTCGGGGGATATCTGCCCCACCGCAACAGTCCTTGCCGCGTCCGCCTGCCAGCCCTTGAAGATGAGCCCGCAGTCTATGGAGAGTATCTCGCCCTCGCTAAGCCTCTTATCGGAAGGAAATCCGTGCACGACGACTTCATCCACTGAGGCGCATATCGTGCCGGGGAAACCGCCATATCCGAGGAAGGACGGTTTCGAGTCATGCCTTACGATATAATCATAGGCAAACTCATCCAGCCTCTTTGTGCTCACTCCGGGTTTAACTCTCTCCTCGAGGAAGAGTAGGCAATCCCTCAGGATCGCGCCCGATCTGCGCATACATTCAATTTCCGATGGGCTCTTGATATATATCATATGAGCGCCTTCTTTACTTCCTCGAATATCTTGTCTATCTCGCCGACCGCGTTCACGTCTTTGAGTTTGCCTTGCTTGCGATAATAATCTATGAGGGGCGCGGTCTGCTTTTCGTACACTCTCAACCTGTTCTCCACGGTCTCGGGCTTGTCGTCCTCGCGTATAAAAAGCTCATTTCCGCACTTTTTGCAAGTCGTAGCCCCGCCCAAATTAGACACATGGTACGTCTCGCCGCAAGCGCACACCCTTCTTCCGACCATTCTCTCTATGATGACGTCAAACGGAACGTCAATGTTGAGGGCGACGTCTATCCTCGCCACCTTGTCGAGGCTCTCAGCCTGCGGTATGGTGCGCGGAAATCCGTCGAGGATGTAACCGTCTTTGCAATCGTCCTCTTTGAGGCGGAGCTCCACAAGCCCGATAACAACGTCGTCGGGGACAAGCTCGCCCGCGTCGATATACTTCTTCGCGGTCACGCCAAGGGGAGTGCCCTCCTTGATGTTTCTGCGGAGGATGTCGCCCGTGGAAATATGAGGAATGTGAAATTCCTCACGTATGAGAGCCGCTTGAGTGCCCTTTCCCGCGCCGGGTGCGCCTAAGAGTACGATATTTTTCATAATTGTTTATTATAACACTTTTTTCCGCGCCGCGCAACCGAGTTTGAGGGGTTCGCGGCGGGAAATGTGTGAATTTTTGTTATTTGAGGAAACCTTTATAGTGTTTCATCATGATCTGCGACTCGAGCTGCTTGTTTATCTCAAGCGCGACGGAGACGACGATGAGCAGTCCCGTTGCGGAGAAGGAGTTCGCGAGTCCGAGGTCGTAGCCGGAGTATTGTCCCGAAAGCGCGAGGAAGACGAACGTCGGTATGAGCGATATCAACATGAGGAAGATAGCTCCAAACAGCGTTATCCTGTTGTTTATCTTCTTCAAGAAGTCGCTCGTCGGTTTGCCCGCCCTAATGCCGGGGATAAATCCGCCGTACTGCTGCAAATTCTTTGACACGTCGTCAGGGTTGAACTGTATCTGCGCATAGAAGTAGGAGAACCCGAGAATGAGCAATGCAAGCAGCACATAGTAGACCGGAGTGCCCGTGCCCATATAGCGCGCATACCACACCGCCGCCTCTGTATCCGAGAAGAACAGCTGGATGATCATCTGCGGGAACATCAGAAGTGATGAGGCGAAGATGATGGGCATGACGCCGCTGCCGTTGACGCGGATGGGGATGTAGGTGGTCTGACCGCCATACATTTTGTTGCCCTTGACCTGCTTTGCGTATTGCACCGTGATCCTGCGCTCCGCTCCGTCAACAAAGACGATGAAGGCAAGAATGGCCACGACCACAAGGATATATCCGATTATGTTCCAAATATACTGCCAGTTTTCCGCAACTTGCTTGAAGGAGCCCGCAATCGAAGTGCCCGCGGTGGCAAGAATGCCGATGAAGATTATGATGGACGTGCCGTTTCCGATGCCGTACTCCGTGATGCGCTCGCTCAGCCACATGACCATAGTGCTGCCGGCGACGAGAATTATTATGGTGATTGCCATCGTGAGTATTGGCGCCGCATCCGAGCCCATCTCATACTCGAAGAGCGGCATGATGCCCGCATGGTTGTCGCCGTAGTTGTACCACATGATGACAATGCCTATTGCTTGTATCACTGCAAGCACTATCGCGACGATACGCGTTATCTGCGTGAGTTTGTTTCTGCCCTCTTCGCCCTCTTTGGACATTCTTTCGAGCGCCGGGATGACGAGTGTGAGCAGTTGCATAATAATGAATGAATTGATGAATGGCAATATGCCAAGCGCAAATAACGTCGCATTCTGCATTGATCCGCCCGTGATAGACGACAGCACTCCGAGGAAGTCGGTAGAGCTGAAAGCCCCCTGCACAACTGTGATGTTGAGCGAAGGGATAGGGATGTAGCAACCTATTCGGTAGACTAGCACAAGAAGGAGGGTCATCCAGATCTTCCTTCTTATGTCCTTAGTCTTGAATGCGTTTTTTAGCGTTTCAAACATTATAGCACCTCAGCCTTTCCGCCCGCCTGCTCTATTTTTTGTTTTGCAGACTCGGTGAATTTGTTTGCCTTGACGGTAAGAGCGACCTTGAGTTCGCCGTCGCCGAGGATCTTGAGCCCGTAGTTTTCGACTTTCTTTATAATGCCGCAAGCGACAAGCTCATCAATGCCGACAGTCGCGCCGTTGTCGAAGGCGTTGAGCGCCTCGACGTTGACGATGTTGTAGACATTGGCAAATCTCTTGTTGTTGAATCCTATTTTGGGCAGGCGCCTTGTCATAGGCATTTGTCCGCCTTCGAAGTTGGGACGGACGCCGCCGCCGCTTCTTGCCCATTGACCCTTATGTCCGCGCGTGGAGGTCTTGCCCATGCCGGAGCCGATGCCGCGGCCTATCCTCTTTTCGGATGTCCTTGCGCCCTCAGCGGGTCTGAGTTCATGAATTTTCATAAAGCAGTTCCTCCTCAAATCTCCTCTACCTTGACAAGGTGGACGACCTTTTTGATCTTGCCCTGTACGCAGGCGTCGTTGACAAAAATATTGCTGTCGCCAATTTTGTGCAAGCCCATAGCCTCAAGATTGACCTTGTGGCACTTGAGCACGCCGTTGGGGCTCTTAATGAGGGTAACCTTGATCTTGTTTTCGTTTGCCATAGTTTCCTCCTCAATCCGTAGCGATATCCACGCCGCGAAGTCTCGCGATCTCGTCCGCGTTTCTGAGGCTCATAAGTCCTTGCATAGTCGCCTTTGCGGAGTTGATGGGGTTGTTGGAGCCGAGGGACTTCGTCCTGATGTCCTTGACTCCCGCGACCTCGAGCACAATACGCACCGCGCCGCCCGCGATAACGCCCGTTCCTTGTTCGGCGGGGAGCAGAAGTACTTGACCTCTGCCATACTTGCCTGTCGTCGCATGGGGGATGGTGTTTTCTTTCAAGGAGATGGAGACCATATTGCGCTTTGCAAGCTTGGACGCCTTCTCGATAGCCTCTGAGACTTCGGCCGCTTTGCCCATGCCGAGACCGACTTTACCCTGTCCGTCGCCGACTACGACAAGCGCCGAGAAACGCATATTCCTGCCGCCTTTGACCGTCTTGGAGACGCGGTTTACGGCGATGAGTTTCTTTTCGAGGCCGTCATTCTCCTCTCTTCTGTTGTCGTTTCTTCTGTCACGATTCTCTGCCATAACTCCCTCCCTTAGAACTTCAGTCCGGCTTCTCTTGCGCCGTCTGCCAAAGCTTGAACTCTGCCTGTGTACAGATAGCCGCCTCTGTCAAACACGACCTCGGTGATGCCGAGCTCGAGCGCCTTCTTTGCGACTGCCTCGCCCACTTTCTTTGCGGCGTCCGTTTTTGTGAGCTCTGCGACCTCGGCCGCTATGCTCTTTTCAACGGTGCTCGCGGCGCAGAGGGTGTGACCCTTCACGTCGTCGATGAGTTGAGCGTAGATGTGATTCGTACTTCTGTACACGCTGAGACGAGGACGCTCTGCCGTGCCGCTTATCTTTTTGCGCACTCTCGCGTGACGAATGACTCTGTCTTGATTTTTATCTATCTTCTTAATCATATTGCCACCTCTTACTTAGTCGCTCTCTTGCCGACCTTCTTGACAACGGTCTCGTTCTTATAGTGGAAACCGTAGTTGTGATAAGGCTCGACAGGCTTGATAGCCTTGATCGTTGCGGCGGTCTGACCGACGAGTTGACGGTCTATGCCCTTGACGACGATCTCGAGCGGAGCGGGCTGCGCAAACGTGATGCCCTCCGGAGCGGTAAACTCGACGGGATGAGAAAAGCCTATGTTCATAGTGAGCTTGTTGTTTCCCGTGAGGGTGATCTTAAAGCCGACGCCCGCGACGATAAGCGACTTCTCAAATCCCTTCGTCACGCCGACCACCATATTGTGGATGAGCGCGCGGTAGAGGCCGTGAAGTGCGCGATGATCTTTATCGTCCGAATGACGTTTGCAGACGATGTGCCCGTCCTCGAGCACGACGTCTATGGACTTGTCCACCTTCTGAGTGAGGGTGCCCAAGGGTCCCTTCACCGTGATAAGGTTGTCCTGATTGTCAAAGGTGACGCCTGCAGGTATAGCGATTGGAGCTCTTCCGATTCTTGACATAACGCACCTCCTTACCAGATGTAGGCAAGCACTTCGCCGCCGACATGTTTTGCTCTCGCTTCCTTATCGGTGAGTATGCCCTGCGACGTGGAGAGGATGGCAATGCCCATCCCGCCCAAGACCTTCGGGATATCATCGACGCCTGCGTAAACGCGCAAGCCGGGAGTGGAAACTCTCTTGAGGCCGGTAACGACCTTTTGGTTCTTGTTGGGAGCGTACTTGAGCGTTATGGAGATGGTGTTTTGCACCTCGCCCTCCACGATCTCATAGCTCTTGATGTAACCTTCTCTCAAAAGAATATCCGCGATAGCGACCTTGATCTTGCTTGCGGGGACATCTACCGTCTCGTGCTTTGCGGTCAAGGCGTTTCTTATTCTTGTAAGCATATCTGCAATGGGATCTGTCATAATTTCCTCCTTACCAGCTTGCTTTCTTCACGCCGGGAAGCTCGCCCTTATAGGCAAGATTGCGGAAACAGACTCTGCAGATACCGTACTTCCTGAGTACGGCGTGCGGACGTCCGCAAATGCGGCAGCGAGTATACTCGCGCGTCGAATATTTTTGCGGTCTTTGTTGCTTGATCTTCATTGAAGTTTTGGCCATAGTTCACCTCACTTTGCAAAAGGCATGCCCATGAGCTTCAAAAGCTCGCGTGCCTCTTCGTCCGTCTTTGCGGTCGTCACGATGCAGATGTCGAATCCGCGCACTTTTTCCACCTTATCGAATTCGATCTCGGGGAAAATGAGTTGTTCCTTAACGCCTATCGCATAGTTGCCTCTGCCGTCGAATGACTTTGCGGAAATGCCGCGGAAGTCTCTGACGCGCGGGAGCGCGATAGAAATGAATTTGTCGAGGAAGTCATACAT
>CANPWB010000012.1 GCA_947581925.1 uncultured Clostridia bacterium
CTCTTCTTCGGGCACAACTTCATAGATACTTCCCTTTTCATATTCGCGTTTCCACTCCGCGACATACTTCGCGTCCGCGGTCACGGTTATTTCCACGCCGCCCGCAAGCAGGTCGCCCTCGCCGCCTAATTTCCAACCCTCGAAGGTATGCCCTTCCCATACGGGAAGTTTGTCCGACGTGGGCAAATTCAATTTGCCGTCTTTTTCCGCCGTCACGGAAGCGGGAGCCTTTCCATCGCCCTCGTATGCACCGAGGTCAAACGTCACGGTGCAGGAGGTCGGCTTGTTGTCATCCTTTGTACCGTTGCACCCCGCAAACACGCAAGCACACAGCAAAGCTATCAACAATAAGCACACGGTCAATACAAATCTTTTTTTCATTTTTTTGCCACTCCTTATAATGAATTTTGGGCATAATGCCCGATATAGAATTTATTATAACTACACAAAATATCTAGTGTCAAGACATTTTGTGTAGTTTGACATAGTATTTTTGTATGGATAAAAAATTCTGTCATAATCTGAAAATGGCAAGACAATCATCCGGACTTACCCAAAAACAGGTCGCCATGCATCTCAATGTAGTCGAAAGTTGCTACGCAAACTGGGAGCAAGGTCGCACCGAGCCTAATGTGGATATGCTGAGAAAATTGGGCAAACTTTTCAATATATCCTTGGAAGATCTTATAAATGACGACCTTTGAATATGAGAATTGAGAAATTTTTTAGGCGCTCGCAAGGACAATGCGCGCGGCGGGTATAAGTACGCTCGGACGGAGGGATTCCTCGACGCTGCTCGGAATGACAATATATATAACGTGTCATGCTGAGCCTGTCGAAGCATCCCCTAGTTGCACTCCGCCCTCACTGCGTACTTAGCGTGAAACCGCTCGCTCCGCGGGGTCGCTCGGACAGGGCGTCCGCCCGCGAAGAGGGGCGCTCGGACAAGGCAAATTCCGTATATAGGGAAGCTCAGACTAGGGGATTTCTCGACTACGCTCGAAATGACATTTTATACAATATGTCATGCTGAGCCTGTCGAAGCATCCCCCGGTTTACCCCACGAAAAATATTTTTCATGGGGACCCCATGTCGCTCGGACAGAGTGTACGTTAATTGCTCGGACTATACATACGTAAATATCAATCTCTCACGCAGGAGTTTTGACACTTGCAAACAATCAAAAAACGCGAGCGACGGCAAAATTTGCCTAGCTCGCGTTTTTAGCTTGGGACCCAAAGGGCAAATCGCCCTTTGCCGAGGCGTGGGCGCGCAGCCCACGAAAAATATACAAAAAACATCGGCGAGGCAAATTTTGTCTCGCCGATGTTTTTTCTATTGACTGAAATTGCTCATCAATACATGTCGCCGCCCATGCCGCCTGCGGGTACGGGAGGTGTGGGCTCCTTGATGTCGGTGACGAGGCATTCTGTGGTGAGCAGAGTGCTTGCGACGGACGCGGCGTTTTGCAGCGCGCTCCTCGTGACCTTGGTGGGGTCGAGGATGCCCGCTTTGACCATATCGCAATAGGTATCGTGCGCGGCGTCATAGCCGAAGTTGGGCTTCTTGGACGTCAATATCGTATTTGCGACGATGCCGCCGTCTATGCCCGCGTTCGCGGCGATCTGTCTGACGGGGGCCTCGAGCGCTTTGAGCACTATCTTCGCGCCCGTGAGCTCGTCGCCTTCGAGCTTTGCGCAAGCCTTCTTCACAGAAGGTATTATAGCGAGCAAAGCGGAGCCGCCGCCGGGGACAATGCCCTCTTCCACTGCCGCGCGGGTCGCGTTGAGCGCGTCCTCTATGCGGAGTTTCTTCTCTTTCATCTCGACTTCTGTTGCCGCGCCTACGCCAATGACCGCTACGCCGCCCGCGAGCTTTGCGATGCGCTCGTTGAGCTTTTCTTTGTCATAGTCGGACGTGGTAGCCGCAACTTGCGCGCGCAGGGAGCCTACTCTCGCCTCTATCTCTGCGGGATCGCCCGCGCCTCCGACGATGGTGGTGTTGTCCTTGTCCACTTTGACGGATTTTGCTCTGCCGAGCATGCCGAGGTTGACGTCCTTGAGCTCATAGCCGAGGTCGGACGAGATGTACGTGCCGCCCGTGAGTATGGCGATATCCTCAAGATACGCCTTCCTTCTGTCGCCGAATCCGGGAGCCTTGACCGCCACTACGTTGAACACGCCCTTGAGCTTGTTGACGATGATGGTCGTGAGCGCCTCGCCCTCGATGTCGTCGGATATGATGAGGAGTTTGAGCCCGTTTTTGAGCACTTGCTCAAGCAGGGGCAGTATCTCCTGTATGTTGCTTATCTTATTGTCCGTGATGAGGATGACGGGATTGTCGAGCTCCGCGGTCATCTTCTCGGTGTTGGTCACGAGATATGGCGAGACATAGCCGCGGTCGAACTGCATGCCCTCTACGACATTGAGCTCCGTCGTCATAGCCTTGCCCTCTTCTATCGTGATGACGCCGTCCTTGCCTACCTTCTCCATAGCGTCGGAGATGAGCCTGCCCACGCTCTCGTCGCCCGCGGAAATGGACGCGACTTGCGCGATAGCCGTCTTATCCTCGACGTCCTTGCTTATCTTCTTGAGCTCCTCGACAGCCGCCTCGGACGCGATCATGATGCCCTTCTTCAGCTCTATGGGATTCGCACCCGCCGCGACGTTTTTCAAGCCTTCCTTGACTATCGCCTGCGCAAGCACGGACGCCGTAGTGGTGCCGTCGCCCGCAACATCGTTTGTCTTTGTGGCGACTTCCCTGATTATCTGCGCGCCCATGTTTTCAAACGCGTCCTCGAGCACGATATCCTTCGCTATCGTTACGCCGTCGTTCGTCACGAGCGGCGCGCCGTAGGGCTTGTCGAGCACTACGTTTCTGCCCTTGGGGCCCAAAGTGATCTTTACGGTGTTTGCAAGCGCGTCAACGCCCGCCTCGAGCGCCTTCCTTGCGTCATCGCCATACTTGAATTGCTTTGCCATATTCTGCCTCCTTATTCAACGATCGCCAAAATGTCGGATTGGCGCACAATGACGACTTCCTCGCCGTCAAGTTTGAATTCGCTTCCCGAATACTTGCTGTACAGGACGGTGTCGCCCTTCTTGACCACCATCTTGACCTCTTTGCCGTCCAGCTCTCCGCCCGGACCTACCGCGAGGACCGTCGCAAGTTGCGGCCTCTCTTTTGCCGCGCCCGGCAATACTATGCCGCTCGCAGTGCGCTCGCTTGCTTCGATCGCCTTGATGACTACCTTGTCGAACAAAGGTTTGATTGTCATACTTTATGCCTCCGTTTTTTTGAATTTCTTTGTTTTAGCACTCTTTGTGCTTGACTGCTAACAGTTTAATACTTGCATTGCCAAATGTCAATAAATTATGTAAAGTTTTTTTGAAATTTAAAAAGGCAAATTTTGCGCCGCTGTTGAATATTGTTATAATTTATGATAACATAGCTTTATCAATATAATATACCGAGGTGTTTTGAGTGGATAAGTGGGACAAGAGATTTATGGATATGGCGGAGTTCGTATCAAGCTGGACGAGCTGTGCAAGAAAGGGACGCGCAATCGGCGCTATCATAGTCAAGGACAAGCGCATTTTGACGACGGGCTACAACGGCGCGCCGTCCGGCATCACCACCTGCCGCGAAAAGGGCTACTGCATGCGCGATAAGCTGGGCATAGCAAGCGGCACGAGGGCGGAGATGTGCTACGCCGTACATGCGGAGCAAAACGCCATCTGCCAAGCCGCGAAACTCGGCGTATCCGTGGAGGGCGCAACGCTCTACTGTACGCACCAGCCCTGCACCATCTGCACCCGCCTCATCATCAACAGCGGCATAAAGCGCGTCGTCTACAAGTATCCTTACCCCGACGAGTTTTCCATGCAGCTCTTCTTAGAAGCCGGCATCACCGTCGAACAGTTTGTAGAAGAATAAGCCCTATGCGGGGTTCCACCCCGCTCCCCGGCAAGGGGTTTCACCCCCTGCACCCCAAGCTAAAGGTGCGAGCTAGGCAAATACTTGCCGTCGCTCGCGTTTTTGATTGTTTGCAAGTGCCAAACTCCTGCGCGAGAGCTTGATATTAACGGACGAATTGTCCGAGGTTTTTTACTTAAACATGGGGATGCTTCGACTCCTTACCCCAAAAAATCACTTCGTAATTATTTTGGGGACCCCATATCGCTCAGCATGACAGATTATATAAAATTGTCATTCCGAGCGTAGTCGAGAAATCCCCTTGTCCTAGCGAATAAACGCACCTCTCTGCCCAAGTGCACCATATCACGCCCTCAAATCCTGTATTTGAAAAAACATTCATATTTTTGTCGAAATATGCGCGCAAACGATTGACATATGTATGGGCTTCGGGTATAATGCTTTGCGTCGCTACGTGTTTAGCAATTTTAAACTTTTTGATTAAAATTGCGAAACAAAGTAAACGCGAAATAAATTTTGACTAAACTTCGCAAAAAGTTTAGCGTGAGTAAACAAAAAATACAATACGTATATCGGAGGGCTCAATGCAGATAGGCATCAAGATAAAGCGATTGAGGCTCAAAAACAACTTGACGCAGGAGGAGCTTGCAGACAGGTGCGAGCTGACAAAGGGATACATCTCGCAGCTTGAAAACGAGCTGACTTCCCCGTCCATCGCGACGCTCGAGGACATTTTGAACGCGCTTGGCACTACTCCCGCAGAGTTTTTCAGCGACGAGAAGGAGAGCAAAGTCGTATTTTCGGACAAGGATTTCATTGAAAAGGCGACGGACAGATATGTCATCGAGTGGCTTGTGCCCAACGCGCAAAAGAACGAGATGGAACCTATCCGCGTTACTCTTGAGCCTCACACTTCACTCGAGGAGGACATACCGCACGAGGGCGAGGAGTTTGGCTATGTACTCAAAGGGAGCGTGGTGCTGCACCTCGGTCAAGCGGCGTACAACGTCAAAAAAGGCGAAGTCTTTTACTTCTCTTCAGAGCGTGTGCACCGCATAGAAAACAGGACTTCGGAGAAGGCGATCGTCATCTGGATAGCCTCTCCGCCGACATTCTGATAATGACAGAACGCAGGGTTTAACATCACAAAATATACATATAAACATACGATTTTTGCAAAAGAGGCATAAGTATACGAAAAAGGAAAGCGCGGAGGAGCGGAAAAATAAAGTGAAAAGAGAGGAGCCCAAAATGGTGCAAAAAGTTTCAGTTGACAACATTATCGAACTTAGAAACGTCTCCAAGATCTACGACGGCAAATACGCCGTCAAAAACGCGAGCTTGACGATAAAGCGCGGCGAATTTGTGACTCTGCTTGGTCCTTCGGGATGCGGCAAGTCCACGACGCTCAGAATGATCGCGGGCTTTGAAATGCCGACTGAAGGACAAATAATTTTCAACGGCAAGGACATCACAAACACCCCTCCTCACGAGCGTCCTTTGAACACTGTCTTTCAAAGGTACGCGCTTTTCCCGCACCTCAACGTATTCGGAAACATCGCGTTCGGACTCAAACTCAAAGTGATCCCAAACGGCACGAAGGTCAACCGTAAGGGAGAAACAGTGCAACTCTTCCGCAAATTCACAAAGGAAGAGATAAAAAAGAAGGTCAACGACGCGCTGAAAATGGTGGACCTCGAGGATTACGGGCACCGCAACGTCGCCTCCCTGTCCGGCGGACAACAGCAGAGGGTGGCTATCGCTCGCGCGCTTGTCAACGAGCCGGAAGTACTTCTCCTCGACGAGCCGCTCGGCGCGCTCGACCTCAAGATGCGCAAGGACATGCAGCTTGAGCTTATGGATATGCACAAGCGCCTCGGCATAACCTTCATCTACGTCACGCACGACCAGGAGGAGGCGCTCACGATGTCGGACAAAATAATCGTCATGCGCCTTGGCGAAATACAACAGATCGCCACTCCCGAAAAGATATACGACGAGCCCGCAAACGCCTTCGTCGCGGACTTCATAGGCGAGAGCACAATACTTTCGGGCACAATGCTGGACGATTACAAGGTGGAGTTTTGCGACACGGTGTTCGAGTGCGTGGACAGCGGATTCAAGAAAAACGAGCCCATCGACGTCATCATACGCCCCGAGGACCTCAAAATTTTGCCGAAGGACGACCCTCATTCCCTGCTTAGCGCGGAAGTGCTCTCCTCCGTCTTTAAGGGCGACCATTTCCAGGTGATGACGCTCGCCGCGGGCAACGAGCTCATGGCGTACTCAAACGAAAATTGTGCCGTAGGCAGCACGGTGGGGCTTTACATCAAGCCGTTTGATCTGCACATCATGCACAAGACGCGCCTCATAAACGAGATAGACACCTACATCACGGGCGAAAATCTCGTGGAGATCTGCGGTACGGACTTCGACTGCGTCACTACCCTGCCCGAGGGCACGCCCGTAAAGGTGTCCGTGGACTTTGACGACGTGGAAATAACGGACGACGAAGAGGACGGCACGATCGGCGCGACCGTACTGTCGTCCATATACAAGGGCAGCTATTATCAAGCGATACTCTCCACCGACGACCACTACATCTTCTTTGCGGACACCGACGACGACTGGCTGAAGGGCGACCGCGTAGGCATCAAGATTGCGCCCGAGAAGATACTCATCGAAGTGCGCGACGAAAACGCCATAGCGGAGCAAAAGACTGTCATCGACGAGACTTTGACGGAGGAGGAGCGCGCCGCGATACGCGAGGAGCAAAAGACCCCCGCGCCGGAGTTTGACAGCGACGAGGAGCTCATCGAGGAGTACGGCGTGGACGGCGAATACGAGACGGATGAAAAGGAGGATGAAGAGTGAAAAAAATTGTCCTCAAAAAGTTTAGGCTGACAAAAAAGGTGTTCTCTTTCCCGTACATCCTGTTTTTGCTGCTGTTTGTCATCGTGCCGCTCGTGCTCATACTCGTAAACGCCTTCCTCGACGGCGACAACCGATTCACGTTTGACAATTTCAAGACATTTTTCACCTCGCCCGCGAGCACTATCGTGCTTGGCAACTCCCTGCTCGTAGGCGTGATAACGACGGCTGTATGCCTCATTTTGGGCTATCCCGTGGCGTACATTCTCTCGAAAATGAGCAGCGGGCGCTTGATAGTTCTCCTATACGTGTTGCCGATGTTCATAAACTTCCTCATCCGTACTCTCGCGACTAAGGCTATTTTCATCGCCATGAACGTGGAGCTGGGTATGGGGACGGTGCTGTTCGGCATGGTGTACAACTATCTGCCCTTTATGATAATGCCGTTGCACACGACGATATCGAGCATTGACAAGAGCTACTACGAGGCGGCGCAGGACCTCGGCGCGGACAAGGCGACGGTGTTCCTCAAGACCACCCTACCGCTGAGCGTAAGCGGCATAATAAGCGGCATAACAATGGTGTTCATTCCGACCATATCCTCATTCGCCATATCCCAGCTGCTCTCAAACGGCAAGATATTCCTATTTGGCGACTCCATACAGCTGAGTTTCGAGCAAAATCTGTACGGCGTCGGTTCCATAATGAGCTTGGTGATGCTCGCGTTCGTGCTCGTGTCCAACCTCATTATGAACAAGTTCAACTCAAACAGCGACAACGTGAGGAGGTCATTATGGTAAAGAAAATAAAAGCCTTCTTTGAGAAGTTTTATCTGTTCGTTATCCTCGCGATACTGTACGCGCCCATCATACTGCTTGTGATCTACTCCTTCTCAAACAGCGCGAATTTCAACTTTGACAACGGGTTCACCTTTGACGCCTACATCGCGATATTCAAGTCGGACAAGTCGCCCGAGCTTTGGTCGGCAATAGGCAACACCTTCCTCATAGCGGCGGTGGCGTCCGTGATATCCACTGTTATGGGCACTTTCGCCTCTATCGGCATATTCAACCTCGGCAAGCGCTCGCGTCGCGTTGTGGAAAACGTCAACCAGTTTCCCATAATCAACAGCGAGATCGTCATGGCGGTGTCGCTCATGGTGTTCTTTGTGACGTTCGCCTTCCCCGAAGGGTATCTGCGCCTCATAATCGCGCACATCGCTTTTTGCACCCCATATGTCGTTTTGAGCGTACTTCCAAAACTCGAATCCATGGACCCGAACACCTACGAAGCGGCGCTCGACCTCGGCGCGACCCCCTTCCAAGCTATGACGAAGGTCATGATACCCTACATCTCTCCGGGCATAGTTTCGGGCTTTGTCATGGCGTTCATAATGTCCATGGACGACTTCATCATCACGCAGATAAACAAAGGCGCGGCGACGGGCATCAACACCCTTTCCACCTACATCTATTCGGACGCGCGCGTGCAAGGGCTCGAACCCTTCTGGTACGCGATATTCAGCATAATTTTCGTCATCATAATCGCGGCGTTGCTCTCCGTGAACGTCGTAAAAGTCTCGCGTGAAAAGAAAAAAGCGAAGGAGGTCAAGGCATGAAACGCATATCCAAACTCTTTATAGCGCTTTTCGCGCTTATAGTGTTGCTCTTGCCCCTGCTTGCGGCTTGCGATCCCTCGGGAGATGGGACGACGTCCGCGGGCGGCGATAC
Organism: uncultured Clostridia bacterium; assembly: GCA_947581925.1. Classification (GTDB taxonomy): domain Bacteria; phylum Bacillota; class Clostridia; order Christensenellales; family CAG-917; genus CAG-475. Next base: position 8,538 of record CANPWB010000012.1, read on the forward strand.
GCTTGTCATCTACAATTGGGAGGACTACATCGACGGCGGCGATCGCGAGATGGGAAGAGCGCCCATTCTTGACGATTTCGCAAAATATTACGAATCCGTAACGGGCAGAAAGCTCACCGTAACCTACACTACTTTCGACACAAACGAGACAATGCTCACAAAGGTGCTCAAAAACGACGCTCCCGTCGATCTCATCTGCCCTTCGGAGTACGCCATAGAAAAGCTGTTGACGGCGGGGCGTCTCGAAAATCAAAAAAAACTTTACGACGACCTCAAGCCTCAACTTGACGGCTACGGCGTTACTTTTGACGGCATGAGCAGCCTCGGCGAAGGCGACGGAAACATCGAACCCGCCGTCATGACCGTCATCAAGTCGCAATTCGGCGCGGTGAAGAGCGGGGACAAGACTTTCGATATGACCGAGTACATGGTGCCCTACATGTGGGGGACGCTCGGCATACTCTACAACAAAAATGTCATCTCCGAAGAGGAGCTCAAAAAATACGGTTGGGGCGTGCTTTGGAATGAACAAAAAAGCGACGAGCTTGAAAACAAGATACTCATGAAGGACTCCGTGCGCGACACCTACGCCGCCGCCCTGTTCTATATGTACGAATACGGCAAACTGCCCGAAAAGTATGCGGACATTTCCTCCGCGCAAGACATCATCAACATCACGGACGACGATATGCTTGAGGCCGCCGAGGCGATACTCACCGAGCAGCGCGAACACATCTCCGGCTATGAGGTGGACTTCGGCAAGGACGACATGCTCAACGAGGTCGTCTATGCCGACTTCGCGTGGAGCGGCGACGCACTGTGGGCGATAGAGGAGAGCTACGACGAGGAGACGGACGACTATTTCCTCGGCTACTACTGCCCCACCGGCAAAAATCCCGACACGGGCAAACAGCGCTTTTCAAACATCTGGTATGACGGCTGGGTCATTCCCACTACCGTCAAAAACCCGCTTGCAGCAATGATGTTCATAGACTATATGTGCCGTCCCGAAAGCGCCATCCGCAACTCCATAGAGATAGGCTACACCAGCGCCGTCGCAAAGGATCTGCTCGCCTCGAACGACGACGTCTGCGCCTACATCGAGGAGCAGGAGTACGACATCGACGAATATTTTGACGACATCGGCCGCTATCCCGAGATAAATGAGTATCTCGGCGTTATGCGCGACTTCGGGTCCCGCAACGACGCTTTGGTCAATATGTGGCAGCGCGCAAAAGCCGGCAGCAACGTAAACCTCTCCCTGCTCATCATAATCGCCGTCATCGTCGGAGTCGTAGCTCTCGCCCTCGCCGCCTACTTCATCGCCCAAGCCCTCAAACTCCGCCCCCGTAAGGTCAGTTAGTTTTTTGTGGGGCGCTGCCCCACACCCTGGCAAGGGGTTTCACCCCCTGCACCCCAAGCTAAAAAGCGCGAATGTGGCTCTTTTTAAACCCCACAAAATCACTGCGTAATTTTGCGGGGACCACTCCCATCGCCATCATTCGCGCTTTTTGGATTGTGTGTATGGTACAAACTCCAGCGTGAGAGCTTGATATTGACGGACGTATTATCTGAGTGGTTAACGTCACCTTAGTCTGAGCGTCATCGGGGTCCCCATAGAAATGAGCGAAGCGAATTTTATGGGGTATTTGATCGGGGTTCCCGCAAAATTGCGTAGCGATTTTATGGGGTATAACAGGGGGATGTTTCGACAGGCTCAGCATGACACGTTATATATATTGTCATTTCGAGCGTAGTCGAGAAATCCCTCAGTTTTATAGTAAAATCTCGGACAAAGCGCCACGTTAATATCAAGCTATCACGCAGGAGTTTTGGACATTGCAGACAAACCAAAACGCGCGAACTAGTGACAAAAAAAAGCGGGCGGAGCCCGCGTCCCCCAAGCGCAAAAAATAGCGAGATATGAGCATTATTTAGTTGGAGTTTTGTATAACTTTTATTGCGAATTGCGAAGCGTTAATTTTATTTATTATTAACGAAATGTGTGTCCGAGCTATATCGGGGTCCCCATAAAATTGCGTAGCGATTTTATGGGGTAATTAAGCGGAGCAGCGCGGCATTTGCGGTGAGCCCTTATAGACCTTGCTCCGCAAGGGTCGCGGGCTCTGAGCAAATGCAAGCAGTTCGCGCGTTTTTAGCTTGGGATGCAGGGGACGAAGTCCCTTGCCGAGGGTGCGGGGCGCGCAGCCCTGCATAGGGCGCTGAACAAAATTCAATCCTTTTTGCGCAGTATCTGCATGGGTTTTATGCGACTTAGCTTGATGAGCGGGATCACGACGGAAAGCATCGTTATAGCTACTACTGCGGCGAGAGAGATCGCCATCATAGCGCCGTTAAAGCGTATCAATACCATATTACGGAAGGAACCGTTGTGCATAAACGAGGCGAGGCCCGCCGTAACAAGTCCGTTGACCACGGTTATCAAACCTGCCTGCCCTATCACGGTGACGAGGCACACGACCACGCCTGCAAAAAGCATTTGCAAAAGGAATATGCCAGCAACGCTCGAGGAGCCTGCGCCGAGGGACCTCATGACGCCGATCTCATGGACGCGGCTGCGCACGCTTCTGAAGGCAAATGCAATGAGCATGACAAGGCCCACGCCGAGCAGGATGAGCGAGAGCGCCAAAAACAGATCCGAGTACACCTTCATCACTCTTGCGACGAGCAACAGGTCGGAATACACACCCGCGTTCGGCACATAGCCGAGAGATGAGGCGCCGTCAAGCACGTTCTCTATGCCCGTCGTGGAGTCGAAGACAAGCGAATAGGCAAATACGTCCCTTTCGCGCAAATAGTCGAAATCGTCGTCGCTAATATACATATATCCGTACTCGCCCCAGGTCGCCGTGACGGTGAGAGTGAGCGTTGAGATGGGCGTTTGCTTGAAGATGTCCGAAGGCTCGTAGTCCACTATGGTGATAGTTTTTTGCTCAAACTCCGAATCGTCCTCGCTTGTGATGTGCGTGCCGAAAAGTTGATTGTAGAAATTGCGAGACAGATACGCCTCGCCCTTGTTGAGTTTTGGCGTACCGTTTTCCTTGCTGCCCGCAAGCGTTGCGCCGCCGTTAAAACTGCTCATAAGCAGTGTACCATTTGCGCCGCCACCCTCGAAAATGTTCGCGTTGAAAATGTATGCCACGTTGCGCACCTCATTCGGAGACTTCCTTGTAGCCTTGATGTAATCCTCGTTTATTGAATACGCGATGTTCAGCCTCGTCTGCGCGTCCGTCAAAAACGCGGCGTATTCGTCGGAAGTCGCAAGCGTAGTCTTGTCCCTCTCGGACAGCAGCCCGTCCTTGAACAAGTCGTTGTACATATCAAAAAGTTTTGCGTGCCTCTGTTTGTAATCCGTCTTTATGACCGCGTTTATATAATACTTGTAAGAGTATTGATGCTTGTCTATGCCCAGCAGTGCGCCATAACCGTCCGCCGTGACGAGAGTGGGATTCGCCTTCAACATACTGTCCGCAAAGTAGTCCGTGATTATGATGCCATACGGCTCGGCGTCAAGCGCGCCTGCGAGCACCTCTATCTCGCCGAACTGCTTTTTCAAATAGTCCGTATTCGTGACGAGCACCCCGAGCGTCTCATCCGCATATATAGTGCCGTACAGCTTGTCCTGCCTCTTCATCTCTCCCTTGAGAATGCCGCTGTAGAGCTCGCCTCCGTTTGAGACAGCCATATTGTACAGCTTGAAAATATTTCCGTCATAGCCCAACTCTCTGAAGGCGTCCTCGTCGCCGTCCTGCACGCGGTAAATCTTGTTGAGAGCGATGCTTTCCAAAGCGCCGGGTGCGGTCATATCCTTTTGCAATATCGTGATCCCGTTGGTATTTACGGCATTGTCGCTGAAAATTGCGTTGCCGTCAAACATATACATCTCGAGGCAGACCGCAAACATCATGACGGTGAGCGCCGTAACAAGCACCGCTACGATGAGGGACGGCACGCTCAAAAATCTAAAACCAAGCCTAGCAGTACCTTTAAAGGACATATGCGGTTTTTTTGCATATGCGGCAAGGTTACCCTTCTTTATTGAGTGCGTAGTGGGAAGCGTAGGCTCAAAGCGTTCGCGACATCTCGTTATTATGGCGTCTCCGCGCTTTACAGCGTCGTTGACAAGCCTTAGCTGCTCGTCGTCCAACCTACCGTCGGGAAGAGTGATGACATCGCCCTCTATCAGAGGCTGCGCCTCGCCGTCCACTCGCGTGACGTCGCGTACAATTCTGCCCTCGCCAAGCTCGATTATCCTGTCCGCATACGTATTCGCCGCGTCCATGCTGTGGGACACTACGACTACTAGCCTGTCCTTTGAAAGTTCCTTCAAGAGGTCGAGTATCTGCTTTGACGTCACGGTGTCCAAATTGCCCGTAGGCTCGTCCGCTAGTATGAGGCGCGGATCTTTGATTATTGCCCTCGCAATGGCGACGCGCTGTTGTTGTCCGCCGCTCATCTCTGCGGGATAGCGCTTTTCAAAGCCTTCAAGCCCTACTTTCCGAAGCGTATCGCTCACGCGAGCGTCATCCGCCTCCCCCTTGAGGTCGAGCGCAAACCCGACGTTTTGCGCAACAGTGAGCTTGTCTATCAAATGGAAATCCTGAAATACAAATCCGAGGTATCCCGCCCTATAGCCGTCAAAGCTCCTCTCGCTTTTCATCTCGGAAAATTCCAATCCATCCACGGATATATCGCCCGAAGTTGCCTCGTCCAGCCCGCCGAGCAGATTGAGTAGCGTGGACTTTCCGCTTCCGCTCTTACCCACGATAAAGACCATGCCCGCGTCGGAAAGAGTAAAACTCACGTTGTCCAGCGCGACGACGCTCAACTTTTTGTCTTTATAGATCTTTGTCAAGTTGTGAACGGTTATCATACAGAAAATTTTATATTTCAAAACGCAAACTGTCAAGTGCGAACTCGCATTTGCGCGTTATATTTGACAATCGCAGCGAAAAAGATTATGCTGTATGTGAAAATATTTGAAATTGCGATCTGATGTCTACCGGCACAAAAAGCCACGCATCGAGATACAATGTCTTTATGCGCAAGCATTCTTTAACATCAGATCCGAGGAGAAATTATGCTCACGAGCTCTCAGCGCGCCCGCCTGCGCGGCATGGCGCAAAATCTGACTCCCATATTTCACGTCGGCAAAAACGGCATGAATGAAAATTTCGTACGCGACATATCCACCGCCCTCGACGCACACGAGCTGATAAAGATATCCGTGCTCAAAAACGCGGACGTCTCGGCAAAGGACGCCATGGAGGAGCTGTGCTCTCTTACGGGTGCAGAGCCCGTGGGCGCGATAGGCAGCAAATTTGTCATATACCGCTACTCCGCTAAGGAAGGCGTGGAGCACATCGCCCTTTAAAAGCGCTAAATGCGCGGCGCGCTCCGTTTTGCGCCTCTATCGCCGTCAAAACTTACGATATATATGCGATTTTTCAAGCGACGGCAATGCGCCGCCTAAAAATGCGCAAAATTTCGTAAGCCGCAAACAAGGCGCAATAGGCGCGGAATTTACACGGCGAATACACCGCTACAGTCGGCAAAACTCACTACGTATGCACGATTTTACATTTGAGAGGACTAAAAATGGACTATGAAAAAAAGCGTTTGACCCCCGTCGTCGAAAAAGAAACGTCCGAGACGGATACCGCGGCAAGAAAGAAGGCCCGCGAGGATATTAAACGGGCAAGACAGGAAACGGCGCGCTACAAACAAAAATATTTCGAGCTTTACGACGACGTGAAGATCTCCCACCGCGAGGATTGGTGAGCCCACGTCCCGTTTATTTGCGGGGTTCCACCCCACTCCCTGGCAAAGGGCACTTTGCCCTTTGGGTCCCAAGCTAAAAACGCGCGAACGTCGTGACTTTTCGTCACTAGTTCGCGCATTTTTGACTGTGTGTATGGTACTAACTCCCGCGTGAGAGCTTGATATTGACGAACGCATAGTCCAAGAGTTTTATTAAAAAACCGGGGGATTTTTCACTATATCCCACAAAAATACGCAGTTTTTTTGGGAACCCCATATCGCTCGGACAGGGGGATTTCTCGACTTCGCTTTGCTCCGCTCGAAATGACACCGTTATTTTCTTGTCATTCCGAACAATAAGGGGTCCCCGCAAAAATATATTGTGTTTTTGTGGGGTAAAATTGGGGTCCCCAAAATAATTACGAATTGATTTTTTTGGGGTAAATCGTCGAGAAATCCCCTTGTCCTAGTTGTCATTTCGAGCGCAGTCGAGAAATCCCCCTGTCCGAGCACACTTATACACGGACTATGCCGTGTCCGAGCGTTTAACGTTCACTCTGTCCGAGCTTATCGCAAAACTTCGGCAGAGGTCAATGTGCAAAGCTTTTTGGCATTTTATGATATTTTGGCGTTTTTGATCGTTTTTTATTGTACAAATAGAGAAAGGGTGATATAATGCTTTGGTATAGTCGCGTGACAAAATACTAAATATACGCAATAGTAATAAAAGTTCTAGGGGAAACATGGACATTATCATTGTAGGATTGGGCGCGGTCGGCGACGCGATAATGGAGGAGCTTTCACACGAGGGGCACAACATCGTGGTCGTGGACATCGACTCGCAGAAGGTTGAGGACGCCGTAAACGAATACGACGTCAAGGGCGTCATCGGCAACGGCGCAAGCTCGGACGTGCTTAAAGAGGCAAACGTGCACTCGGCGGATCTGCTTATCGCGGCGACATCCGACGACGAGCTGAACATACTCTGCTGCATAATCTCAAACAAGCTTGGCGCGAAAAAGACGATAGCGCGCGCCTCCAAGCCCGAATATCTGGAGCTGTTCAAGGCGGACGGCGACCTCGGGCTGAATCTTATGGTCAACCCGCAATATGAGGCGGCAATGGAGATATGCCGCATGTTGCGCTTCCCTTCCGCCATCAAGGTCAACGAATTCAGCGAAGGCAAAGTGGAGCTTGTGGAGTTTCGCGTACCCAAAGACTCCCCGCTTCAAGGGCTTTCCCTCAAAAATCTCGGCAAAAATTTCAAAGCTAAGGTGCTCATATGCGCGGCGCAGCGCGGCGGCAGACCCGTGATCCCGACAGGCGATTTCGTGATTGCGCCCGAGGACAGGCTGTTTCTCACGGCTACGCAAAAGAACATCTCCGCCTTCTTCAAGCAGCTGGGCTGGAACAAGCCGTCCAAGTCGGTCATGGTCGTAGGCGCGTCCACGACTGCGTACTATCTATGCGAGGCGCTTGAGGAGCTCGGCATCCATGTCAAACTGATAGAGCGCACACGCGAAAAGTGCGTAGCATTCTCCGAAAAACTCAAAAAGACGGACGTCATATGCGGCGACGGCACGGATCACGAGATATTGATAGACGAGGGCATCACCTACACCGACGCGTTTGTCGCGCTTGGAAATATGGACGAGCAAAATATCATAATGAGTATGTTTGCAAACTCCATGGGCGTGCCCAAAGTCATCACAAAAATAGACCAACTCAGCTATTACGACATGCTGCAAAAGAGCGGCATTTACTCCGCCGTATCCACAAAGACGTCCACCGCGGACGAGATAATCCGCTTCGTCCGCCTTACGGAGAGCAAGGAGTCTGCGTCGGTCAAGCGCATATTCCACATAATAGACGACTCGACTGAGATACTTGAATTCGAGGCTACGGAGAGCTTTGCGCGTTTTGACGTGCCCATACAGGATCTGCGCCTCAAAAAGCAATTGCTTGTGGCGGGCATAATCCGCGACGGGGAGCTCATCACCCCCTCGGGACAGGACGTCATCAAGCTGCACGACAATGTCATTATAGTCACGCTGGAGCAGGGACTTGCCTCGCTCGGCGACATTTTGAACGATTGATATGAACTACCGCCTCATCGTATTTGTATTCGGAGAAATTGCCATGATAATCGGCGCGCTGATGTGCGTGCCTCTCTTTATGTCGTTTGGCTATCATGAAAATGCGGCGGCGATAGGCTTTGCGGTCGCGATAGGCGTATGCGTCGCGCTGGGCATATTGGGGCTCGCTCTGCGCCCGCCGAAGGACAAGCGCGATCTTCGCCCCTCGAGCGGCTTTGCTATATGCGGTCTTTTCTGGATACTCATAGCAATGATTGGCGCGCTGCCCTTCTGCGTATCTAAAGCTATCCCCAACTATATCGACGCACTTTTCGAGACGGTATCCGGTTTCACGACGACGGGCTCGAGCATAATCCCTGCGGTAGAGGACATCCCTCGCTCCCTGCTCTTCTGGCGCGCGCTTACGCAGTGGATAGGCGGCATGGGCGTGCTGGTATTCATAATCGCCATACTCCCGCGCAACGACAAGATGTCCACCGCGCTCGCGAAGGCGGAGATCCCGGGGCCGCAATTTGGCAAGCTCGTGAGCAAGCTGCGCTTCACCTCTCGCATACTCTACGCCATCTACATCGCCCTCACGCTCATGCTTGTGGCGATACTGTGCATATGCGGCATGCCCGTATTCGACGCATTCTGTCACGCGTTTTCCACGGCGTCCACGGGCGGATTTTCCGTGCTCAACGGCGGCATACTCGCCTACAACAGCATAGGCATAGAAGTGACGATCACAATATTCATGATACTGTTTTCCGTCAACTTCAACATCTACTATTTCATACTCATCGGGCACGTGTTCAAGGCGCTCAAAAACGAGGAGCTCATCTGCATGCTGCTCATATATTTCGGCACCGTGGCGGCGATAGTCGCAAATCTCTGCCTTACGCACACCTATTCGAGCTTCGGCGAGGCGCTCAGATACACCTCTTTCAACGTGGCGAGCGTTATGTCCACGACGGGTTTCGGCACGGGCGACTTCGCAAAATGGCCCGTACTGTCCCAAGCGTTGCTGCTCGGCGTCATGTGCATAGGCGGCTCGGCGGGCTCCACCGCGGGCGGACTCAAAGTGTCAAGGCTGATAATACTGTCGAAATCATCCTTCAACAGCCTGCGCGGCACTCTTTCGCCCCGCACCGTGCGCGCACTCAAAATGGACGGCAAAGCCCTCGACGACGCCACCGTTACAAACGTGAGAAGTTTCCTCATCCTGTACGTCTTTATCGTCATAATTTCCACCGTGCTCGTGTCCATAGGCGGAGGTATGAGCGGCTCGTTTGAGACAAACTTCTCCGCCGTCATCGCGTGTTTCAACAACATAGGACCGGGCATCGGCGCCGTCGGACCCTACGGCAACTACGCGGGCTTCAATATCTTCGCAAAAATAGTCCTCACCTTCGATATGCTCCTCGGCAGACTCGAAATACTCCCCATCCTCCTCATCTTCACCCCCAAATCCTGGCGCAGGATCAAGTAGGTTATTCGAGAGACACCTATTATTATTTGCATGTGGGCTACGCGCCCACACTGCGGCAAGGGACTTCGTCGCCCCACGCAGGGCTGCGAGCCCTGCACCTCGGCAAAGGGCGCTTTGCCCTTTGCAATCCCAAGCTAAAAACGCGCGAACGTCGTGACTTTTCGTCACTAGTTCGCGCGTTTTTTGATTATGTGTATGGTATGAACTCCTGCGTGAGAGCTTGATATTGATGTCACGCATAGTCCGAGGGTTTTTACTATAAAACCGGGGGATTCCTCGACTACGCTCGGAATGACAGGTTATATTATTGTCATTCCGAGCGGAGCGTAGCGCAGTCGAGGAATCCCCCTTGTCCGAGCGTACTTATACACGCCGTCCCCCCTCTCCGGGCGGCAGCAGATGAATAATTATTCACAGAATGTGTTTGAAAATGCGTCGAAAAATGGGCAGCGGTGTATAAATCGGATATACTTTGGTAATATTTATAAATTTTATAATGAATATTTGATTGACAAATATGAGGTATGGGGGTATTATATGAATAATTTCCGATACTTCTCTTTTTTTTAATATTCGGAAAGGCGGCGACAGCGCGCATAAACGGCGGCAAATTCCCTGCATTGCGAGATGTCATGCCTAAAAATGACAACTATATCGGCGTTGAACGTTGGCATATCCCCATCCTTCCTGCCGATATAAATAAAGTTTAAAGGAGACAGCGTATGAAAACAAGACGATTTTCATTTCTGATAATCTCGGTGCTTGCGGTGGTGCTTGTGGCGGCGTTGGTGTTTGCCGCTTGCGACCCTAAACATCGCGATCAGGACGCGGAGAAATACACGGTGACCTTTGACCTCGGAGAGGCTACGGGGGGGGGTATCTCGCCTCCTGAGCCCAAAACGGTCGAGAAGGGACAAAGTGTAGAATTGCCCTCCGCGACTTGGGAGGGACACGTATTGCTGGGCTGGTCTGACGGCGAACAGCAGTATGACGCAGGCGCAAGCTACACCCCTCAAAAGGATGTGAAACTGACCGCGGTATGGGGCGGTGACGCGATTACGGGCAGCGGCACGGATGAAGACCCATTTATGATCAACACCGCGACAGCGCTCACGACGTTTGCTTACAACGTAAACCATCCCGACGTCGAGGCGACGAAGGATTGGTACAAGTCCTCCTTCAAACTTGGCGCGGACATCGACATGACTGGCGTCAAGTACACTCCTGCGGGATCGCGCGCAGCAAAAATTGGCACGGACGAAGGCGGCAATGATGTCACAGAAGTTTTGGGCTTTCAAGGCAGTTTTGACGGCAACGGGCACACGATTTCCAACCTTACTTTGGAGCAAAATGTTCGCGGAGAGGAATATATCGGACTCTTCGGTTACACTTTGCAAGCTTACATACACGACCTCAAGTTGACATATGTCACAATAAGGGCTATATCCGGTGCGAATTCGCCCGATATTTCGGCATATATCGGCGCAGTGGCGGGCTATCTCGGCATAACGCAGATCGACCGCGTCGAGGCAGAATTGAATGTCAAGATGCAGTGGCTCTCCTCGAACACGGCGGCGATCGGCGGTATTGCGGGTATGTTCCACTCCGACGGCGGATTTATCGCCTATGCGGAAAATATCAAGTCAAAGCTTGATGTCGAAATCGAAGAATTTGAGACAGGCAGTTCTGTAAGCGTGCTTGACACATCGTACATCGGCGGCATGTTCGGCGAAGTATATATCGGCACAGGCGCAGCGGCTATCGTCAATGTTTCGAGCGAGAGCAACATCGGCGGCGGACACGTCCTCGGCGGGCTTATCGGCGCAGTGGCCGGCGACAATCTCTCCGTCATCAACGCATACGCAAAATCCACTCTCAAGCCTTCCGCAAACGTCTCTGGCGAAGAAAGATGCTATGCGGGCGGTATCATAGGTATTTCTTCGGGCGACGATATCATTATTGACAGCTATGCGGACGTTACCGTTGAACCAAAAATCAATGCGACAACTGCCGGCGGCATTGCGGCATATGGCGAAGAGGACGATTTTGAAGGGACGCAAACTTACGGCTTGGCGGTCGTAAACAGCTACTACAAACTTAGCTCAGGCAATTTGACGCCCGACAAGACTTTCGGCGCGGAAGCGACGGCGGATTTCGGCAAGGAATTCGCGACATCCACCCTCAAGTGGAATGAACAGAGCTGGAACTTTGACGGCGCAGTCCCCTCCCCCACCGCGACAAGAGCGCGCGACATCAACGGCGGACAATACGCCCTCACTTTCAAGGACGGCAGCAGCACGACGACAAAGACATACGGCAAAGGCGATAAGAACATTGACACGATTGGCATACTCGAAGAGGCAACCAACACGGACAACAATGTGTTCTGGGATTGGCAGTTTGCAGAAGGTGTGGATTACAGATATTACGTCCCCATGGTCAAGGACATGACTCTTACGGCAAAGCGCTTTGACACATCTGAAATTCTTGCCATATATGAAGGTCACTCGGATTATAACAATACCTATGTCGGTATAATCGAGCTCATGCCAAAAGGCGAAGTCGATTATATCAACTCCTCAAGCGGCACTTCCTCAAAGGGCAACTTCTGGTATGATGGCGAGCACATCATCATCGAGACGCTCGATGACGACTATATGTGCGGCACCCTCAAAAAGAACGCCGACGAAAAATACGAGTTGCAGTGGTCCAAAGCCGAAGGCACGGGTTCCTATGTGACATACACTTTTGTGCAAGCGGAAGGCTTTGTGCTTGTCGGCGAATTCTTCTCCGACAACGGCGACATCATCACCTTCACGGGCAAATCCAACGTGACAGTCAACCTGGACGGCTTTGAAAGCCCGATCACGGCGACATTCACGCAAAACGGCAACACGATCACGATCGCGGGCCTCGAGGGGAAATTCACCTCCGCGACGATAGATAATATTTCATCGCAAGGCTTTACAACTCACTTTGTCGGCAAGGAAGGCATAGAGAGCAACAACTTGACTTACAAGAAGATGGGTGCAGTCGATTACAGCGCGCAACCCTTCATCGGTGACAATTATGTTCCCTATCTGACGACCGATTACTCAGGCGAATATGTGTATGCCAACATGTACAAGTTCACGTTCAACGCCGACGGATCGATGATCTACCATACATCATATTCCGCGATCAACGGCAGATACTACATGTTCGGCACAAAGATGAGACTGATACTCGAAAGTCTTGTCAGTACTTTCGAACTTGTGCAGGTCGGAGAGCAAAAGGTGCTTATCGGCGTGTTTAACCGCGGCGGGACTGCAAGATGCTCCACCGCCATTACGACTTATGATAACGGTAAACTGCGCTGCTACAGCCTCGGCGTAGACAGAAACAATACCGTGTTTGTCAATGACAAGGGACAATTCCATGTCAAAAACGGCAAGCTGCAAGACTCGGCGATATCGGGCACTTTTGCGAATGGCGAACAAGTGACGATCGCCGGCACAAAATATATTGTGTCGGAGAATCAATATAACGGCAATCCCTCAAACGTGTTGCTTCCCATCGGACCCGAATACGGCGAATATAAATATCAAAACAAGACATTCAAGCTCGACGGCGTGAACGGCGCAACAGGCGACATCACAGGCACATATGTGCTCAACGGAAACAATGTCGTCATCATCAACTTCGAGACAGGAGAGTTTGTCGTTTTCGATTATACCTCTAAAGCAGCGGACGGCACTGTCACATCGGCGGCAAACGACGGCTATCGCGGCATTTACTTCGCCCCAAACAAGGTCGATGCGGACGACGATGAAGAACCGGATCCCAAATACTATGCGCTTGTTTTCGATGGATTGGGAAAGAGTGCATACTATTATAATCCATATAATGAAGGTTATCGTATTTTGCTCGGCGGTGACGATTGGTCAACATATACCATCCGCGACAACGGCGATGTATATGTCCGCTACAGTGAGTATCAACAGCCCGTGTTTAGTTTCTACTATAACAATCAATTGGCGTATGCAAACGAGCAGACGAACAGCAACTCCATAACTGTCGGAACGATATACACCGTTCTCGGCTATAAGGGCAGCACTGAGATACCCAAGTTTGACAGCGCTCTCATAGGCGCCTATAGCGGACAAGGCGTCGCGCTCACCATAAATTCGGATCTCAGCGGCGAGTTGAACGGCACCGAGTTCAAGACTGCGCGCGTTGAGGCAAACAACGTCATAAGTTTCACCGCCGCATCTGTCAAGTACACCTTCGACGCGACCGACCCCGAAAACATCACTATAAACGGCGGTTCCTACAACAAAGTCAAACTTGAAAAGGCGCAAGAGGAAGGCCCTGCCTTTCCGCAAGGCATATGGAAAGGCACGATAAAGGCTGTCTCGGGCTCGAATTGGGGTCTTGACGGAGCGGATATGACCATTACTTTCGCCTCAGACGGCAGCGTCACAGTCAAAGCAGGCAATTATGAATATGCCGGAAATTATACGTACAACAACAATACATTGACTTGCGACAACTTCTCAGAAGGTGATACTCGCTTCTATGAGCCCAAGTTCACAGTCAAAAGCAACACCGAAATGCACCTTGATTTCACGATTGACGACACCTATCCCGATATCACAGGAGACTTCGAAACCGACTTGACAAAGCAAGAAGAGACTGCGGAAGTGGGTCCTTTCCCTCAAGGCACGTGGAGCGCTGTGGCAAAAACCGAGGGCAATTGGGCAGATCAACTGGAAAACACAATGACTTTCACTTTGAAACCCAACGGCACCTTTGAAATTACGGTTTGGACTATTACATGCAGTGGCAAATATCAATACGATGAATCCGCATCCACTATCACGGTTTCGGACACAAAGTGCGCTTATGATGTGGAAAAATTCGAGATCGAGATCACAGAGAACAATGAGCTGCATGTGTCATTGGAATTCTATGATAGTGATGATACAATGAACACTTGGAGATTTGAAGCCACACTCCAACAACAATGATCCATAAGTCACACAAAAAAGCCTGTCCTTGCGATAGGCTTTTTTTTGTTGGCGGTTGGTGGAGTTTTGCTCGGACAAGGCGGCCGTCGAGTATAAGAAAGCTAGGACACAGGGGTTGCGTTAATTTGCTCGGACAAGGGGATTTCTCGACTATGCTCGAAATGACAAACAATACATGTCATGCTGAGCTTGTCGAAGCATCCCCCTGTTATACCCCACAAAATCACTGCGTACTTAGCGTGAAACCGCTCGCTCCGCGGGGGCGCTCGGACACGGCAAACGGCGGGTATAGGTGCGCTCGGACACAGGGGTTGCGTTAATTTGCTCGGACAAGGGGATTTCTCGACTACGCTCGAAATGACATAAAATAAATACTAGGACTAATAAGTAACATTAAAATCAAGCTCTCACGCAGGAGTTCATACCTTACACACAATCAAAAAATGCGCGAACTAGTGACGAAAGTCACGACGTTCGCGCGTTTTTAGCTTGGGGTGCAGGGGGTGAAACCCCTTGCCGGGGAGTGGGCGAGCAGCCCACAGGCAAAACTCACTTGCTTATCACAATCGCCAAATCGTACAGCTTTTGATCGAACTCTTTGGGGAGGCGGAGGGCCTCGATGACGGTGGTGTCATAGATGTCGCCGCCGCGCACTCCGACGACGCGTCCCGACTGTCCGCACTCGATGAGGTCCACGGCGCGCTGCGCCATACGAGCGGCGAGGACGCGGTCGGACATTGTGGGGTTGCCGCCGCGCTGCATATATCCGAGCGCCATATGGTTTACCCTGCGCCCCGTCGCCGCGGCGACTTTTTCGAGGAGTGCGTCCTTAAGCTGGTTCTGCCCTTCCGCGAGCAAAATTATCGTGGACGTCTTGCCCTTGTCAAAGCCGCGTTTTACGCTCTTTGCAATCTCGTCCACATCAGCGGGAGCCTCGGGCACGATGACGTACTCGGCGCCGCCCGCGACTGCGGAGTTGAGGGCGATATTGCCGCTCATCCTGCCCATGACCTCGAGGATCATAATGCGGTCGTGCGAAGTTATGGTGTCGCGCAGTTTGAGTATGGCGTCGATGACGGTGTTGCACGCTGTGTCAAAGCCTATCGTGAAATCCGTATAGCCCATATCGTTGTCGATGGTGCCGGGTATGCCGATGACCTTGAGGTCGGTGTTGACGTGCATATCCTGTACGCCGCGGAAAGAGCCGTCGCCGCCTATGACGATGAGGTTTTCGATGCCCTTGTCGAGCAGGTTGTTCACCGCCTTTTTCATGACGTCGATGTCCTTGAACTCGGGACAGCGGGAGGAGCGCAAAATTGTCCCGCCCGCGTGTACGCAATTGGAGACCGAACTGTACGGCATGGGGATTATCTCGTCGTTAACGAGTCCCGTATAGCCGTGACGTACGCCGTACATATCATAGCCGAGATACAGGCCGTAACGCACTACGGTGCGGATGCAGGCGTTCATGCCCGACGCGTCTCCGCCCGACGTCAATACTGCAAGTTTTTTGCTTTTTGAAGGAATTGCCATTTTTTATGCCTCCGAAAATATATTCAGTTATTTCTCCGCAAAACATACGCGGTTTTGCGAAAGTATTCTCGATTTTGCCAACTTTCAGAGCGGTATCTCGTCGCCTTTGGCGCTTGCCGTCCTAAAATCGCGTCGCCGCTCACTTCACGTACTTGACGCGCCCCTTGCCCAAAAGCTCCTCCAACCTTAAAATAAGCTCGTCCGTGACGTACGTCCGTTGAGGATATGCGAGCATCTTGCCCGTCTGCTTGATCTGCGCGTGACAGGGCGTATCTCCCGGGAAGAGCGACAGCACTTCGCGCACCATCTCCTTTTGCGCGGCGTTTTCAATGAGCACGTACAGCGTGCCCTCGCCCGCGGGCTTATCCGCCACAGGCTTGTCGTCCGCGACCTTCCAAAGCTCCACCTTGTCTATGCTTATCTTCGGCTCGCTCTCGTCGCCGAGGTCCACCCTGCCGTACACCTTTATCGGGCTGTCCCCCTCGAGCAGCGCGCCGTACTTCTCAAACGCGCGGGCGTACATGACAAAAGCCACGCTACCCATCCTGTCCTCCAACCTGCCCACAGCAAATTTCTGCTGCTTTTTTGTGAGCTTGCGCTCGAAGGACGACACTATACAGCCAAACGCAACGCTCTTTCCGTGCAAGCTCTCGTCCACAGTCATCTCGGAGTTTCCGTCCTCGTCCGCCTGTTCGACATACAGCATGCCCGCGTCGAAGTTGAACTCGTGACGGTCATCGCGGTAGTCGTCGAGCGGGTGCCCCGTGAGATACATGCCCAGCACTTCCTTCTCGTACGAGAGACGCTGCGCCTTGCCGTACTCCTTTACCTCTTGATAGTGTATCTCCTCATCCTCGATGAGGTCGTCAAAGAGGGAGAGCTGCCCCGTCGATTTGTGTTTCATATCCACGGCGACGGTGTCCATGATGCGCTCGTATGACGCCATAAGCGTGGAGCGCGTCTTGCCAAAACAGTCCAGCGCCCCGCCCTTTATCAAACTTTCGAGCATGCGCTTGTTTATCTGCCCATTGCAGCGCGTGATGAGGTCGCGGATATCTTTGAACTCCCCGCCCTGCTCGCGCTCGTTGAGGATGTATTCCATAGCCTGCTCGCCGACGTTTTTTATGCCCATAAGCCCATATCGCACGTCGCCGCCGTCTATGGAGAACAGCTTTTCGGAGCGGTTTATATCGGGTGGCAGCACCTTGACGCCCGTGCGACGCAGGTAGTTCATATAGTGCTTGACTTCGTCCGCGTTTGTAATGCGATTGTTGACGACAGCCACTATGAAGTGCACGGGATAGTAGAGTTTGAGGTACGCCGTCTGATATGTCAGATAGGTGTACGCCGCCGCGTGGGACTTGTTGAAGGCGTAGGACGCAAATTTCATTATCTGGTCAAACAGCTCGTTCGCAATGTCCTCGCTTATGCCGTTCGCGACCGCGCCTGGTATCTGCTTTTTTGTCTTATCGTCGTCGAGCACGCCGCCGTACAGGAAGATCTTGCGCTGCTCTTCGAGCACGTGCAACTTCTTCTTGGACACCGCGCGTCGCAAGATGTCCGCTCCGCCGAAGGAGTAGCCGCACAGTTTCTGCGCTATCTGCATGACCTGCTCCTGATAAACTATACAGCCGTAAGTATTCTCGAGTATGCTTTTGAGTTGCGGATGCAGATATGTGACCGTCTCGGGGTGGTGCTTGCCCTCTACGAATTTGTCTATGAATTGCATGGGACCGGGGCGGAACATGGATATGCCCGCGATGACGTCCTCCAGACAGTCTGGTTGCAGCTGCGCCATAAAGCGTTTCATGCCTCCCGACTCAAGCTGGAACACCGCCTCGCAATCTCCCGACGAGATGAGTTCGAACACTTTGGGGTCCTCATAGCCGAGCTTGTGGAAGTCCAGCTCTATGCCCTTGTCCTTCTTGATGAGCTTGAGCGCCTCGTCTATATCCGTGAGCGTTTTGAGCCCCAAAAAGTCCATTTTCAACAGTCCCAAAGCCTCGACAATGTTTTTGTCGAACTGCGTCGTAACGACGGGGCCGTTGCGCGAAAGGGCGCAATAGTTGATTATCGGCTCCTTGCAAATGACGACGCCCGCCGCATGCATTGAGGTCTGCCTAGGCATACCCTCGAGCGCGATCGCCATATCAATGACCTCTTTCGCCATGCCGCCCGCGTCGTAGATCTTGCGGAAGTCCTCGCTGTAACAGGCGGAGCCCTCTGTGAGCACCTGCGGCAGGAGCACCTTGCCTACGGGGATCTCCTTCACCCACGCCGCCGCCTCGTTGTATGGCACGTCCATAACGCGCGCGACGTCCTTTACGACCGCCTTTGCGCTCATTGTGGAGTACGCGATTATCTGCGACACCCTGTCCGCGCCGTACTTCTTTATGCAGTAGTCTATTACTTCCTGCCGCCTTACGTAGCAGAAATCGACGTCGAAGTCGGGCATGCTGACGCGCTCCTCGCTGAGGAACCGCTCGAAGAGGAGCTGATATCTGAGCGGGTCTATGTCCGTGATGCCTATGGAATACGCGACAATGCTGCCGCAGCCGCTACCTCTGCCCGGCCCTACGGGTATGCCCATGAGCTGCGCCGCGTGCACATAGTCCCAAACTATCAAAAAGTAGCCGTCAAAACCGCAGCGGTGTATTACGCCCAGCTCGTACTCCAGCCTGTTCTTTATCTCGTCCGTGAGCTCGCCGTACTTGCGCGCCGCGCCCTCCCAGGCAAGATCGTGCAAATACTGCTCCTCGTTTCTGTCCCCCATCTCGTCGTTTGTGTAGGTGGGGATTATGGACTTATGCTTGAGGACGAAATAGTCCCCGTCCACTTTGTCCGCTATCTCGCGCGTCGTAGTTATCGCCTCGGGGCACCACTTGAACAGCTCCGCCATCTGGTCGCCCGTCTTGAGGTAGTACTCGTCCTCGCCGAAACGGGCGGAGTTTTCCTTATCGTCGGACTTTTTGCAGCCCAAAGTGATGCACATCATAGTATCCTGCATGTCCGCGTCCTGCTTTTCTATGTAGTGCACGTCGTTTGTGGCGACAACTTTGACGCCTATCTCGCGCGCTATGCGGACGAGTTGGTTGAGCACAATCTTGTCCTCTTCCATGCCATGGTCTTGGAGTTCGATATAAAAATCGCCCTCCTCAAACAGGTCGCGCATGCGTATGGCGTACTTCTTTGCCTCCTCATATCTGCCCTGCAATATGAGCCGCGGGATCTTGCCCGCAAGGCATGCAGACAGGCATATTATGCCCTTGCTGTGCCCCTCGATATGCTGCAGGTCTATGCGCGGGCGAACATAAAAGCCGTCCGTGAAGGCGAGCGAGCTAAGATACATCAGATTTTTGTATCCCACTTCGTTTTTTGCGAGCAAAATGAGGTGATATCTCTCCCTCATCACATCCGCCGTCTTGACGTACATATCCTCGGCAACGTAAAATTCCTGCCCAATTATTGGTTTTATCCCCGCCTGCCTCATAGTCGAGACAAAGGTATGCGCGCCGTACATGTTGCCGTGATCCGTTATGGCGACGGCGTCCATGCCTCGCGCCTTGAGCGCCTCGGCAAGCGGATAGACAGTCTTTGTCTTGTCCGGGTCGCGTTTCGTAGGGTCGTTCTCGTCGCGAGCGTCGAGATCGGGCACCAGTCTTACAAGCCTGACCGCGCCGTCAAGCAGGCTGTACTCCGTGTGTAAATGCAAATGTACAAAATCCGTCATCTTTTCCTCTTCTTCAAGGGGCGCGCCCGCCGCCTCGGTCGTCTATATCTCTATGGCTCAAGCCGAAGTATTTGCCATATAAGCGTTTTTCTTATATATAATGGCGTATAATTCGTCATTTTCGCGCTGCGAGCCCGTCTGTTTGTTGCCGTCGCGCCTATCACCCTAAGCGTCGCCTGCGCACTCCTCCGCAAGCTCCACAAGTTTTCTAAGCCTATGATTGAGGCAGCTCTTGCTCACGCCGAGTATGTCCGCAAGCTCGCTCAATGTGGCTTCGGGATACTGCACTCTCGCGTCCGCCGTCTGTTTGAGAGCGGGGCTAAGCGCGTCAAATGCTCCTTCCGTGCTCTTCAGCCTTGCTATGGCCAATATCTGCTTCGCGGACGCCGTGACAGTCTTGTCGTAATTTGCCGTCTCGCAGATTATGGAGCGGTTGAAGTCGTTGGCGCTCTCCCTGTCGTCGATGATGCCCTTGAGCGTGAGCGCGCTGTTGCTGAGTCCCAGCTTGATGAGAATATCCAATATTTCGTCCTTATCCTTGACGTACAGCAACCTCTTTTCGCCGCGCTCGCTCATGCGCGTGTTTATGCGCATGTCGCTCAGCAGCTCCATAACGTCGTCCGCTAGCAGCTCGTCGTCAAACTGCAGCTCGAAATGATAGCCGCTCCTGCCGCCGTCTGGGACGTAAACGCTGCCCGAGGTGAGCATAAGCCCCTTGAAATAGGCAAGGCGGCAACACTCCTTTCTGAGCAGATCTTGCGGAACGCCTTCTATAAAGCCTTCTAGCCCGCTCTCGTCGCCGCGCATAAGCTCAAGCTCTATGAGCGCCTGCTTGCTGAACCCACTTGCCATCCTCACGCTCGCGCCGCCCTTCTTTCTGTCGGGTATGAGCTCCACATCGGCGGGATAGAGGTCCTTTATAAGCCCGATTATCTGAAGCGCGCGCTCTGTATCCTCAAGCGCTATGGCAAGGTTGAGCCGCCCGCGCGAGAGTTCTATGCTCCCCCTCGTGCGCGCGACGGCAGACAAAAACGCCTTCTTGCAGCATATATCTCTCGGCAAAACGTCAAGTATCTCACACCTTACGTCATCCTTGAAACTCATCTCTTCCACTCCGATCTATCCTTGAATGCGGGGACGTTGCCGTCTATCCCGTACACCCTGTCCAAAGGTATGTCATGCCTCTTTATAAAAGCCGCCACGTTGTCGAATATGCCCACTCTGTCTGCCCTGTGCGCGTCGCTGCCGACAATAAATTTAACACCCGTCGATATAATGTCGCCCATACGCTCGTCAAGCCCGCGCGTGTCGAGGATATGCCTCTCGTTGAGCTCGATATATACGCCGCGCGCGGCGCAAGCCTCAGCTATCCTCACAAAGTCCGCGGGACAGCGGTGCCCTATGTGCGCTATAATGTCCACGGGATAGCATTCTATCAGCCCGAGATAGGCACACGTGTTGACATCATACAGCTTTTGCCGCTCGCGCTCGCTCAAAAATCCGTTTACGAACACAAACCTGCGCGCCTCGCTCTTGCGCATAAGCGCCGCGAACCTGTGAAAGCCCGCGATAAGCACGTCCGCGCGCCTCATCACCTCGTCGGGGACGTCGATCTCGCCGTCCTCGGAAATTATGTTCGCCTCTATGCCCTGGAGCGCCGTTATGCCCTCTTGCGCGTATATCTCGGCGCGCTGCGCCTCGAATTTTTCGGGCGTACTTCGGCGCCTAAGCCCCGAAAAGCTATGGTCCGTGACCGCGACGCGTTTAAGCCCTCGCTCCTTCGCCGCGCATATAAGCTCTGAGACCGTGCACCGCCCGTCGCTCGCATTCGTATGCAAATGGAAATCGCTGTCGAATGTCATCCCTCGGCTCTCCTTGACCGCGTCCCCGAACCGCTGAAAACGCTTATAAATTATTATAACATTTATATTTTGAGTTCGCAATACAAGATTGCATTTTTATAAGAGCTTAGCGCCAACGCGCTATGTGGGCTACGCGCCCACGCCTCGGCAAGGGGTTTCACCCCCTGCACCCCAAGCTAAAAACGCGAGCTAGGCAAATTCTTGCCGTCGCTCGCGTTTTTGGATTGTGTGTATGGTATGAACTCCTGCGTGAGAGCTTGATATTCACGGACGCTTTGTCCAAGTGTTCTTATACTCGCCGTCCGCCCTGTCCGAGCGCCCCTATACACGGACGTCAGCCGTGTCCGAGCGACCCCGCGGAGCGAGCGGTTTCACGCTAAGTACGCAGTGAGGGCGGAGCTCTGATTTGTTTCCGCCCGAACAAGTGGCATAATTGCAGACTTGTCTGCACGACGTAACGTGGTGAGCGAGCGCAGCCCCTTCCCGCCCTGCCGCGGCGTAACGTTTGGGCTGTGTTTGCGCTCGAGCGCAAACCGTTAGTGAGTACGGAGAGGGAGGGGAGTCCTGAGTGCAGTGTGGCGGAACGTTACGCTCATACTAATACCCAACTCATCGCTGCACGAAACGAAGGGAGAGGTTGGGTCTTTCAATAACTATGTCCGAGACATTAACGCTTTTCGTGCTTGAATTCTATAAACGCTTTATCTAAACTGTTCTGCTCCGTTCAAGTCAGCAACACAAATTCGCGGGCGAGGCGTATGGCAAATTTTTCGTAGACCGCTTGCTCGGCGAGGACCGCAAGCGCGAGGAAATCCCCCGCCGTTGCGCCGCCGAGGTTGACTATGAAATTTGCGTGAAGGTCGGATATCATCGCGCCGCCCTCTCGCGCGCCCTTGAGACCGCATGCGTCGATAAGCCTGCCCGCGGGCAATACGACGTTTTTTTCACCGCATATCGCGTTTTTGCCGCCGTCCGCGACTGCGTTCGCATACTGCAAGAGCCCGAGTTTTTCCGCTTCGTCCCTGCTCATTGTTGCGTTTTTGAACACGCTGCCGCAGGAGGGCTGTCTCGGTTGCTTTGCTCGCCGCCGCGCCAAAAATTCCGCCCGTCGCGCCATGCTCTCCTGCGCGCTCATAGGCAAAAGCCTCATCTCGCCGCCCAAAATTATGCCCTGCTCGCCCCGCCTGTATGCGAAACGCGGAGTGCGCGTATCCAGAGCGTATCCGCCCTCGTTTTCAGCCAATAACTCAACACGTATGGCAAATTCCGACATCTGACATCCGAACGCTCCCGCGTTCATTCTCAGCGCGCCGCCCAACGTCGCGGGTACGCCCTCGAGAAATTCAAGCCCGCCCAAACCTCGCGCCCTCGCCTCGCGCATGAGCTCCGCCACCGTGACGCCCGCCTCGAAACGCGCTGTACTGCCCTCGAATGTAAGCCCGCGCATATGTCTTGTGCAGATTATGGGCGCGTCTAGCTCTCCGTCCGAAATAACGGTGTTCGAGCCCCCGCCCAAGATATACGGGCGCCGCTCCTCGCGCATGAGCTTTGTCAGCACTTCCAAAAATTCACCACCAATCCTCGGGAAATACGCAAACGCCCTGCCGCCGCCCCTAAACGTCGTCAGTTCGTTCGCCCCGCACCACCTTGAAATGTCACTGTAATTCATAGAAAAGTATATTCTATTCGCGTAAATTGTAGTACATGAAAAAATTTAAGCAATTTTTGAGATTTAGCTTGTCCGAGCAATTAACGCAACGCTTGTCCAAGCGTGCCCATACCCGCCGTTCGCCTTGCCCGAGCGACTCCGCTGAGCGAGCGGGATTTACCCACGTACGCAGTGAGGGCGGGTCTGCACCCCAAAAAATCACTGCGTAATTTTGCGGGAACCCCGATCAAATACCCCATAAAATTCGCTACGCTCATAATTTCACCCAACAACTCGCGCTGCAAGTTTTTGGGGCCCGAATGGGGACCCCGATGACGCTCAGACAAAGGTAACGTTAATCACTCGGACAAGGGGATTCCTCGACTTCGCTACGCTACGCTCGGAATGACAGAAAAAAAATAAATGCTTTGGCACAACGCCCGTCAATATCAAGCTCTCGTGCAGGAGTTCATACCATACACACAATCAAAAAAGCGCGCGAACTAGTGACAAAAAAAGCGGGCGGAGCCCGCGTCCCCCAAGCGCAAAAAATAGCGAGATATGAGCGTTATTTTGCTGGAGTTTAGTGTAACTTTTATTGCGAATTGCGAAGCGTTAATTTTATTTATTATTAACGAAATGTTTGTCCGAGCTTTCTCGGGGTCCCCGCAAAAATATGAAATGTTTTTGTGGGGTAAGTAAGCGGAGTGGCGTAGCGTTTGCGGTGGGCTTTATGGCACCTTGCTCTGCAATGGTGCCCAGCCCTGAGCAAATGCAAGCGGGGGTGCAGGGGACGAAGTCCCTTGCCTAGGGTGCGGGGCGAGTAGCCCTGCATAGGGCAGCGCCCCACGTATACAATTCACTCTTCCCCGTCGTCGGGATCGTCGGGGTCGGCAAATTCGTCGATGAAGGACGCCTCGACATCGGAGGGGTCGGATGTGGAGTCTGCGCCCAACGCTTTGAGGATGTCCTGGGCTTTTTTGAGGGAGATGCCGTCTATGGCGGCAAGCTCCTCGGGAGTGCGGTGTTTGATCTGCTCCGCGCTGCCGAAGGCTTTGAGAAGTTTCGCGCTCGTTTTGGGACCTACGCCGGGGATGCTTTTCAAGACGCTTTCGCTCATATGTTTACTTCTCAGGCTGCGGTGGAAAGTTATCGCAAAGCGGTGCGCCTCGTCTCTCACGCGCTGCAAAAGTTGGAGCGCTACGCTATCCTTCGGCAAAATGACCGCCTCGGTGGGAGCGCTACCCAAAAAAACCTCTTCCTCGCGCTTGGCGAGGGACAATATCTCGATATCCTGCCTTCCGGTGAGCGCCTGCGCCTCTTTCGCGTAGGCGAGTTGTCCCTTTCCGCCGTCTATGAGCAGGAGGTCGGGGACGGTGGAAAAGCTCTCGTCCTCGCTTGTCGCAAGCTCGCTTAGCCGCCTCGTCAGCACCTCGCGCATACAGGCAAAGTCGTTGTTGCCCTCTACTGTCTTTATCTTGAATTTGCGGTAGTGGCTCTTTTTCGGCTCGCCGCCCTCGAAAACGACCATACTTGCCACCTTATCCGTGCCCGATATGTGGGATATGTCGTACGCCTCTATCCTGTTTGGCAGCGTATGCAGTCCCAAAAGCTCCTTGAGCTGTCTCACCGCGCCCGAAGTACGCAACTCCCGCCTCTCGTCCTGCGTGCCGTGCTTTGTCATAGCGTCGTAGGCGTTGGAGTGAGCAAGCTCCAAAAGCTGCTTGCGTACGCCCTGTTTGGGCTCCACCACGCGCACGGTATGCGAACACAGCGCGCACACCGCCTGCTCCAGCGAGCGCATATCCTCGACGCCGTCCGTCACTATCTCGTCGCAAAGGGGAGCGTTGTTTTTGTAATATTGATAAATATACGACGCGATGTCGTCATCCGCCGCGTCCGCGACAAAGTTGTCCCCGCCTACAAGCTTGCCGCCGCGCACGACGAGCATATTTATCGCGCTTATTATGCCGTTCGTTTCAAAGGCAAAGATGTCAAGATCGAAATCCTTTGGAAGCGCGCTAACCTGTTTTCGCACTATCTTGTCGAGCGCCTTGAGCTTGTTTTTGTAGGAGAGCGCTACCTCGAAATTCTCCTCCTCGGCAAAGGCGAGCATGCGCTCCTTGAGGACGCGCTCCACCTCCCTGTCGTTGCCGCGAAGGAAGTCTATCACCTTTTTTATCTCCGCCTTGTACTCCTCGCTTGTCACCTTGCCCGAGCACGGCGCGAGGCACCTGCCGAGGTGCGCGTTGAGACAAGGGCGCGAGGGTTTTGAGAGGTCCCTCTTGCACTCCCGCACCTTGAACGCCGTGTGTATGAGGTCGAAAATATCCTTGATATTGACGGATTGCATGTATGGTCCGAAATATCTCGCGCCGTCGTTTTTCAGTTTTCTGACCAGCTCGATACGCGGAAACTCCTGTTTCATATCTATGCGCAAAAACGGGTACGCCTTGTCGTCCTTGAGCAAAATATTATAGCGCGGGCTGTACTTTTTTATGAGGTTGTTTTCGGTGAGCAGCGCGTCCACCTCGCTCGCGCAAATGATATAGCGAAAATCCGCCACGTGCTCCAGCATAGCCATGACCTTTGCCGTGCGCGTCGCAAGATTGACAAAATAGGACCTGAGCCTGTTTTTCAGGTTCTTCGCCTTGCCGACGTAGATGATCTCTCCCGTCTCGTCCATCATGAGATATACGCCGGGGTTTTCGGGCACATCCTTGAGTTTCGCCTTGAAATCTATCATGTCTCTATTATATCCCAAAGCGCAACCTTTGGCAACACAATATAAGTTGTCATTCTGAGCGAAGTCGAAGAATCCCCTTGTCTGAGTGTAGGCATACCCCTTCTCCAACATTGGATAGAGGTATTCGGGGTCCCCACGAAATTACGCAGTGATATCGTGGGGTGATGTATAGGGGAGGCTCCGCGCTATCGCGCGGTGGTGGGGGTCACATTATAAACACATCTCACACAATGCTTTCTGTTTATTTCTGTACTACTTATTACAGAAACAGCCCGTCGTCGTGGCGTCCGAGGACAAGTTGTTTGTGAGCGTAAGCGCGAAAAGTATCGCGAGCATCACCGTCGCCTCCCTGTCCGATATATTGCCGTCCGCGAAGAACGCGAGCATGACTATAAGCAAAAACAAATACCAATTGTCGCCGAACATCATCCCCTCCTTTGCGCAACAGTATATGCCCGCGAGCCTCGCCCTGTGAACATATCCGCATATGACAAAAAATCGCATATCCGCACATATGGCGACAAATGCTTACACTCTTTTTATGTTCATATGCCGTATTATCGAAGTATGGAAAAATTGATAGACGACGAGACCGAAGCAACCGTAAAAAGCTTTTTGCCCAACAACGCGACGCTGTACTCCCTCGCGGAGTTTTTCTCCGCCTGCAGCGACGTCACGAGAGCAAAGATAATCTGCGCCCTCTCCATATCCGAGCTGTGCGTAAGCGACCTAAGCCGTATTTTAAAGCTCAATCAGACCACATGCTCGCACCAGCTCCGTCTTTTGCGCGCTGCCGACATAGTACAGCAAAGACGCGAAGGGAAAGTCATCTACTATTCAATAAAAAGCCCTAAAATAGAGGACGTCCTGCTCGCAGGAGTCAATTTTCTGAATTTGTGAGCTTATGTGGGCTACGCGCCCACACTGCGGCAAGGGACTTCGTCGTCCCACGCAGGGCTGCTCGCCCCGCACGCCCCAGGTGGGGCGCTGCCCCACACCCCGGCAAAGGGCGATTTGCCCTTTGCGATCCTAAGCTAAAAACGCGCGAACGTCGCAACTTTTCGTTGCTAGTTCGCGCGTTTTGATTTGTATGCAAGCGTCAAAACTCCTGCGAGAAAGCGTGATATTGACGGACGTTTTGTGTGAGCGATTAACGTTACCTTTGTCTGAGCGACATTGGGGTCCCCACGAAATTACGCAGTGATTTCGTGGGGTATAACAAGGGGATTCCTCGACGCCTTACCCCAAAAAATCACTTCGTAATTGTTTTGGGGCCCCCTTATTGCTCGGAATGACACTTTTAATTATTCTGTCATGCTGAGCTTGTCGAAGCATCCCCTAGTCCGAGCGAATAAACGCACCCATTGTCCGAGAGTTCTTATACACGGAAGGGGACGTCCGTAAACAGGCACACTCAGACAAAATTCACGCTATACGCTCAACTCATCTATGTTTGAGAATTATCAGGCGGGTCTTTCGCGTCACCGCCATCTTGCCCCATCTCATCGTCTCCCTCATCTTCCCCTGTTTCCTTTGGGTAGATGTCTTGCTCCAGGAGCTCTTCCTCGAAGGGGTCCTCGTCGTCGTAGGCGGGGGCGGGCTCTTCCTCGCCCTTTTGCTTTCTGCCTCTGAGCACCCTGCCCACTATTACGCCGAGCTTGGAGTAGATGAAAACAAGTATGACGTCCACCGCCAAAAGCAATACGGAACCTATGATAGCGATCGCCCAGTACGGCAATATCTCCATGATAGACGCGTCCACGACTATGGTGCCCAGCACATAGTACAAGAGCGCGAGCGCGCCGTTGATGTATACGAGCTTTATCGGCAGTTGGATATACCACTTGACATGCAGGTTGTACATCGTCCCCGCGATGAGCGCCATAGGCCCGAAATAGACTATATAGCCCGCGATGACCGTGACGTCCGAGCCCGCGATAAAAAAGCTAGCCACGCCCGAAACGACGAGCGCCGCCACGCTTGAAAACCAATATCTTTTTGAAAGCGGGATCATTATGCTGAGTCCCGCGGCAATAAAAAAGGCGACCGTGGTAAAGCGGACGTACACCCCAAGCGTCACAAAGATTATCGCAAGTGCCGCCGATATGCCTGCAAGCGCAAGCGAGTATATCATGTCCGAACGGTCGATCTTTTTCATAAATTCAAATCAATCTACGCCGCGTCCACCGCCGTCGTACGCGCGGGTCAAGTCGCGCAAATTTTGGGCAAAGTGTTCTAAATAGCGGCAATTTTGAGAAAAGTATTATAAAAATTGTGACATTTTATAATACTTTTCCTCTAATTTTAACAACAGCGGATGAGATCCCCGCCCATGCACTCGCAGCAGCAATCCGCGCACCAAAGCGCTTGACATGCCGCGCAACAGCCGTCCGTAGCGTCCGCGGGCGCTTGCGAATAGCTTCTGTTTGTCTGCGGCTGTTGCGGATTTGAGGCAGAGCCGTAAACTCCGCTCGATCCTTCCCTGTCATAGGGACGGGAGCCGTCCATCTTCTTTTTGAGGTTGTCGAGCGCCTTTTGGTATTTCGCGTTGCTCGGCTCCATCTGCAGCGCGATCTCAAGTTGATTGCGGCTGTCGTTCAGCCAATTTTTCTCATAGAATACTATGGACTGCATATAGTGCCACTCGGGACCGCGATAGGATATCTTGTCGAGCTCTCTCTGCGCTTGCTCCACATTCTTGTCGCGTATCGCCTGCTTGACCGCCTCATAGTTGGACTCGCCGTCCCCCGAGACTTCCGCATTTTCGTGCGTGGATTCCATAGCGTCGTTGTATGCGCCCTCGAGCAACTCAAGCTGTCTTGCCGCCTCCGCGCCGCTTTCGCCCTCGTCGAAGAGGTGAGCCTTCAGCTCCTCTTTTTTTGATTTGTACGCCTCCTCGATCTCGCTCTGAGTGGCATTCCTGTCGATCCCCAAGATCACAAACGGGTCATTTGGCATTTTTCTTCTCCTTTAAGCAATCTGTCCATTTGCATGCGTATCCCAAGATACACCGTGTTGCTCAGCACTCCCTCGTAAAGTCTTATTTCCATGAGGTTGTAACTGCCTACAAGTTTGTTGTAGGTGGAGCCGAGCAAAAACTCAAGCTCCTCCCTGTTTTTCGTCAAAAACTCCTGTTTTGTTTGGCACCCGCCCAAACTTGCGATGAGCGGATTGTATCTCTTCTTTTTGAAGTCCTTTTCCACGTCGTCCACTGCGTCCATGATGTAAACCATTCTCCCGAGGTTGTAGGTGAAGGTGTCGATGTTGTCGTCCGTCTCCATAAACTCGCGCGTGATGTCCCGCATGAGCGAGGCAAACGTATCCGCAGTAGCGTCAATGCTGTCGCAATTTTCCGCCTCGAGCGCTCTCAATGCGGCAAATCTCTCCTTCATCATCTCGTCTATCTTCGGCATGCGACTTGCCGCCTTTTTCTTCCTTATGGCAAGCCTCCACATGAGGGGCGCGCGGGACGCCTTGCCGTCGTGCACGTCGTCGTCCAAGTTGTAATAAACAAGCAACACGGCGAGGTCCGCCATCTTGCGACTCAGCTCGTCGACGGCGACGGACACTTTGCGCTTGCCGTTGTAGACGCACATCTTGCGCTCGAATGTGACTTCCTGCCCCATGAGGCTGTGAAGGAGCACGCTGTAAAATGTCACGTCATAGTTGGTGCAAAGCCTCGTAGGTTGCGAGCCTGTCTTTCCGAGCGCCCTGCACAGCCCGCAATAGAATGCCTGAAAGACGTTAAAGTCCTTGATGTACATATTGTTTTTGTCAGGTATAACGTATCCAAACATATCCTTTATTATGCGCGCTTTTTATTAAATGAGTATGAAAGTCTCAAAACGAGATGAGTCCCACTCTCTTTTTGACCTTGCGCAGAGTCTTTTCGGCGAGGTATGCAGCCTTCTGAGCGCCTTCCTTTGCGACGGACGCGAGGTACTCCTTGTCCGCGATGTATCTTGCATACTCGCGGCGAATAGGCTCGAAAGTGGCGGCGACCGCCTCTCCCACGGCTATCTTGAAGGTGCCGTAGCCCTGTCCCGCGAATTCCTTTTCCACTTCCGAAGGCGCCTTGTCGCAAATCGCGGCGTAGATGTTGATGAGGTTGCTGACTCCGGGCTTATCCTCGCGCACTACTATCTCGTTGCCGCTGTCCGTGACGGCGCGCTTGAACTTCCTTATTATCGTAGCCTCGTCGTCTATGACGGCGACGTAGGCGTTGGGATCGGGGTCGGATTTGGACATCTTCGCGGTCGGGTCCTGCAAGGAGCATATTTTTGCGCCCACGGTCGGAATGTACGCCTCGGGCACCTTGAACGTCTCGCCGTAGCGGTTGTTGAAACGTATAGCGATATCCCTCGTCAGCTCGAGGTGTTGTTTTTGGTCCACGCCGACGGGAACGAGGTCGGATTGGAACATCAATATATCCGCCGCCATAAGCACGGGATAATCCATGAGCCCCATATTGATGTTGTCCGCATGTTTTGCGCTCTTGTCCTTAAACTGCGTCATGCGCGACGCCTCGCCCACATAGGTGTTGCAGTTGAGTATCCACTGAAGCTCCGTATGCTGGTGTACCTGCGACTGGAAGTATATTATCGCCTTTTCGGGGTCCAGCCCCATGGCAAGATATTGTGCGAAAAAGCTCAGCGCTGTCTGTCTGAACTCCGCAGGCTCGCGCCTCAGCGTGAGCGCGTGCAAGTCGGCGATGAAAAATATGCTGTCGAAATCCGACTGCATCTTGCGCCAATTGTTGACCGCGCCGATGTAGTTGCCGAGCGTAATTGTGCCCGTAGGCTGTATGCCGCTTACTATCCTCTTTTTTTCATCCATAATGTATCCTCTATACCAATTGTTTCATAAAGGCGACTATGACTTCCCTCATCCAACTTACTGGGATGAGCCCGTCGGGATCTACGTCGCGCGAGGAAAGCGCCTCTTCAATGCAGCGCGGGCGCTCCAGCGCCGTCAAAAGCTCCAATTTCGCGACAGCCTTGATAGCGTCGGGCTCTTTTACGCCAAGCGTCCCCAGCGTATTTGTCACATACACATAGGGGTGGACGGTCTGCCACAGGACGGCGGGCGTATCGTCCGCGGACTCGTTGCAATAGTCGTAGTACACGCTTGCCGCCGCGGCGTCGTGCGCGTCCAAAACTATGTCGTCCATGTCGAAAATGTTGTATGCAGTCTCTTTTATGTCGTCATCGTCCGCCCAGCCCGCGACAAGCAAATCATACGCCTCGCTGCCCGTGACGTCGCCGATGGATATCTTGCCCTCCTCTTTGAGCTCGCGCATAGCCTCCGCGGTGCGCGCCGCGTCCCTGCCCGTAAGCTCGAAAACCAGCCTTTCCAAGTTTGCGGGCAAAACGACGTCCATCTCGGGCGCGCAGGTGGAAACGACTTTTTTCGGCATGCGGAACTCGCCGTCCGCAACCAGGTCGATGACCGCTTTGTTGGAGTTGAACGCGAGTATCAGCCTGTCTATCGGCAGCCCCATCTGCCTCGCGTATATCCCCGCTATCGCCGCGGTCATATCACCCGCGGGAAGCGCGAAATTCACTTTGTCGCCGAGCGCTATCTCGCCGTCGGAGGCAAGATCCGCATATGCGGATACAAAGCACGCGACGTACGGCAGCACTCTGCCTATATTTTTGCCGTCCGCATCAAGTATTTTGCACCCCATATCCTCAAATTCGCGCAAAACCTTGTCGTCCGAGAGAATTTTTTTCAGCTCGTCGTCAAAAATTTCGCCCTTAACCCCGACAGCCTGTACGTTGCCTCCGTCCGCGGACGCGTTCAAGCCGCGCACTGCAAGCAGATTTTTGCCGGCGGGTACAAACGCGATAGCCGCCACGCCCTTCACGCCTTTAAAAGCGTCAAGCAAAGTCTTGCCGCAAGCCGTACTCCCCGCGAACGCCGCGACTCGGATACCGCTCTCCTGCCATTTGTCGCGCGCCGCTTTCACAAGCCTCGCGAATACGCGCGCCGAGACGTCCTCCGCCCTCGCCGTATTGCCGCAAGTCAAATCGAGCAAGTACAGCCCTTCCTCCGCCATAGCGATGGGCAGCTCGCCTTCGAAATCGCCAAGCGCGTCCTCGCATAGCTCGCAAAGCTGCGCGTCGGGCATGTCCACAAAAAGCGATAACACCCTCGCCATGCGTTCGGCGAGGGAGCTCGTTAAGATACTTTCGATGAAGTCTGCCGTGAGCCTTGGGAAATTCTCGGGCACGTACAGCCCTCCGTCGAGAGCGACGCCGTCCAAAATAGCGCGGTAAACGTCAACGCATATATTTTCCGATCTGGTGCTTTTATATCTCATAGATATTGTTTGAGGAAGTCGGGAAAATTCTTCTCGTCCTCGCTTACCGTCACGACAAATTGCGTCTCGGTGGACTTTGCCACGGCGTAGATATCCTTGAAAAAGTCCTCCATCTCGTGTACGGTCTTGCCGAGCAGCCTATGCGCGCCGTCGAGATAGAGCGTCTCGATGTCGTGATTGCCCGCAAGTATGCCCTTTATGAACCCGATGAGAGCGGGCTCCTCCACGGGAGCGCTCCCCTTCTTGAGCACGGAGGCGTTGATGAGGCGCACCTGATGCCTGAGCGTGAACTTGTAGCCGTCCTCTTTGTCCGTGACGAATACGATGTCGCCCTTTGCGGTGTCCACGTTGCCGTTTGCCATGTCGATGATTATTTTTGTCTTGCCGGTACCCTTTGCGCCTGTGATAAACTTGATCATAAATTCCTCCAAGTTGATTATATAAATATCATACACTATATATGTAATATTTTCAAGTACAAAAACTCAATCAATGTTTTCGAGGAGCTTGTTTTGGACTGCGAGGCGGAGGGCGTCGATCATTTCGTCGAGCTCGCCGAGCATAAATTTGTCGAGGGAGTAGAGTGTGAGCCCTATGCGGTGGTCGGTGACGCGTCCCTGCGGAAAGTTGTAGGTGCGGATGCGCTCGCTGCGATCCCCGGTGCCTACTTGCGCGCGGCGGGTATCATCGTACTCCTTTTGCGCCTGCGACTGATAGTAGTCATACACGCGTGATTTGAGCACTTTCATCGCCTTTTCCCTGTTTTTCATTTGGCTGCGCTCGTCCTGGCACTCTACGACTATACCCGTGGGAAGGTGAGTCATGCGGATGGCGCTTTCCGTCTTGTTGACGTGTTGCCCGCCCGCGCCGCCGCTACGGTAAGTGTCTATCTTTATGTCCGCTTCATTCAAGGTTATGTCCACGTCGGGCGCCTCGGGGAGCACGGCTACTGTGACGGTGGAGGTGTGTACGCGCCCCTGCGATTCCGTCTCGGGCACGCGCTGTACGCGGTGCACTCCGCTCTCGAATTTGAGCTTGCCGTACGCGCCCTTGCCCGTTATCATAAACACGAGCTCCTTAGCGCCGCCCAGCTCGGTGAAGTTCATACTGACTTCTTCCACCTTCCAGCGGTTGAGCTCCGCATAGTGGCGGTACATCTTCATGAGGTCCGCGCCGAAGAGAGCGGCTTCGTCCCCGCCCGCGCCCGCGCGTATCTCCATAATGACGTTGTTGTCCTCGTTGGGGTCCTTGGGCAGGAGCGCGACGCGAATGTCCGCGATATCCTTTTCCATAGCCTCGCGAAGTTCGTCAAGTTCGTCTTTGAGCATGGCGCGCATATCGGGGTCCGTCTCGCCGCCGAGCATAGCCTCGCAATCGTCATACTGCGCCCTGCGCGACTTAAAAGCGGAGTATAGTTCGCATATGGGGCTAAGATCTGAGTGCTCTTTGCTGTACGCGCGGAATTTCTCTTGATCCTGCAAGGTATTTGGATCTGCAAGAAGAGAGCCGAGCTCATCATAGCGCGCCTCTATCTTGTCAAGTCTTGTCAAAAACGCCTCGCCGACCTTCATTTCCTCGTAATGCGAGCTATGCGCTCGACGCCCTCCATATCCTCGAATATCTGCACGTCAAAGCCGTCGAAGAGCGCCTTTATGCTCTCCGCCTGCCCTATGCCGAGCTCCAGATACAGCGCGCCGCCGTCGCCGAGGCGCGCCTCGAACCCCTCTCGTATCTTCCTGTAAAAGTCAAGGCCGTCCCCGCCGCCGTCAAGCGCGGAGATAGGCTCGAATTTCTTCACCTTATCCTCGAGGCATTTTATGTCCTCGGTGGGGATATACGGCGGATTTGAAACGACGACGTCAAATACGCCCTCTATGGGCTCCCACATATCGCCCGCAAGATAGGCGACTTTTGCACCCGCGTTTATCGCGTTTGCCTTCGCGACCTCTATTGCCGCCGCGCTAATGTCGCTCGCAGTGACGTCCGCCGCCGTATTTTTTGCGATAGCTATTGCGATAGCGCCGCTGCCCGTGCACAGATCGAGCGCGCGCGCCGTCTCGCCCTTGCTCTCTCTCGCCCTTATATCCGCGATAACTTTTTCGGCGAGCTCTTCCGTCTCGGGGCGCGGTATGAGCACGCTCCCGTT
The DNA here is from genome assembly GCA_947581925.1 of uncultured Clostridia bacterium. GTDB lineage: Bacteria > Bacillota > Clostridia > Christensenellales > CAG-917 > CAG-475. The sequence continues at coordinate 42,882 of CANPWB010000012.1, forward strand.
TACGCTCAACTTTATGCCGTAAAATTCCGTAGATCCCTGCGCATATTGTAATGGCATGCCGTCCTTCATCTTTTCGGCGACGGCAAGCGCCCTCTCCATAGCCGCCTTATCGAGATATGCGGGCGGCGCGCTGCGAAGAGTCGCCGTAGCGTCCGCGATTATCCACTCGATATCTACGTCGTCCGCGGATGGCGCGACGCCTTTAAGTTGCTCCTTCGCCATCTCGAGCGGTATGCGTATCTCGAACTTCGTCTCGGGCAACGTGGGGTCCGCGTCCATAGCCTGTACGCGCTTGAAAGCGGCGATCGCCACCTCAAGCATATCGTCGTCGGGCTCCTTTGTAGTGAGCATCTGCAGCGCCATACCGGGCGCACGCAGTATGCGTACAAAGAGGCAGTCGCTCTTTGCGAGCAGCTTGAGTATTTCATAGGATATTCCCGCCACGACGGGCACGAACAGCAGCTTGAAACCAAGCTTTATGAGCGCGTTGAACACTTTGTAGCCGCCCACACTGCTTGCGACGAGCAATCCGCAGCGGTCAAGCATAAAGTTTACCAGCGCGAACACGATTATGCTCACCACGAGCACGAAAAACATAAAGGTCGTGCCGCAACGGCTATGCTGTCTGCTCATGCCGCGCGCGTTTTCCACGGTAAGCTCCAGCCCGTGCTCATAGCAGCTTATCGTCTTATGCTCCGCGCCGTGGTACATGAAAACTCTGCGCACGTCCTTCATGAGCGTGACGAGCAAAATATAGCATATGAAAATGACAAGCATAAATCCGCTCTCGATGAGGCTGTACCAGAGGCTTGAGAGCGAGCTTGTCCCCACCGCCGTATGGTCGCTTATAAGGCTTGCGAACACATTTGGCAGCAACACGAAAAGCGCCACGGCAAGCACTATGCCAAGCAGGACGGAAATAGTCATAAGCAAGCTCATGGGATCGACCTTGAACTTTTTGGCGGCTTTCTCTTCCATTTTTGAGGGTTCGGCAAAATCGCCGTACACCTCGGCGGAGCGCATTATTATTCCCGTGCCTTGAAACAGCTGCGTCACAAGATTGACGACGCCGCGCACAAATGGCAAGCGGAAAAAGATATTTCTCTCCTTCGCGCTCTTGACGTACTTGCTCTCGATGGTTATCTCGCCCCCGGGAGCGCGCACCGCCGTCGCCATTGAGCGTTCGCCCTTCATCATGACGCCCTCAAGCACCGCCTGTCCGCCTATGGACGTGCGCCGCACCGCGCACTTTTTTTCTTTGTTTTTCTTGTCCATATCTATACGTTTGCGCCGACTCTTCTCCGCGAAGGTATATTTTCATACCTTTCCTACGGAGTAGCCGTGCCCCATATTTGTAAAATGCAGACACCAAAGTGCCTGCACTCCCTTTGACCGCAAGCACTGCGCGCCTGCGAAACTCAGTCTCACAAGCACTTTGCGCTTGTGAAAATCAATCGAGATTGTATCTCTTCTTGAACTTGTCAACGCGTCCGCCTGTATCGACGAGCTTTTGCTTGCCCGTGAAGTAGGGATGGCACTTGGAGCAAATTTCCACCTTCATTTCCTGCACGTTCTTAGTGGTGCCGGAAAGGAATGTGTTGCCGCAAGCACATGTGACGGTGACAGTGTGGTAATTCGGATGAATACCTTCTTTCATTGTCAAACTCCTATAAACGTTTTTTTACGCCCACACGCGCCTTCTGCGCGTATATGACATAAAGTTATTTTATTATAGATGACCTCCCGCGCGCTGTCAAGCGATTTCCGCCCGAAAAGTTTTTTAAATAGACTGCTCGGACAATCTAATACATCGGCGCTTGAGCGCACCGGGGATATACGTAGTGGCTCAGACATTGGAGTGAAAGACCCAACCTCTCCCTTCGTTACGTGCAGCGATGATAACGCCGATCTGAGGGATATTTGGGGTCCCCAAAATAATTACGAAGTGATTTTTTGGGGTAAAGGCACACTGCACTCAGGACTCCCCAGCTATACCCCA
>CANPWB010000013.1 GCA_947581925.1 uncultured Clostridia bacterium
GAAAAGTGCTAAAAACAAGTCTTTTGGGGCTTATTATGGCTCATATCCATTGGTTAAGTAAATACTTACCAAGGACGTGCTCTACCTGCTGAGCCACAGCAGCATATTTGCGGACGATTTTGCATCCTGATCACCGCGTCCGCCTGACGGTGGGACATGTGCAAATCGGACATTGAATGCGTCTTGATCGCCGCGTCCGTCACGGCGAGACATCGCGGACTTTTCAGACCTTGCGCGCCGCGTCCGCACCTCGGCGAGGTCTTTGGCGGAAGCGAAGGGATTCGAACCCCTGTGGGCTTGCACCCAAACGGTTTTCAAGACCGCCTCGTTATGACCACTTCGATACGCTTCCGTAACGTGCTAAAACAGTATAGCAATACTTTTGCGCGCTGTCAAATGCTCCGCGGGATTTTGGCAAATAATTTTTTATGGCGCGACAGAAAGCGGCGTGTATGCAGAGCCGAAAAAGGCGTTTTCGGCAAATGTTAAGTTTGTAGCGCCGTCGCCATCGTATACATATTTACCGTCCGAAAGCGTCAAGGCCACAGGGGCGTCGCCGACATATATCCCTGCAAGTTTCCTCGTCCCCGCAAGCGCAAAATCCCCGACGGTGCAACCGCAGCCCGTCTCAAATACCACCTTTTTCAAGTTTACAAATGCCGCGAAAGCGCTCGCGGATATGCTTGTGACCGTGTTCGGGATCCTTATTTCCTCCGCCATTTCTTTGAGTACGGCATCGGAAAACGCGCTGCCCGATACGCCGACGACGGCTTTTCCGTCAATGGAGCGCGGAATGACGAGGACGGACGAATTAAAGCCCGTTTCCGTTTGCGCTCCGTTGTCCGTTTGCGCCTTGAACTTTGTTATAACAATGCCGCCGTCTACGGTCTCGTATTCAAAATACTTTGCCCATGCGCTCCAATCTACGTCTACGGACGCGTCCAAAGCCTCTTTCCCTTCGCCCTCAGTCCATATGGCCGCCGTAACGCCCACTGCTCCGACAAGTCCCACGACGAGCAGGACGGACAACAATATTGCAAATATTTTGATCCGTTTTGTCATATCCCCTCCCGTCATGGCTGTGTAGAAGATGCCTCATCCATATCGAGTGCGATGTGCAATACCAATTTTGCGCACAGCAACTCGGGATCGCACTCCTCGTCTAACTTGTTGAAATATATCTCGAACTTCACAAAATACGTGACGTTTGCTTTTGCTTGCACCGTAAGGACGTGCCCGAAGGGATTGTCCGCGGAGTATGAATCGTCATACTGCACGATCTCTTGCGAAACATCTCCAGTTCCGTCCTTGTTTTGTACCAACGTCATTTTGACGTTGAATTCGTTTTTGAAGTTCCTATCCATGCCGTCGGCGATCTCATAGCCCGAATATTCTCCGCTCCCGACCTTTGTCAGATCTTTTTCAAGATACGCGCCTGCGAGAATGAGTTTTACGGGCGCTATGTCGTCGCTGCCCTCGCCCTCGGCAGCCGCGCGCCTTATTGACAGCACAAATTGCACAGATGTGGCTTTTGTAGATATGCCTTCCGACAGATCGTTCGACGGGTCGAGCTCGACCGCCTTTTTCTCATCGAAAGTTTCGCCCTCCGCACCCGTAAAATAATTGCCGGGATATTTTGTCGCGTTGCCAAAATAGCCCGATTTTGCGACCGCAGGTCTCAATGATTGTCCCGCGATATCGCCGCTTGCAATGCTCACGCCCGTAGACGCGCTTGCATCTCCCGCGCCTATCTCTAAATCGGCAATAGTCCTGCTGTTTACACTTCCAAACCACGCCGCAGACGTACAAACTACCGCCACGATGAGGGTCAAACCTAAGATGAGCGATGAAATTATTATTGCCTTCTTTCCTTTCATACTCACCTCGCATTACGGCGTTTGCCGCGGCGACGCGTCCGTCGCAGTCAAAGTCGCGCCAAACGAAAATTCGGACGATTGATATTTCTCCTCCGAATAATACATCCGATATTTCGGGGCGCTTTCATCATAATACGCGCCGAGCATCTCTTTGCGTTCTTCGACGTTATAGCTCGCGGCGGATATTTTGCCACCTGAAAAAAATTGACTCCAAAATACTCTTTCGGGCGCAAAAACTATGTAAAAATCGAATAGCGCGCCGTCGCTTGCGACAAAATCCGATATATCCTGCGCGGCACTCGGCAGAGCTTGCGCTTGTACGCCGTTAAAAGTTTGCGCTATATTTCCTTCGCCGAATACCATTGTGCCAAACGGCGTATACCAAGTCTCTCCGATTGAGGGCAAGAGCGGTTTCATTTCCTCCTGCTCGTCCACGAGCGTTTTATTGGAAACGTCGTCGGTATGCGCTTTGAAAAACCACGTAAACGCAAGGTCGACATCGGAATTTTTGTGAAATTTCGCAGATTCATACGCCGCACTATTCTCAGAATCGTATGCCTTATCGTTTTGCCCTCTCTCATTGTAAACGTCGAGATAGCTCCCATCCTTTGAGATCTTCACGTCATCCAACCGCAAATTGAGATTCTTCTTTTTCCCCTGCGTGCTTATCTCTATCGTCGAGACAAAGTAATACGGCGCGTCCACGTCCTTTAAAACGCTCAAATTGTTATCCAAGTCGATGCCTATCGCTTGCTGCCCCATATACGGCAAGTTGTCGCTGCTCGTCGCGTCTATATCAAAATCGAGGACAAAGGTCTTTTTTGTTGCAAAATCTATTTTTTGCGCGGATGCGGCGGCGCCTGTCGAATGCCAAGCGAAAGATATGCCGACTACGACTGCCGCTATCGTCAAAACAAGCACGGGAATAATTGTTTCCACCGCACGTATTATTCGCTTTTTATTTGACGCAGTTTTCATATCCCTCGCTCGCGATCGCGCTTTCGCGCTCATTATCTTTTTCCACACATTTATGTTTTTGCAATACGCGTTTTGTTCAACCTGCTTGCCGCGCCTCAGTATCCTTTTACAGGAAATTTGACGGGAGTCGTATCCGTTGGTGTCAGATCGAAGATGTTCTCGTCTTTATACCCCTTGATGTAGATGTGATAGCCATTCTCATCATAGGCGTTGTCTACCGTTTTGCTGTTGTAAATTTTGCCGAAGAAAACGCCTTGCCACGTCTCAAACTTGTATGAGGCTGGCAAATACACATCCGCCGTCAGTTTGAAAGTCGCAAAACGCAGTTCCCTCAAGAGCGACACGCCCTGCTGATTGCAAATTATTATCGGATCCGCATTTTTTACATCTGAACCTCTTTCTACCTTATCCGTGCCTTTTGCATTTCCTACAAGCCAACTATTTTCCGATTTTTCACAAATGTTAAAATAGTTGTTATCGTCAACTTGCACCCTTTTCTCTGTCAAGCCGTATTTCAGCAGATACACATCTATAAGGTCGCAAAGCCTCATGCTCTCGCGCGGCGCGGGCGCGTTTCCTTCTTCGTATCCCGCGTCATCGAGGATAAAGTCGTCCAAAACATCATATGCCCCCTTAGAAGTTTGACCGGCTTTTTTATAATAGGCGATTTCTCCTTTAACATACCCGCTTACAGAATTGCCATACACACCACAAAAAGCCGGATATTCAGTAGAACTGGCGCTGTTTTCGTTTACGTGATCTTTGTTTGTATGCACGTCGTCCGACTTGCCTATCCACACAGAATTTTTAAGATAATAAGAGCTTTCAGTTCCCCCGTTCGCGACCACACTCCCAGCGATGCCTATATCAACTGTAGACCAAATATACATCATTGATATGGTCTTTGTGATAGGCGTATTCTCTGCATGTCCTACAGCGCCGCCCACATATTTGACTTCATTTGCATAGATCGTGCCCATGACTATAGCTTTCATAAGAGTAGACGCATTTGCCCGCTCTCCAAGTACGCCGACAATTCCGCCGAGATTTGTTCCGTTTGCCACATTAAACATGCCGTGTACGCTGACGTTTGTGACGTCCGAAAGCGCGGTGCCCGCGATCCCTCCGACGCTTGTCACTCCGTCCGCGACCACGTTGACATTGCGCAGGTGCAGATTGTTGACCGTCGCGCCACTTTCTATTTTTGCAAAGAAACCCGCGTTTTCCTTATGAGTTCCGTCAGTTCCGCCCATAAGGTTGAAAGTATTTATTACATAGCCGTTGCCATCGAAAGTGCCCGAGAAATCGCCAAACAGGCTGTTTAGTATCGTCAATGTATCTCCCGCCTCGGCTTTGACCACATTTTCAAGCGCGCCATTGCCTTCCGCGCTTTTCCCCCAACCGCTTAGAAACGCTGCATTCAAATCTTCAATGTCCTGCGCCGTAAAAATGCCCGATATATTGTTTACAAGTTTGAAGGACTTAATATTCGCATTTTGCGCGCCTTCGATTTTACTGCCCAAAATATCGGATATGCTCGCGCCCGAATTGTATGCGTATGCCGCGATAAGCAAACCGGCAAGCGAATCTATCTCTACCGTGCCGTCACTTGAAACCTCAATGCTCTCCACGCTATAATTGCTCCCTGAGGCGACGTCCGCCTCGGGTAGATCGGCTCCAACCACGGACTCGGATACTTGCGCGGCGCCCACTTTTATATCTGCGAAAAATAAAAAGCCGAATGTCAAACCGAATACGATCGCAAACACAAGAAATACAGCGAGGACATTGCGCGCCGCCGGGGCGCCCGCGCTCACGACCCGCCGCTCGACCCTGCCTGAGTCGAGTCTCTCATGCTTGTCAGAATGCGACTTGCTCATCCACCTATCCTCGTGCGTGCGTCTGCGCGCACACTCATTAAACTATTGATTAAATTTTACTCTACATACTCAAATTTTTCAACTGTTTTATCTGATTTTGAAAGATTTCTCCCCATTTTGTACACTTTTGCCGCCATTCCAAGTATATTTTCCGCTCCATATCGCCTAAAATTCATCATATAAAAAAGCCCCTTCAAAAAGAAGGGGCGGAATGCGATTTTATTTTCATTCAAAGGCGCTTCAATGCCTCGTTCAAATCGCTATGCGCATATTTCACGCTTGCAATGGATATGACATGCTCGTCATAAACCGCATAATATATCACCGTGAAGTTGCCCACATAGCAATATCTGAGGTCGTCGCGAGGCGCAAACGTATTGACAAGCGGCGCGCCTATCTCAGGGAACGCGCAAATACGATGAAAACATGCGATCAAATCATCATACAACTTTTTAGCGGCTGCGGGATTGAGCAACTCATCTCTTATGTAATCCATGGTATTACGAATATTCGTTGCGGCGACTTTTGTAATGCTGTAAGTAAATTCAGAACCCATACTTCTCTTTCATCTCCGCTTCGAAATCCTTTCCGTCTATCACTCTGCCCGCTTTGATGTCGTCCAAACCTTCCTTAATGGCGAGGGACAGCATAAACTCGCCCATCACTTTTTGGAAGTAGTCCATATCCATCACGACAAGCTTGCCGTAGCCGTTCTTTGTGACATAAACATAGTCGTTCTCGGCGCACTTTTTTTCGAGCGCGACGGTATCTTTGAGGTCCTTCATAGGGATTATCGCAGTCATGGGAATTGCAAACATAAATTTTACCTCCACAAATATTATATCAAATTTGTATACAAATTATATCCTAAATTATCACCATATGTCAACACCCTGCGCAAAAAAATCAGCAATAAAAATGCAGAAGGCGCCGCCCTCCGCAATTTTTACTTAAACAATAGACTGTCTTGATCGTTTATCTGATAAAATTCGTCTTTGCGCCCGTCTCGTTTTTAGGCACGGGGACGCCGTTTTGCTTGCCGAGCTCTATACACTTGAGCAGCCACGCCATATTGTGCGCGAGGTTGCGCACCGTCTGTATGCCCTCCTCATCCTCGAGCACCTGCGCGGGCGTACTGCCGTGCACCATGGGCCAATAGGACGACGCTACAAGCGGCATCTCGGCGATGAGCGGATATTTGCTGAGCACGTCGAGGGACGCCGTCGTACCCGCCCTGCGCGCCGATACAATGACCGCCGCGGGCTTATGCTCGAACGCCTTGCGCCCCGCGTAGAACGCCCTGTCCAGCATGCACTGTATGCGGCCGTCGGGATGCGCGAAATACACGGGCGAGCCGAATATGAAACCGTCCGCGTCATTCATCTTGTCTATGAGCGCGTTTACGCCGTCGTCGCCAAACACGCAATGTCCCTTGCCCGCGCAACCGCCGCAAGCAATGCAGTCGCGTATTGGCGATGTGCCGATCTGCACCAACTCGCACTCGACGCCCTCCGCCTCAAGTACCTTTTTAGCTTCGCAAAGCGCAGTATACGTGCACCCCTGCGCTCTGCAACTGCCATTGAGCAATATCACTTTCATAAAGACCTCCGATTTTAAAACAATATATTATTTACATCATAATTATGAAACAAGTTTTGCCTCGGGTCAACAAAAATATTTGCATAGGCGCGAACATAGGAGAATTTTTAAAAAATGCATTTACCAAACGTTGATAACGCCCGCCCTACATTATCAGGAAAGTTTGCACGGACAGCCATGCCCTACTCGTGAAGAAGTGGAGACGTGAAAAAAAATTTCTCAAAAATATCAAAAATGTATTGACAAACGGCGGAGAGGCACATATAATATTATTGAACAGTTGAAAAATCGTTCAAATGTTCAAGAGAGGGCAATATGTCAGAGGACAAAATAAACACTATAGATGACGTCAAAGGCAAACTTCCCGACGAGGACACATTGTACGGGCTTGCGGAGCTTTTCAAAGTGTTCGGCGACCCGACCCGCGCGAAGATAATGAGCTGTCTCGCCGTGAGGGACCTTTATGTATATGAGATCGCGGACATTCTCGGCATGAGCGTATCCGCTGTCTCTCACCAACTCCGCGTGCTAAGAAACGCGAAGCTCGTCAAGGGCAGCAAGCTTGGAAAAGAGGTCAAATACTGCCTTGACGACAACCATGTTATGCAGATAATGGAGTGCGGGCTGACCCACATAAACGAGGTGCGCTGAGCCCCTTCCCCGCATAGTATGTAAGGGCGGCAAAGTCCGCTCTAAAAAAATAGAAAACGATTGAACACTTGTTCAATAAAATAATCAATCAGCAATGAGGTGTTACAATGAAAAAGACATTCAAACTTGAAGATCTCGACTGCGCCAACTGCGCCGCAAAGATGCAAAATGCCATTGAAAAACTTGACGGCGTAAAGAGCGTGACCATATCCTTTATGACCCAGCGCATGACGCTCGAGGCGGACGACGCCGCGTTTGAAAGCGTACTTACAGCCGCTCAGAAGGTCATCAAAAAAATAGAGCCGGATTGCATAATCGTGAGATAAACATATCATTTTGAAGCTATGAAATACCGTTTGAGCAAAAAAGAGAAAAGAATAGGATTGCGCATACTGCTCTCGCTTGCCGCATTCATTGTGGTGTTTGCGGTGGACAAAAGCATAGATCTCGCCTCCTCCGTCGGGGGCAAGCTAGGTTGGCTTTTGCCCTTCTTTTTGTACCTTGCTATATATATTGCGATAGGCTGCGACGTGCTGTATCGCGCGGCGCGTAACATCGCCCACGGACAGGTTTTCGACGAGAATTTCCTCATGTGCGTGGCGACGCTCGGGGCATTCGCGCTTGCGATATTCCGTGGCGTTACGGGTCAAGAGATAGAGGGTTTTGACGAGGCATGCGCCGTGCTCCTGTTTTATCAAGTGGGCGAATTTTTCCAGCGCTATGCGACGGGCAAGTCGCGCAAGAGCATATCCGCGCTCATGGACATCCGCCCCGACAGCGCGAACGTGATACGAGGCGGCGAAACGGTCGAGGTATCCCCCGACGAGGTGCACATCGGCGAGACGATAGTGATAAATCCCGGCGAAAAAGTACCCCTAGACGGAGTTTGTATTTCGGGGACATCCTCTCTCGACCTCAAAGCGCTCACCGGCGAAACGCTACCCTCCCCCATTGCTCAAGGCGGCAAAGTGATAAGCGGCAGCGTAAACCTCGAAGGCAAAATCGAAGTGCAGGTCGAGAAGGAGTTTTACGACAGCACGGTGTCCAAAATTCTGGAGCTCGTTGAAAATGCCGCGGACAAAAAATCAAAAGCGGAAAATTTCATCACCAAATTCGCGCGCTACTACACCCCGACGGTAGTCATATGCGCACTGCTGCTCGCCGTCATACCGGGCGCGATCACCGATGACTGGGCGGGCTGGATATACAGGGCGCTAAGCTTCCTGGTGGTGTCCTGCCCCTGCGCGCTGGTCATATCCATACCGCTCTCGTTCTTCGCGGGGATAGGCGCGGCGTCAAGGTACGGCATATTGATCAAAGGCTCCAACTACCTCGAGAAGTTTTCAAAGGCGAACATATTCGTCTTTGACAAGACGGGTACCCTCACAAAGGGCAACTTCGCCGTGACAGCCGTGACTCCCGCGGACAGGTGTGAGGAGATATTGCGCCTCGCCGCCATATGCGAGCAAGGGCTGTCACACCCCATCGCCACGTCAATAGTAGAATGCTACAAAAACGAATTCGGCGCAGATATCCCCTCAAACTACTCTATCAAGAATGAAGCGGGTTTCGGAGTCGTCGCCTCATGCGAGGATGAAGTTTTGCTTGCGGGCAACGCCAAACTTATGCGGCAATACGGCATAAATTGTGACGCGACAACGGACGCGGGCACGACCGTATATGTCGCAAAAAACGGCGCGCTTATCGGGACTATACTCATCGAGGACGAACTGAAATCCGACTCCCCCGCCCTCATAGGCGCGCTCAACGGCATGGGCGCAAAGACGGTCATGCTTACGGGCGACAGTGAGGCGGTAGCCGCAAAAGTGGCATCCGCGACGGGCATAAGCAAATATCACGCCTCCCTGCTGCCAGCGGATAAAGTGTCAAAAGTGGAAGAATTGCTCGCCGAAAAGGGCAAAAACGACGTGCTGTGCTTTGTCGGCGACGGCATAAACGACGCGCCCGTGCTCATGCGCTCGGACATAGGCATAGCGATGGGCGGAGTGGGCAGCGACGCGGCGATAGAGGCGTCGGATATCGTGCTCATGCAGGACGACCTCAATGGCATACCTCTCGCAAAGCGCATCGCGAGGCGCACAATGAACATCGTGACCGAGAACATAGTATTCTCTCTCGCCGTCAAAGTCGCCATACTCATCCTCTCCGCGTTGGGCATAACCAACATGTGGATAGCCGTATTCGGAGACGTCGGCGTCGCCATCCTCGCCATCCTCAACGCCATGAGAGTTGGGTTGAAATACAATACGGATAAAAAATAAATACTTTAAATCAGTCGCCCTAAACATAACGGACGCAATGCCAAACCTCTTTTAAACCGCAGCGTTACCCTATCCATAAAACATCTACACCTTGCCCCGCTCGGGCAAGGTCTTTATATAGAAAAAAGAAATTGAAGATTGTGGCATAAAATTTCAATGAAAATTTAAAAACCGCTATGCGGATGTCGAAAGCAGTTTTTGCACCAGATCGCGATTGTATGCAGATATCTTTTCGTTTATCTTCCTATTGAAGTCGCCACCGGAAGTCGTCACAAAGTCAAATAATACTATGGGCATAAACTTCATCCATTTGTCGAAATTGGGATGCTCTAGCATAGCGGCATTATGCCTCTTTGCGTAACAAGCCAACGACCACGCGCCAAACGTCTCCAGGGGATCATTGACGGAAGGCGTACTTTGCACTTGTAAAATTCTGAAATTGTTTTTATGCAGCTCGAAGTCGGAAGCTATCCAATCGTACATCCCGTCGTTATACTCCGAAATCGCAGCCTCACTCATACGGTTGTGTCCTACGTCTGTTATTATATCAGAAATTACCCCACCCCCCCCGGGTATATCAAAATTCACCCATCTCATATATGAAGTCACATAAAATTTGCCATCGTACTCTAATGTTTGATCAAACCAATCTTTTGTACCATGTGATGAGATCAGGTCAAATAACACAACTGCGCCACTGCTCTTTCCGTTTCTCGTCACGGTGTTATAGGTCAGATCTCCGCTCGAGACATACTCATAAGGAATATAATCTTTAAGCGTATGCCCGTCATAGCTTATATCAAACAATTCCCGCGCGGCATCTGCGACAGTACGATCATCAAAATAACGTATCCTTAGATCAAGTACGACTATCTCGCCTGTGGCATTCTGCAAAAAGCGTAATACATCCTCGATATATGTACGTATGGGACGGTCTATAACGGTATGCGACCCATACAATTCGCCATCCTGATAGGAACAACGGAATTGCAAAAATCTCGCCCCTTGACACAGTTGGTCGTAGATGTTTGACACTTGATTTTTGATATATCTATACATTAGTCCCCATGCTGTCCTATAAAGAGCGCTCATACCTTTGTCAACTTCGCCACTCAACCCGTTGAAATTGTCAAGCGCGTATGTATTAGCATTGTGTGAGGCAAGCATGGCAAGATCCACCACTCGCGGATCGGCTTCGGTGATTTTCTCCACATCTGACATAACTGACATATATGCTTTGTCGTTATTTATTTCTCCTTCAAACAGACGACGGCTTTGGGAAAGTACGATCACAGCGATAGACAACAGCAAAAATACGCCCGCCAAGACGCAACATACAATTTTTATTATTCTTTTCCGTTTGATATTTTCTGAAGTCATAATCGAAGATTAGAACAGGCCTGTGATCACGCCGTCATTGGAGACGTCGATACGTTCTGCGGCGGGAGATTTGGGAAGTCCCGGCATCGTCAAGATGTCGCCCGTGAGCACGACGACAAAGCCCGCGCCTGCGCTGACCTTGACATTCTTGACGGTGACGTCAAAGTTTTCGGGCGCGCCGAGTTTTGTGGGATCGTCGCTGAAGCTGTACTGAGTCTTTGCTATGCAGACGGGACATTTGCCAAAGCCCAGCTCCTCGAGCCGCTCTATCTGCTTTGTCGCGTTTGGCATATAGATGACGCCCCTGCCGCCGTACACCTTTGTGACGACCGCGTTTATTTTCTCCTTAAGCGACATATCGTCGGAATATGAGAAAGTGAAGTTGCCCTTCTCCTCCTCGGTGAGACGGACGACTTCGCGAGCGAGAGCCTCTCCGCCCTTGCCGCCCTCAGCCCAAACCGTGGACAGCACAGTATTGACTCCGAGTTCGCGGCACTTTTTGATGACGGTATCTATCTCCGCGTCCGTATCCGTCGGGAAACGGTTGACCGCGACGACGCAAGGCAGTCCGTACACGTTTTTGATGTTGGAGACGTGCCTTAACAGGTTGGGAAGTCCCTTTTCGAGCGCGGCGAGGTCCTCAGTGGCAAGCTCCGTCTTTTTGAGGCCGCCGTGCATCTTGAGCGCGCGCACCGTTGCGACTATGACTACCGCGTCGGGAGTCAGCCCCGCCATACGGCATTTGATGTCGAGGAATTTTTCCGCGCCGAGGTCCGCGCCGAACCCCGCCTCCGTGACGGTGTAATCGCCGAGCGAGAGCGCGAGCTTTGTAGCTATCACGGAGTTGCAACCGTGCGCGATATTGGCAAACGGTCCGCCGTGCACTATCGCGGGAGTACCCTCCAAAGTCTGCACGAGGTTGGGTTTGAGGGCGTCCTTGAGGAGCGCCGCCATAGCCCCTACCGCCTTCAGATCGCTTGCCGTGACGGGTTTGTCGTCGTAGGTGTAGCCCACGATTATGCGAGACAGCCTCGCCTTCAAATCGTCTATGTCGCTGGCGAGGCACAGCACCGCCATTATTTCGCTTGCGACGGTGATGTCAAAGCCGTCCTCGCGCGGGACGCCGTTCGCCTTGCCGCCCATGCCGTCCACGATGAAGCGGAGCTGCCTGTCGTTCATATCTACGCAGCGTTTCCATGTGATCTTGCGGACGTCTATGCCGAGCGCGTTGCCCTGTTGGATATGATTGTCCAGCATCGCCGCAAGCAGGTTGTTTGCCGCGCCGATTGCGTGGAAATCGCCCGTAAAGTGCAGATTTATGTCCTCCATAGGCACGACCTGAGCATATCCGCCGCCTGCTGCGCCGCCCTTTACGCCGAACACGGGGCCGAGAGAGGGCTCTCTCAAAGCAACCATTACGTTTTTGCCTATACGCTTGAGCCCGTCCGCAAGCCCGACCGTCGTCGTAGTTTTGCCCTCGCCCGCGGGCGTCGGGGTTATGGCTGTGACAAGGATGAGCTTGCCTTTGTGCCCTGCTCGCTCTTCCATAATGCGCTTGTAGTCGAGCTTTGCCTTGAAGTTGCCGTACTGTTCGACATACTCCGGCTTTATGCCCGCGCGCTTTGCGATGTCGAGGATGTGCACCATTTTGTAGCTTTGAGCGATCTCAATATCGGATTTGACTGTCATAAAAATCTCCAAAAAGTTTATTTGACAAATAATATACTAAACACTTTTTCGCCTTTTGTAAAGTTTTCGCACAATGTTGACTTATATTTATAAAAAAATCTTAAGATTTTGTCAAAATCAATATACATTCTCAAAAAATAAGTATATACTTTATTACGGTAAATAAATTTTGGAGGCATAAAAAATGAAAGATTTTGCAAAAAAGTATCTTGACAGCTACAGCGGATTCAGCAAGATCGTCAAGATTTTGCTCTGCCTGCTTTGGGACATTCCGTCCACGCTGTACAGATTGTCCAAGAGCGCACTCAAAGACAACACTCTCGGCATGATTTTGGCAGTCGTTATCGGACTTGTCGGCGGCTGGATTTTGTTCGTCATCGACATCGTGACGCTCTTGCTCAAGGATCAACTGCTGTGGCTTGACGACCTCGGCGTTGACGAGGACAAGATGGCTACGTCTCTCAAGTCCGACGAGTCGGCAAAGGAAGAGACTTCCGCCAAAGAGGACGCTCCCGCAGATGAAACTTCCGAAGCTGCTCCCGCAGAAGACCCTGCCGAGGACGATACTCCCGCCGTGGATGGCGAAGTCGAGGACTGAGCGACAAAACACACAAAAAAAGGCGCCTCGCGCGTCTTTTTTTATACCCTAAATCGTTGCATTTTTCAAAGCCGCAAATAGGCATTTCAACCGTTTAGAATTGCGATTTTTTGCATATGCGCCGCAAAATATCGCAAAGCGCCGCTTATTTTTGCGGTTGCGCATTGCGTCGCGTTTACGCCCTATTTTGCGGCCTGAGACAGCGCGTATTTCAGCAGTGCGTAGCAGGTCTTGCTGTCCTTGATCTCGCCCGAGGTCACCTTGTCTATCGCCTCCTCGACGGGCATACGCACGACATTCAAAAACTCGTCGCTGTCGGGGTGCGCAGCGCTGTGTTTTAGACCGTAGGCGACAAAGATGTACAGCTTTTCGTCAGTGTAGCCGGGCGAGGGATAGATGATGCCGTACGGTTCTATCCTTTCCGCACTGAGTCCCGTCTCCTCTTCAAGCTCGCGCGCCGCCGTGACGATAGGCTCCTCCCCCGCCTCGAGCTTGCCCGCGGGTATCTCGAGGAGCACTTCGCGATAGGGATAGCGGAATTGTCTGACAAGATACACCTGCCCCTCCTCTATCGCAAGTATCGCCGCGCCGCCGCGGTGCTCGACGTACTCGCGTTTTGCCGCCCTGCCGTCGGGGAGCAGCACGTCGTCCACGCGCAAATTTATCACGCGCCCGTCGTACAGCTTGTTCTCCTTGACCTCTTTTTCGATAAGTTTCTCGTCCATAAGCCCTCGAAGATGTTTATATGCCAATTATACCGCGAAGTTTCGCATTTCACAATAAAAAAATACAAGTTGTTATTGCATAACGTTGGAACCTCATATACGGCTCGGAACGACAGAAAACCGGGGGATTCCTCCTTATACCCCACAAAATCACTACGTAATTTTGCGGGGACCCCGTGTCGCTCGGAATGACAGCGGGACACTAGGGGATTTCTCACTATACCCCGCAAAAATACGCAGTGTTTTTGCGGGGTATATGAGCGGTGGGCTTTTGAGTGCCTTGCTCCGCTATGGCGCCAAGCCCTTATCAAATGCAAGCGTTTGACATCTACTCCTCGCCCTGCTATAATTTGCGTATGAAAGTTGCGATAGTTTTGAATTGCGGCAAGCTTATAGAGCGCAAAATATGCGCGGACAAGATCATATGTTGCGACGCCGGCTACCTTTGGTGTACCGACCTGCCTGACGTGTTGCTGGGCGACTTCGACTCCCTTGATATGCCCGATTATTTTGAGGGCGTCATTGTCAAGCACGACTCCCACAAGAACGCAAGCGACGGCGAACTCGCCGTCTACTACGCCAAAGAAGCGCTCGGCGCGGACGAAGTCGTCTTTTACGGCGTACTTGGCGGCAGATACGACCATACTCTTTGCAATTTCGCCATAATGCGCCTCGCCACCGACCTCGGCATGGCGGCAAGCGCGCAGGAGGACGGCGTCAACCTGTATCTCGTGCGTGGCGAATTCGACCTGCCCACGCAAAAGGGCGAAACGATTTCAATACTCCCTTTGGGGGGCAATGCCATTGTCAACTGCTCAAAAAATCTCGAATACCCTCTCGAGGACCTTCTGCTCACCGCATCCGACTCCCGCGGCCTCTCCAACGTCTCCAAAGGCGGCAAAGTCCACATCTCCGTCAAAGCCGGCGCCGTGCTTGTGTTCAGATATTTGAAAGCGCAAAATTGAAGGGCATCATCAAATTTTGCCTATTCTGTCAATGACCGAAACAGCAAACGCCCATAATAAACAATTTGAC
Organism: uncultured Clostridia bacterium; assembly: GCA_947581925.1. GTDB lineage: Bacteria > Bacillota > Clostridia > Christensenellales > CAG-917 > CAG-475. Next base: position 14,695 of record CANPWB010000013.1, read on the forward strand.
TACTCAAACGAAAAAGCGGCGCTTCCGCCGCTTTTTCGTGGTTCTAACCGATTAAAATTTGAAAACATTGCGCTTCCTCAAGCGCACAGACTCTGCCCGGCGGATCCGGGACGCTTAATACAAGGTAATCCTTAAAGCGGGGACCACGCCGCCCCTAGTGTAGCAGACAAAATAGTTGCTGACGGCATTGCCATAGTTGTAGACGTTGAGCGCGTTGATACCATCGCTGCTGACAGGCGAACGCAGCCACCACCAGCCGTTGCCTCTGTAACTGCTGTCCGTCGACGTATATGCGCCTTGTGATTGCGCATAGCCTGTCGTCTTAAGCCGTCTTGCCGTATCATAGTTGTAACTACTTGAGTTGAAGCCATAGCTTGTGTTCAACACATCATTATAGCTGAGCAGGAACACTTTGTCGTTAGTGTTTTCACAGGCATATTCATATCCATAACTGTTATCTACGAGTGTTGTCTTTATAATAGATTGCTCCACACTATCAAACGCTTGGTCATAGAACGTGCCGTTCAGCCAGGCGCGTATATCGCTCTCCTTGTAGTTGTTGGGATATATCGTTTTTCCCGATATAGTGCGCGTTTCATAATCATGATAATATTGTTGGCTGTCCAAAATCACATTGCTCATAAGGAACACTTCGCTGTTCGTTCTTTCCAAAACGCGCCATTCTATCGGCTCCCACTTGAACCAATACAACGTGTTGATATAATAGCCGTTATCGTCTTGATAAGTGGAACTGTTGTCTGTTGTCCAATACGGTCTGTATGAAGTGAAATACACGCCGCGATATCTTGCCCCGTTATAATCGAGGTCTATATACCACATATATTCGTCCGATTTGCCGTTGATATAATATTTGTAGTCCATCCACTTGCCTCTGTTGCCCTTTACGGGTCTGCTCCCCGACATCTGTGCAAGCGTAGCGGATATGCCGTTGTCCGTGACCTTTGTTTGAGGATACTCACCGAAATTCAGCGTGTCTCCCATTAAAAAGTCATTGCTTTTACAAATCGTACATTTTTTGGTGACGGGATCAAAGTTATGCGGGGTTCTGTTATCATAGCTGTCATCGATCTCTCTATAATCACAATTTGCACAATCCCTATGACGAGTTTGTGTGCAAGGGAAATCCCCGTCTATCTTCCAATCGCTCATTTCATGAGGCTTTAATTCCAGCTGACGTGTGTCGATCGTATAACCGCAAGTCACGCACGCATAATCTTGCTGACCGTATTCTGTACAAGTGGATTCTTTGACAGTTTGCCATTTGAAACTGTGGCTCCCGTATGAATTTGGCACTCGCTCGTCGCAATGAGCAAACTCGCATATCTGCCAATGATAATTTTCATCATGCCGATATGCGGAGGCGTAGTGCTCGGTATGCCAAACGGCATAGAAGTCCATATCCTCCCAAACTCTTTGCCCTTCAATATTACAGCGCTCGCCGTCATGCGTAGGTTGGTCGAACCAACCTTCAAACAAATACTGCTCCTCTGACACTTCGGGGATCTCATCTTTGAATACAGAGCCTATTTTGACATTGTACACTAAGGGCGCTTGCCCGTTTTGCGGGTCGAATGTAATTTTGACCTTCTTTTGGGTCGTCTTAAGTCCCACAAGGGATACGCGCTTGTACTCGTCATCGTCGATCTTTATACGTTTGAAACCGTCGAGTTGTACAAAGTCAAAGTCGTCGGATATCTCGCCGAAAAATTCATCCTTTATGGTCAACGTCAGTTTGTTGCCGTCCAACTTCCACTTGCCTTCTTCAAGCTCTTCCTTTCCCGTCAAAAAATCTATGGACGACGCGCGATAGGATGTCACATCAAAATCATAAAAATCGTTGGCATTGTTGACGTTGACGTATATCCCCCTAAGTCCGACAAGCGTGATCATCAACGTCAAAAAAGTCACAAACAGCAGCACTCCGACAAGCAGATACAGCCAATATTTCTTGAAAAACATGACAAGCTTGCCGTCCTTGGCAAAGACGTTCTTGAGCGGAGTTTGGGGCTTGTCCTGCTTTGCTTGCTTCTCTGCTTCGAGGGCGGCAAGACGCGCCTCGAGCACTCTTATCTTCTCGCTTTCTGAGACCTCTTTTTGAGGTCGAGGCGTCTCGCCGACAGCTTCGGTCGCTTGCTCTTGGGGCTTTTTTTGAGTTTTGAACTTGCTTCCGCAATCGGGACATTGCAGACTGTCTCCAACCGATTGCAATTCGCTTCCGCATTTTGGACACTTTGGCATAATTTGTTTCTCCTTTAAAGTTATTTTCACAAGCCTAGGCTTGTTGTTGACATTTGTGCGGAGCAAAAAAATAGTGCGCCGCCGTGGGCGACGCACCGCAACCTTGCTTCGCTCACAGTTGCTACACAGTCCTTTGGATATATTACCACTTATAGGATAAAGAGCAAGGCAAGAATTGCCTATGCGACAAGTGGTAATATGCGCAAAGAGCGCAAAAATATTCGACTGTGTAGCAATGTGATTTTAGCATATCGACAAAATTTTTGCAAGAGTTATGTGAATATCGCTGATTTTTGATGTCGCATGGGTACACCGCGCGAGCGCGGGTGCGCGATATGCGGCACGAAATAAAACATGCGCGCGTGAAAAACAGGCGCGGGCACGCGATACGTGCGTAAAAATTGAAAAATGGATATTGCGTTGCGCGCGAGATATTGTTATAATTGCGTTGAGGCACCTGCTACGGCGCCCAGAAAATTTTGAGAGGTAGAAAAGATGAAACAATTCAAATGCACGGCTTGCGGCTATATCCATAAGGGCGACAGCGCGCCCGATCAGTGCCCCGTCTGCACGGCTCCCGCGGGCAAGTTCGTCGAAGAAGCGGCGCCCAAAAACCCCTATGCGGGCACTAAGACGGAAAAGAATTTGTGGGAGGCGTTCGCGGGCGAATCGCAGGCGCGCAATAAGTACACCTATTTCGCGTCCGTCGCGAAGAAGAACGGCTATGAGCAGATTGCCGACCTCTTCCTCAAGACCGCCGACAACGAGAAGGAGCACGCCAAACTTTGGTTCAAGGCGCTCGGCGAGCTTGGCACGACGGAGGAGAACCTGCTCCACGCCGCGGAGGGCGAAAACGCCGAGTGGACGGATATGTACGAGCGCATGGCTCGTGAGGCGGAAGAGGAAGGCTTCAAAGAGCTCGCCGCGCAATTCAGAGGCGTCGCCGCCATCGAGAAGGAGCATGAGGAAAGATATCGCGCCCTGCTGCACAACGTGGAGACAAAGACGGTCTTTGAGAAGAGCGGCGTGAGCGTGTGGGAGTGCCGCAACTGCGGACATATAGTCGTCGGCACATCCGCGCCCGAAAAATGCCCCGTATGCAACCATCCGCAGAGCTATTTCGAGCTTCGCAAGATAAACTATTGAGGCGACAGCTTAAAAACCCCAATCACACAAAATCTATACCCCATATAACAAAAACGGCTACTAAACAGCCGTTTTTGTTATATGGGGTATAGATTTTTATTCATCTAATAAAGCGCTTGGACAGAGGGTCCCGTCGGCGCTTGAGCGCACGAGGAATAGGCGTTGGTGGCTCAGTTCTCGTCGGTATCGCCGTGGGGCTCTTCGGGCGATGTCTCGGGCTGCTCGTTCTCACCTGTAAAGACTTGCGCCTCAAAGTCGTCGTCGCCGTCGTTAAGGACGGTCTGTTCTCCGTTCGTCATGACTGTTGCCCTGTCGGAGGAGCGGTTCATTTGGTCGATAAACGCCTTGGAACCGAAGAGCATGACTCCCGCCGCGAGCGCGACTACCATATCTATGAACGCAAAGCTGTTGTAGGCAAGGCTGTACGCCGCCGCCGTCCCGTAGGTGTCAAGATCCGCCCAATCTGCGAAAGCGAACACGCCCGAAAGCACGTGACAGGTATAGCGCAGGCACACCGCGATTATGCCGCCGAGCAGGAAACCGACGACCGCCCCGCCCTTGAACTTGAAAACATTCCTTTCGATAAATATTCCGCTTATGCCTATCATGCCGAACGCGAGCGGATAGTCGAGCAAGAACTGCATGGGGTGCAATATCCACGGGTCCTGCACCGCTTGCAACACGCCGTAGATGAGGCATACTATCACTCCGCGGCGCGTGCCGAACATGCAGCAATATATCATAAGCGGAAGCAAGCTCGCAAACGTGACCGACCCGCCTTGCGGCATCTCGAAGAATTTCGCGTAGCTCAAAGCAAAGCTGAGCGCTATAGCGACGGCGCCGTACACGAGCGCGCGGGTATCAGAGAGGTCCGCCTTTTTGCCGAGGAAGAATATCCCGACTGTGACAAGCATAAACACCACCGCGGACACTATCATTCCGACAAGGTTTGCTTGCGGATAGTCTGCCTTTATGCCGCCGTAGTACTTCGCCATTACGACCATTGTCGCTATGAAAGCGCCCAAAGCTCCCGCAGCAGTGCATATACCGGCCACTTTGACCGCTTTTTTACTGAACAGATTGCAAATGATCATGGCTATCGCGCCCACTATGACGACCATAAGCAAAGCCATTATGGGCCAGAACAGCATGTCGCTCATGCCGCCGTCCTCATACTTGACCAGCCCCGCCTTGAGCGCGGTCATAACTACGGTCGCCGTCAACGCAAGTCCCGTTGAAAGCCCTATGGCGTACTTTTTGAATGAGTCGAACTTGTCGCGCTTTTTGTAATAAACGACAAGCCCTATCGCTATCAATGCGACAGCCGTAACTATCGCAAGTACAAGCACCGCGATAGACGCCATGTCGTAAACGCTTTCCAAAACGCCCTCGAGTGTGTCCTTGAGCTCGTCAAACTTGTCGTCTTCGAGCAACGAACCGACAAAGCTCTTTAAAATTTCTTTGATGGTCATAAAAAACCTCCTGCGTGCTTAGGAGGTCAAAAGGTGGGACATAGCAATTTGAGCGCGGTATGCGCCGATAGTTTGCTTCCTTACGCGAGGATTATCTCACAAGTTGAAGGGTATCATCTCAGCCTTACGGCACCCCTAGCGCAATGATGATAGCACTCCGCCCCGCCCTAAGTCAACCGAATACGGCAAAAAATGTGCATATATGCGCAATTTTAAATATGTTGTCCGCTCTATGACTTGACAGTCGCGATTTATGAGACTACAATGTTAGGCAAGAAAAGCAAGAAAAGCAAGGAGATTTTTTATGAAAAAGCCAAAGTTCAAACTTCTCAAAGAATTTAAAGACTTCATCAGTCGCGGCAGCGTCCTCGACCTCGCCGTCGGCATGATAATCGGCGCTGCGTTCACGGCTATCATTACTGCAGTCGTCAACAATATTTTGCAGCCCCTCATCAACTGGATACCCATCAACAAAGAGACGGGTCTCATCACCGTATTGCGTGATCCCGTTTTCGCCGAGGACGGAGTTACTGTCGTCACGGAGGCGCTCGTCATCAATTGGGGCGCAGTCATAAGCGCGGTCATCACATTCCTGCTCACCGCTCTCGTGCTGTTTGTCATCGTCAAGGCGATCAATACCGCGAAGGCAGGCGCGGCAAAGATTAAGGAAGCCGTTGAAAAAGACGAAACTCCCGCCGAAGATGCGGCACCTGTCGAGGAGGCAGCACCCGCAGAACCCGCTCCCGCCGAGCCCGCTCCCGAGTTTGACCAAGAGTCCGTCGAACTGCTCAAAGAGATCCGCGACCTTTTGAAGGCGCAGCAGGTCAAGGACGACGCTCCCAAGGACGCAGAATGATCTGGAAATATCCTATCAAAAAAGAGGACCCCGCGTCCTCTTTTTTTGCTGTATAACGCCTTGCGCGGCACATAATACGGCAAGATGTCCATATGACAATAGCCGCTGAAATCTTTATTCTCTGTTTGCTCCGCAAGCCGCCGGCAATTAACGCTTTTATTTATTGTAAACAAATATATATTTATTTGACAAAATCGCCGTGTTGTGTCAATATAATTTTATGCTCACAAATTAGCGGGCTGAAAGAGAGAGTATTATGACATCGTTTTTACTTTCAAGCGGACTTAGCGTCACCAACACGGTCGGTTGCTTGTTTTTGCTTGCTCTGGGGATAATCCTCGTCGTCAAGGGCGGCGATTGGTTTGTAGACGCCGCAAGCTGGATAGCGGAAGTCAGCGGCATTCCCACGTTCATCATAGGCGCGACAATAGTCAGCATCGCTACCACCCTGCCCGAGATACTTGTCTCGAGCATAGCCGCCTCGCAAGGCAGCGCGGGGCTTGCAATAGGCAACGCGGTAGGCTCCGTCAACTGCAACATCGGATTGATATTGGCTATATCCCTGCTTTTCATTCCTTCCAAATTCAAGCGCAAGGATTACGCCGCGAAAATGGCGCTGCTGCTCATCGCAATATCCGTGCTTTGGGCGGTAAGCGCGACGGCGGATAAGGTCGTAAATTGGTGGGAGGCGCTCATAGTGCTTGCCATATTCCTCGCATTTATGACGGAAAATTTGCTGAGCGCCAAAAAGCACTCCTCTCAACTCGCTATTGAGGAGCCCGTTGAGGCGCCGGACAGCGTGAAATTTGACAATGCGACTTCAAACGGCAGCGGCGTATCAGTAAGCGGCAACGGCGTGCTCTCGTACTATGCGGAGGCGCAAAATAGCAAACTGCTCACGATAAAGCGCACGGGGATGGTCATCGAAAAGGCGGACATCGGCAAAAATATTTTGAAATTCATTATTGGCGCGGGATGTATCGTGCTCGGCGCACAGCTCATGTGCGACAACGGCTCGGAGCTTGCGCGCATCGCGTCCGTGCCCGAGGATATCATTGGCGTCACCATACTCGCAGTCGGCACTTCCCTGCCCGAACTTGTCACGACGATAACATCCATCGCCAAAAAGAAGGCGGACCTGTCGGTGGGCAACATCATAGGCGCAAACGTCATAGACATTTCGCTCATATTGCCCCTCTGCGCCTTTATAAGCGCGGGCAAATTCGGCACGACGCTGCCCATATCCGCTCAATCCGCAGTCATCGACTTCCCATTCTGCCTCGCAGTGGCGGCGGTGGCGGTGATACCTGCGCTCATAGCGGGACGCTTCAAGCGCTGGCAAGGCGCCGTACTGCTCGCGGGCTATGTCGCCTACATCACGCTGCTTGTGCTGAACACAGTGCAGATAGTACATATTTTCTGACAGCACCCCAAAACAAAACGCAAAATACGCTCTCTCGGCGCGTCCGAGGGGCGTTTTTTATCTATACATATGCCGCGGACTGCATAGAATACCGCACTTTACAATCTGTTTGAATTATGTTATAATTTTTTTAATAAATTAAAAAGCGAGCGTTTTTTATGGAAAAATATGTGATAGCATACGATGTCGGCACAACGGGTCTCAAGACCTGCCTTTTCGAGATCGGCAACAGCATCAAGACGATCGCCTCCGCATCCGAAGGCTACAAGCTTTATGTGCTTGACGACGGCGGAGCGGAGCAGGACCCCGAAGAATGGTGGCAAGCGATGATAAACACGACGCACCGCCTGTTTGAAGAGTGCGACGTGCGTCCCGAAAACATATCGGGCATATCCTTCTGTTCACAGGCGCAGGGGCTTGTAATGGTGGATAAGGACAATGTCCCCGTGCACCGCGCATTCAGCTATATGGATCAACGCGCCACGGAGGAGATAAAAGCAGGCATCGCAAACGGCATCAAGATCGCGGGCGGCAACATTTTCAAAATAATCCCCGCGCTTATCGTGACGGGCGCGGCTCCCGTAAGCGTAAAGGATCCAGTATGGAAGTACAATTGGCTCAAAAAGCATGAGCCGGAAAATTACGCGCGCGCCTACAAATGGCTTGACGTCAAGGAATATCTCATCGCGCGCCTCACGGGCGAGTTTGTGATGACCTACGACTCCGCGTTCGGCACCCTGCTCTATGACTATAAAAAACGCAGGTTTTCAAAGAAAATTTGCAAGATGTTTGGCGTCAAGTATGAGCATATGCCCCGCCTCATCGCCTCGACGGACTGCGCGGGGCGCGTGACGGAAAAAGCCGCGCGCGAGCTCGGCCTCGCAATTGGCATACGCGTGTTCGGCGGCGGTATGGACGCAAGCCTCATAGGCGTCGGCGCGGGCGCGACGGCGCTCGGCGACACCCACATCTACAGCGGCACGTCGGGCTGGGTAGGCACGGTGACAAATAAGTCCGTCGTGGACGTAACGAGCATGATCGCCGCGACAGTGGGCGCAGAGCCCGGCAAATTCAACTATTTTGCGGAAATGGAGACGTCCGGAAAGTGCTTCGAGTGGGTACGCGACCACCTCGCCCTGGACGAGATTGGCGTCTACATCAAAAAGGAGCACACCGAACATGCGGATTACGAGCAAAAAGAGCTCAATCTCTTCAATCATATGACCGACATCGTGGACGACATCCCCGCGGGGAGCGGCGGCGTCATATTCACGCCGTGGCTGCACGGCAACCGTTGCCCCTTCGAGGACCCGAACGCGCGAGGTATGTTCTTCAACATCAGCCTGGAGACGGGCAAGACGGAGCTCATCCGCGCCGTGCTCGAAGGCATATGCTATCATAAGCGCTGGATGCTCGAGGCGTCCGCAAAGAAGGTCAAGCCGTCGGGCACCATACGCTTTGTGGGCGGCGGCGCACAATCCGACTTCACATGCCAGGTGCTCGCGGACATCACGGGCTATGTCATTGAGACTGTGGACCACCCCCAAAACGTAGGCGCTTTGGGCGCGGCGGCTTGCGTAGGCGTAGGTCTCGGGTTGATACCCTCTTTTGACGACATCAAAAAATTTATCCCCGTCTCGAAGTGCTTCGAGCCTAATTTCGAACTCAAGGAGAAAGTCTACGACAAGGGCTACGCGGTCTTTAAAAAGCTGTACAAAAACAATAAAAAGTCCTTCAAGACGCTCAACAAACAATGACCCTACGGCGTCTGCCGCAAACGCAAAATTTTAAGCGACACGATCTGCAAAAAATACATAAACACATTTCACTACATCAAAAGCCGCGACATATGTCACGGCTTTTAAAACGCTTTGATACGCGCATAGCGCGTTTTCAAATTTTGTAGTTTATATTCCGCTAAACTTTATTGCTCGTCTTGGTCTGTCTCGGACGAGGTCTCGTCAAGGTGAGCGCCGTCGGCGTTTTCAATTTCCGCCGTAGTTTTGAGCGCTTCTTCGCCGTCCGTTTTGGGAGCAGCGCCCTTATTTTCCGTTTTCTTCGCAAGGCGTTTTTGCTTTTTTGCCTCGCGTTTTGCGGCGAGTTTGGGCAGTTTGCCTTTCCTCACGAGTATCTCCACAACTATGACCGCGACTATTGCTGCAAACGCAACGCAGCCGAGCACAATGAGAACGATGTATAGAGTCGGCATTTTTGCTTTGACAGTGCCTGCAGACGTGTAAAGGTCGATATAGTCCTCGATGTTGTGCAATTTATTCTTGCTTTCGTTGTCTAATTTGTCAAGGCGGTAGTCGTCGGAAATTATATCCATTATTTCCTTCTCATTCCAGATATAGTTGAATCTGTCTATCGTTATGCCGCTCCCCATACCCGCGTCGCGCACATATTCCGCGTAATACGACTTTGCATAGCCGTTGTCCCACACTTCGAACTCGCAGATGTATCTGAGATATGATTTAATTTCCTGCCCGCCTTCCTTCATATCCTTCTGCGGCATACGGAACCACTGCTTGAGCAGCTCGCCGTCCGCGTTGGGATCCACTGTGAAATGCACTTTGTAGACGCCGTCCTTGTGCTCTATAGTCACGTCGTCTGCGAGGATCTCCTCGCAAAAGTCCATATTGTATATCTCGTTGGGCGCGTCAAGAATGTTCGTCGCGTTTTTAAATCCTTCGAGGTCGAAAACGTCCGCCTCCTTGGTGATCTTGTATGACGAATACGGAAATCTCGATATCCCGCAATCCGCCTCGATAGATGAGCTTTTGATGATATTGAAATAATAGTCGTCGGGCGCGCTTTCTCGATGATAATTTATTTTGAGCATAGTAGAGAACATAGTCATTAGTTCAGCCATATATCCGCTGTCCTTGTCAACTTGCGCGACAAACTCTCCGTACCAATCGCCGCCCTTTTTGAGGGTAAAGCCGTGCATTGTCACCGTAGCCGAAGTCGAGGCGAGGGTGGTTGTCGGTTTTACTTTGTCAAGCAGCCCCATTATGCCCATTTTCGAGTCCTGCACCGCCAAAGACGTGCCATCTTCGATGCGGCTCGAATTTGCAATGTCATAAACCCTCAAGGCGGCTTCCTTCTTTGTCGCGGCGTCCGCGCCCTCCGCAAGCGCGCCGTTTATGATGTCAAGGTCGCTTGCCGCAATCCTATTTTTAAGGTCCGGTTTCAAACCAACGGGTAACTTGAATTCGCCTTTGTAATCGTCGTGAGACTCATTGTCGTTGCATGCGGCAAGCCCCGCGACCGCTACGGTGAAAATGCAGAGCGCGAGCAAAATGCAAAATACCCTTCTAAAGGAAGTTTTCATAATTCCCTCTTAAATATATAAAATTATCAAGAGACATATGTCTTTATTATAATTTTACAATAATTATTTGCACTCGTCAAGAGCCCAATTGCCTACTGGCGAGCTCACAACTTCACGATAAAAAACGGGATGGGCGGATCCTTTTTCCAATTGTAAAAGGACGCCATAATGACTTGATATTTGCCGTCGTCAAGAGAGGCGAGATAGGGCAACAGCGCGTCGCGCTCCTCATAGCCGCTGTCCCCGCCATAGTACACCGAAACGCACATTAAACCGCCTCTTTTGAGCAGTTTAAGTCCCTTTTCTATCGCTTCGCGCGTGCTTTCAAAGTGCGTGAACACACTGTGATCGCCACTGGGGAGATAGCCGAGATTGAACATGATGCAACTCACGCTGCCCTCCTCAAAATACTCGTCCATAGTGGCGTGCGAGGCGAGTATGAGCCGCGCCTCAAGCCCGCGCGAGGCGAGCAAAGCGCGCGTGGAGTCTATCGCCTCCTGCTGTATGTCGAAAGCAGTGACGCATCCGTCCCCCGCAAGAGAGGCGAGGAAAGCCGTATCATAGCCTCGCCCTGCCGTCGCGTCAACGCATATGTCGCCCGCCTTCACAAACTTTTTCACCGTTTCATGTACCAAAGTCAATGCGTTCATAAAGTCATTATACCACTCCCTACGCCGTCTTGCAAGCGTGAGCGCCGCTATAAAAGATCCGCCCTCAAATGAGAGCGGACCTAAGCAAATGTCATTTACTTTTAAAAATCTTCTTTGTCCTTCCTCGGGATATCGAGGTCGATCCTTGCTGCCGTTGCTTGTTGCTCGGACGCGTCTTGGGCGGGTTCGGATTTCGTATACTGCGCAGACGTGTATTTCTTGAACGTATCGCGGAAAACCATCTCGCTTGTCGAGCCTATTTCCCAGTAGACGACGACGCCTTCCCTGTCGATGATCATATTTTGAGGCGCGCTGGTGGAGTGGAACTTTTCGCATATGTTGTTGTAATTGATTGTCGGATCGGGATTGTTTGGAGTGATATCTTGCGCAACTACCCATTCCTGCGGCACGCCAAAAGGTCTCAAAAAGTCGCTTATGATCTTCTCGTTGGTGTCATAAGGCACGCAGTCGAGCATGACGACCGCCATATCATTCTTATATATGTTGTAAGCGGACACAAGCCCGGGCATCTCGCTTTGGCAAGCGCCGCAAGTCACGAAGAAGAAGTTGAGCAAAACCATCTTCTTTTGGGCAAGCAATTCGCTTAGTGTGACGGTCTTGTTTCCTCTGACATCTTTGAAAGTATAGTCGTGCATTACGGAGCCGAGGTTGTAGCTCGTCTTGTCCGTCGCCTGAGAGACGGGCAGCAACGATGAGTGTATCATCAGGTCCTTGTACACATCGCCGGGCGCGATGGCATACGAACTTTCGGCGGTGTATCCGTCGGAAAGTCCCGTGACCTTGACGGTGTAGTCTGCGGGAGGGAGAGCAACTGTCATAGTCGCGTCATTCTGATTGAAATTTGAGCTGTTTGACACAACGGGATTTCCGTCATCGCCCTTCACAGGGTTACCGCTTGCGTCGCACACCGCGATCTTAACGTTTGAAAGTCCTATATTGAGAGATTCGCCGTTGAAACGCGCTATGCGCCATTTGTATGTCGTCTTTTGCCCTGCGACAAGCTTCGGCAGCACTTCGTCGTTCTTTGTCTTTTCGCAACGGTTGCAGTGTACGGAACGCTTACCTGACTCGTCAAAGGTAGGCTCCTTGTCAACGACCGCTCTTGCTTGCCAATCGTGACCGAGCGCGGGACTTTCTATGACCTGCACGGCGGGTTTGCCATTTTCGCCTCCGTCGCACCCCTTTCTCTTGCACGTGATCTCTCTTATGCCCTTGCCCTCGCAAGACGGCTCGGAAACGATGACGCTGGTGCCGCTGAAATCATGTCCAAGCGCGGGGATCTCGACAGTGACATATTCTCCGCACATGCTGCAATAGCCCTCTCTTGAGCCGGGAGTTGTGCAAGTAGCGGGTTTCATCTTGCTCAAAACAGGTCTCGGAATATTGTGCGGAATTATAGGCAAAACGACGTCCTTCTTCTCTGTGCAACGCTTGCAACTCACTTTGCCCGCGCCCTCCTTTTCGCAAGTGGCGGGGGTTACAGGCTCGACATTTTCCTCGTCCCAATCATGGCCGAGCGCTTCAGACGGTTCGCGCTTTTCTTTGCCGCAAACTTCGCACTTGCTGACGATCTCTCCCGCCGCAGTGCATGTAGCGGTGTTTTCTACTTCTTGCCACTCGTGCTCATGATCGTCTTTGGGATCGCATGCGGCAAAAACCGCAATACACAACACAACTATAAGTAATGTCAAAAGAATAGTTGCCGATTTTTTGAAAGTTTTCATAAGCTATACCTCGCTTATACATTTTAGCCTTATATTTTAAGGCTGCTATTTGGCGATAAACTATCTATGCAATTTTGTCATATGTTTTGCCAAACGACCGCCCGCCGCGTTCAGACTTGACGGGCGATCCTACAAAAGACTTATTCTTCGCCCGCGGGCTCTGTCGGTGCAGGTTCTGCGGGTTCTTCTGGGATCTCTATCTTCCCTTGTTCGACAAACGTGAACGTTTTACTGTCATAGTCGAATATAAAGGTGAAAGTTACGCCGGATCCGTCATAAGTTATGAGCATGATTTTAGTGCCGCTGTCGAGCATATTATAATACCCGTTGTACACAACGCCGTAACGGTCCGTATAGGTGATCTCGCCAAAGCCGTTCATGGTGAGGTGGGACCAGTTGTCTGCGTCATACTCACCCTCGACGTTATCTGTATATATACGATACTCGAAGTAGGTGCTTCCGCCCTCCTCGCTCTCGATGTAGATGGCAAAATAGAATTTCTGTTTCTTGTCTTTGCTTTCATATTTGTAGCTCGTCTCGCCGATCTCGGGAGCGGATTCATAAGTTCCCTCGCCGCTTAGAGTCCCGTTCGCGTCATACAGTTTCGCGTTGCCTTGACCGTCGAGATACATATATTCGCCAGTGCGCTTTCCGACATTCCACGCCGCAAATGCGCCGAAACGGAGTTTGCGCTCCTTGAGATACATTATGTTGCCGTTGACATCGGTTATGGCGTCAAAGACGAAGGACTCGGATATTTCCTCGTTTACCTTGTAGGTGAACACTATTACGTCGCCGTTTTCGTCCACCGTGTAGGCGTGAGTTTGGATGTCCTTCTGATCGAATGTCGCGCGTACCATGAGGCCCGTATAATCGGCTACGCCGTCGCCGTCCTTATCGTATGTCGCGGAGTTGAGGCGATAGCCGTTGCCTTTCAATACTCCGTACTCTTCCGTCAAATACTCTCCGCTGTAGGCGTTGCTCTGCAAGTCATACACAAGGTATTCGTCGCCCCAAATGTTATTGTATTTTCCAAGCAAAACTCTGTAGACTTTGCCCGTATCGGTCTCTTGGATCTTGTACTCGCGGAAATCTTCGGTCCAATTTTCCGTCCTTTCCATCGTGCCGGGATGACGATTTTCCAAATAATCCTCTTGAATGTCCACTACCGTCACGCTTTCTTCGCCGTCATAGATGAAATAGTCCGTCAAACTGCCGCCATAGTCGGGTCCGAATGTTTCAAAACTCACGGAATCTATATCATAGAAGTAATACAAGCCCGCGTCCTCGGAAACATTCTTCATCCTGTTGTTGGCGGTATCCTCTTTGAGATAATAGGAGGATATGACATTGTCGTTGGAGTCGCGCACTTCAAACACTATGACGATATCCATACGATAGAATGTGCCTTCAAGCACGTATCCGCTGTCCAGCGTATATGTCGCACTGTTGCTGTAGCCGTCCGCCTTGAAGTTGGAAAGGTCGAAGTACATATCGCCGAGATCGTCATTGAAACGCTTGTCAAAACGCACATAGAACTCGCCCGTCTCGTCCTCGCTGCCGCCCTCCTTGCGGAAGTTGAAACTGTTGTAGTATTCGTGGAAGGTCCTGAGCGATGACTCATAACCTTCGCCGCCGAAGAAATCGAGCAACTTAGTATCGTCACGCCAATCCGTGAACTCCACACTGTACAATCCGTCCGCCTCCATATATGTGCCGAGTCCGACATATACCGGCTCGCCTATCGCCATAGGCAACGCGATAAACGCCTTGCCTCCGTCCGCAAGCAGCAACCTCGCGGGATAGGCAAACATTACGTCTTTGGTGACATAGGCGTAATCGAGCAAGCAGTCGCCCGATATCTTCACAAATTTGTCGGCCTTGTTCTTCGCGTCACGATAATAGTACAGATTGTGCGTGTCGTCGATTTGGAAGGTGTAGAATTCAATATATTCGCTGCCCGAATAGGTGTATTTTACATCGTTATGCACAGTGCCTTGCGCGTCGGTATAGGTCGCGGTGCCCGTCGAGGGATGCACTGTGAGTCCGTCCGCAATGTCGTGGTCATTCTTCGTGTCCTCACCCGTGCCCGACACGATTTTCGCGTAATTCTTGCCGTCCTTTTCCTCTTTTACAAAGCTGAGTCGCGCGTCGTTTGAAACGGACACAAAGGTGAACGTATCTCCTCTTTTTGTGACAGTACCGGTGTACATCGGCGCGTAAATGCTTGCCTTGTCGCCGGAGCTGAGATCTTGATCATCTATCTTGACAAGCACCATTGTCTCGTTGTTCTTGTCCAAAAGGAACATTATGAACGCGTCGTCATACGTCTTGCCGTCGAGAGTTATCGCGCCATCGAAGACCAAAAGTCCTCCGTCCTTGCCCTTTTCAACGCTGCCGAAATATTGCGCCGTCATCGTGCCGCTCCTACTCTGCCTTATCGCAAAATATATGTCCTCGGTCGCGCCTTCATAGTAGAAATTGATGAGCCATGTTTGATCTGCATCTGCGGAATTTAAAGTCAACCAGAAATTGTGGACTACGGTAAATGTGCCTACGTGCGGTGTCCCCGTCTTGTCGTTTTCGTCCGCATATGTGGTATATGTGCCGCCGCCGAAGCCGTCAAGATAGAGCTCGTCCGAAAGTTGTCCGTACAATGCACTGCGCTCTATCGCGGTTGTTTTGATGTTTGCGATTTCAAACCCCTCGGGCAAATTACTGTTTTTAGATGGAATTATGTTCGATGTATTAGGCGTCGTTTCCTTCAATATGCGGAATACGAAATCCTCAAGATGAGTGTTCGGATTGGTCGGGTCGCCGGAATGCATGGAGCATTCATAGTAGCCCTTGTTGTTGACGTGATATAAGCCGTTTGTCACAAGCACGGGCTCGTTTGTGATGTCGTAGTAGGTCGGATGGTCGGGGTCATAGTAATATATGAAACTGCCGAGGCCGTCAAGATAGATGACCGGATAGCCGTCCGCCGCGGCGTAGTAGCCCGCCTCTTCCATATTTTGGAAAGCGAGTACCGTCTCGCCCTGCTCGTTCTCCTCAAATTGGAAACGCAGCATTATCTTTTCGTCTGCAGAGGCATTTTCGTCATCAAATTTGTCCGACGTAAACACATAGTATCCCCACTCGGTGTCATAAGTCACTTTGCCCTGAGTCTGCTTTGCGCCGTCATTGTACGTAGCCGCGTAATCTTGACTTATGGTAATTGACTTCGTATTGTCGTCCCTGGAATGATACTCATGATACAGCGTCTCGTTGTAATAGTAAAAATAATTCGTCTCGGTGTTCAGAACGCCCTTAAGCACGACATTATTACCTTCCTTGAATGTGAAAACGCCTGTTTTGGGATCAAATTCGCCCATCTTTTCTTCAACGCGATCTCTCACAAGATAGACCTTGCGCGTCGTAGTCGTATTATCTGCCTCATAGTCGGGCTCCGCAAACAGATAGTCGTTTCCGCCGAGCGCGTCCGCCGCGCCGGGTTGCCAAATTGCATAAAGATCGACGACGACTTCACCTTCTTCAAAGTTTACAAGCTCTCCAGCTTGACAATCAACGTTGTTAAAGGCGGGATCGTATGAGACGCGAGTGTACGCCCAACCGATGAATCGATATCCCTCGACGGTAAATTCGCAATCCGCGGCTTTCAATGGCTCATCATCAAAACCGGCAATACCCTCTTTCATCTCGCCTTGCGCAGTGAGCCCGCTTGGGGGATTGGCGTTGTAAGTGACGTGATATCCGTCGATGTCATAGTAATATTCGACAATGTTGTCGGCGGCGATTTCGCTCAGCTTTATAGTCGCAGTCTTTTCGGAACGCATAGGATTGAATGTGTAACCTTCGATCTCTATGGGTTCTCCGCCGCTGCCGGTGCCTCCCGCAAGCCCTTGTCCCGTACGGGTGAGGGTTTCGTCGGCGACATATTCGCCGTCTTCTTTTTGCTGTTTGAGATATTTTATCGTGAACCCCACCAAATATCTTGCGGTCAGTGTGGCGTCGCTGTCGGGCATGACGGTAGCCGCCTTTACGCTCTCATTTTCAAGATACCACTCGCTGAACGTCAGATCTCCGCCGGCAGCGGGGACAATGTCCTTAACGGCGTCGAGAATGGAAGCGCCCGCTTTGAGATAGATGTACAATTGGTCGTCATTAAGCCTGCCGCTGCCCGCGTTCAAAGTAAGCCTGTAACCCTTCGCCCATTTTGCATAGTAAGTAGTGTTCGACTTTGGCGCCGTGACCGTGCCGCGATAGGCGTCTCCGCTCAGATCGCTGTTGAGGCTCCAACCGTCAAAGACATACGTGACGCCGTTTTCGACTTTGTTGCCGAGTTCGGGCAATGCGATATCTTTGAGACCTTTTGCCGTGATGGATCCGATAGCGTCGCCTCCGTTCGTCTCAAAAGACAGCGTGACGTTTTTGTTGCAAGCTGCAAGCACAGTCGCAACAAGCACGAGCATAAGGACGAGCGTCAATATAGTTCTCAATAATTTCATAGATTTCATAAATATAAAATGTCCTTTTTATTTTATATTATGAATATGATACATTAAAAGTCGCGTATGCGCAAGTGATACCGTAAAAAAACAAATATAAAAATTGTTTTAAGCATTTCATTGAGACATTTTTTTTGCGATATTTTGAAAAATTTTCCAAATGCCTTCCCGCCCGAGTTTATGGTCCCTGCCGAGAAAAACCGCATAATTATTCGATTTTTGGGCTCATAATCTGCATTTTTATAAATTTTTAAACACATTTAAGGCTTTTATTTTTGCCCAACCGCTTGCAAATCAAGCATACCTATGACATAATGATAAATAATATGTGAGAATTGCGATATGTCGGATTTTGATTTGCGCACATATTCAAAAGCGGTTTCGGAGGCAAAAATATGAAAAAAACCATCAAAATAACATTGATTTTGGGGCTGGCGCTATGCTTGATATTGTCCATGGCGCTTCTTGCGGCTTGCGATCCAAAGAAGGACAAGACATTTAGCGACCCGGAAACGACAAAATATACCGTTACGGTCGTTTGCGACGACGCAGGCGTGCTTGACGGAGTGACCGTCAAGCTGAACAACGCCGACGGCGCCCTCGCGGACGAAAAACCTCTCGAAGGCGGCAAAGCTGCATTTGAACTTCCGAGCGGCAAATATTCGGCGGAGCTTGCGGGGTTAAACGGAAATTACGGCTATGACGATCCCGCAGTGCTGACAAAGGACGCTCCCGATTGTACCATTGAAGTCAAATTGAAAAGCCTGATCAATTATACCGTCACTGTCACTTACCCCGATGTCAAAGATATCTATGGAAACAGGATCATCAAGGCAGGTCCCGTAAAAGGAGTAGAAGTTCAGCTGTATGAAGGTAGGCTCTCCGACGACAGAGGTTCTGTCCTCGACGGCAAGACCCCTGCGGGTACGGCAACGACCGACAGAACGGGTACGGCAAAATTTCAACTCGCAGGAGAGGAGTACACCATCGTGATCCCCGAATATGAGCGTTCGCTTGAGATATACTATCCTTTGAAGGCAGAAAAAATTTATGCCAACTCCGTGACTAAAGCAAACCCCTATTTCGGCGTAACATTCAATCAAAGATACCGCTACGGCGAGTCAGACACGGTACCCATCGAGCTTGAACTCGGCAAAAACGATGTTCCCCTCACCCTCGAACTGCTCACCGCTACGGAGGCATACAGCGTATTCTATTCCTTCACCCCGGAAAAGACCGGCAATTACACCTTCACCGCGACAGGCAATGCGAAAGTCGGGGGCGAAGTGTTCGGCACCGCCAACCTGTTTGCCGGCAAACCCATCGTCGTGCATATGGAGGCGGACACGGAATATCTGTTCTCATGCGGCATTTCATCAAGGAGCGGCAACCTTGCCTACACCATATCGATAGAGGAAGGCGGCGAGATTAACGACGGCGGCGTAGAGGAGGGACACACTTATCCCTGGACTCAAGGCAAAGGCACCCTCAAAGAACCCTTCACCACCACGTCGCTCAGCGGCGAATATACAAATCTTTATGTCGCAGCGGACAGCCACTTCTACCTTGCCTACACTCCATCGGCAAATGAGTCCTATACCTTCTCGGAGTTGGGTGACAATTTGTGGTTGCAGATATATGACGACGTCGCAAACATCCCGACGCGCTTGGACTATCTCGTCGAGCTTGGCGGCAAAGTGACCTCTCAGGAGTGCGACCTCGAGGCGGGCACGACCTATTACATCCTCATCGGCACATTGAACGACGAGGCGGGCTCTGTCGGATTCAAAGCGGAAAAGAAAGGCGGCGACAACAATCCCTCAAACAAGGCGACCTACACCGTCACCGTCGTCGGCAAGGATTCGAGCGGAAACACCGTCCCTCTTGCGGGCATAAACGTGACCGCCCTCGGCACAGATCAAACCAAGACGACCGACGCTCAAGGCAAGGTCACATTTGAGCTCAAACCCGGCACATACGCGATACAGCTAAGCAACAAGCCTTCCAACTATGTAGACAACAACGACTTCGCATTTTCCGTCTCTACAAAAGCGCCCGACCTCACGATAACGCTGACAAAGCTTGAAAATCTGCACAATGTCGCCGTAAAAGTCAAAGAGGCGGACGGCAAACTCGTCTCGCAGGGACTGACCGTCAGACTCATCTCAAGCAACAACTCCACATACGACGCCAAAACCGACGCAAGCGGAGTCGCGCACTTCGAAGTGGCGGACGGCGAATATAAAATCCAGATCCCGCTGTTTACGAACGACGGTGGAATAAAGGACAACGGACTTCAAATCGAATCGGGACAGGAATTCCATCCCGACAAGTACACTGTTAATGTAAACGGCAAAGACATCGATGTCGAGGTGGCATACGACTATTCGATAAGCGTCGATATCGTCGTCAAAAATGCGGACGGTTCACTTGTAGTAGGCGCGCTAATAGAGATGTCCGACGATTATTTGAAGAAGTACGGCGGCAGCGAAACCGACGAAAGCGGAACTATCGAAACAAAGACGGACTCAAACGGCAAAGTACACTTCGACCGCGTCCTCGTCGGAAAGTACGAAGTGACGATCGTCTACGGCGGCAAAGAAATCAAGAAGGAAATTACCGTCGAAAAGAGCTCCGGCACTATCACTATAACTCTGAACTGACGGCGTAAAAGGTGTTCGCGACTTTTTACAGCACACAAAAACGGCGGAAAATCTTCCGCCGTTTTTGTCTGCCTTAACTTATCAAACACCTTATCGAGTGAAATTCTCAAAATTTCAATCGTATTTTGGCAGCGTTTTTAGATCGCCATTGGGACAACTTTAATGCCGTTTACAGTCCTGGCGAATTCTTCGCAAGTAGTTTTTTGATGTCCTATTTTTTTAAATCGCGAAAGTAAAAATATCCCCGCAAAAGTTGCTCCTGCGGGGATAAAAATGCTATATGGGTCAAAAAACAGCGCAAATGTCGGGAGTTTTTGCCTCACTTGATCTGCTTGAGCGCGACTTCCGTAAGGCACTTGGAGATGAACTGCTCAACGGTCATGGCGCCGAGGTCTCCTTCGGTGCGGTGGCGCACGCTTACTACGCCCTGCTCCGCCTCCTTGTCGCCGATGACGAGGATATACGGCACTTTTTCGAGTTGTGCCTCGCGTATCTTCTTGCCCAGCTTTTCGCTGCGCACGTCCGCCTCCGCTCTGAGTCCTGCAAACTCGAGTTGTTTTTTGATGTCCTTCGCGTTTTCCATGGTACGGTCGGTGAGCGAGAGCACTCTGACCTGCTCCGGAGCGAGCCACATGGGGAACGCGCCGTTGTACTTTTCAATGAGCATGCCGAGCGTACGCTCATAGCATCCGATGGAGCTCCTATGTATTATGTACGGTCTTGCCTTTTCGCCGTTCTCATCAATATAGATCATATCAAAACGCGTCGCGAGCGAGAAGTCGATCTGCACCGTGAACAGCGTGTCCTCTTTGCCGTGGACATTTGCCGCTTGCACGTCGAGTTTGGGTCCGTAGAATGCCGCCTCGCCCCACGCCTCTTCATACTTGATGCCGAGGTCGTCAAGAATGTTCTTCATGGTGTTCTCGACTCTGTCCCAATCCTCTTTGCTGCCCACGTACTTGCTTGAATTTTTGGGATCCCAGCGCGAGAAACGATACCAGATGTCGTCCTCTATGCCGAACACCTTCGCCATATACTTGATGAGATCCACGCAGCCCGCGAACTCCTGCTCCAGCTGGTCGGGAGTGCAGACGATATGCCCATCCGCAAGCGTGAATTGACGTATGCGGGTGAGCCCGTGCATCTCGCCGCTCGCCTCTTTGCGGAACTCTATCGCGGTCTCGGCGTATCTCACGGGAAGGTCACGATAGCTCTTCAAACCGTTTTTGTATATCGTGAATTGCAACGGGCAGGTCATCGGGCGCAAGCACAGTATCTCGTCGTCAACATCCTCCTCGCCTATGTAGAACATCTTATCCTTATAGTGATCCCAGTGCCCGGAGGTGATGAACAGGTTGTTTTTGGTCATTATGGGCGTCTTTGTCAAAAGATAGCCGCGCCTCTGCTCCTCGTCCTCGACGAAACGCTGCATGATTTGAAGTACGCGCGCGCCCTTGGGCATCATGAGCGGCAAGCCCTGCCCTATATTCTCGTCCGTCATGAAGAATCCGAGGTCTCTGCCAACCTTGTTGTGGTCGCGCAGCTTTGCCTCTTCAAGTTTTTGCAAATATTCGTCAAGATCCGCCTTCTTCTCGAAACAGGTGCCGTAAATGCGGGTGAGCATCTTGTTTTTCTCATTTCCGCGCCAATATGCGCCCGTGAGCGACGTGAGCTTGAACGCCTTGATACGTCCCGTAGTTGTGAGGTGCGGCCCCGTGCAAAGATCGATGAAGTCACCCTGCTGATAAAAACTTATCTCCTCTCCCTCGGGGATATCCGCAAGCAGCTCCATCTTGTAATTCTGTTTCAGTTTCTGTAACAGTTTTTGCGCCTCGTCCCTCTCGAGCGTGAACCGCTTTATCGGCATATTCGCCTTGATAATGCGCTTCATCTCCGCCTCTATTTTCTCGAAGTCCGCCTGCGTAATGGGCGTCTTGAAATCGAAGTCGTAATAGAATCCGCCCTCCACGGCGGGGCCTATCGCAAGCTGTACGGTGGGATAGATGGTCAAGATCGCTTGCGCAAGTATGTGCGAGCAAGTGTGACGATACACCTTTTTCCCTTCGTCGCTGTCAAACGTGAACAGCTCGAGCGAGCAGTCTCCGTCTATCACCGTGTCCATCGAGCAAAGCTTGCCGTCTATCTTGCATACAAGCGCCGCGCGAGCAAGCCCCTCGCTGATGTGTGTTGCCGCCTCGTAAGCCGTCATAGGCCCCTCGAGCGACAGCAATGATCCGTCTTTCAATTTGATATCCATAAAAACCTCCGCGCAATCAGCCTCACGAGGGCTGTACGCATACTAAATTCTCCGCTTTATACGGAGTATGAATAATTATAGTATCCCGAAATGCCGTTGTCAATCGCTTTTATTCTTTATTTCCAAACGAAAAATACGCGCGAATTTCACAGCGCTTTCAGACCCAACGCGCGGCATATTTCCGCAAGGCTTTCAGTCGGGTGCAGCGCCTCGTCAAGCGAAAACGCCGCGGATCCGTCCGCCCGTGCCTCCGCTTCGCGTATCTTGTCCTTGAGCTCGTCCAGCGCGGGCGATTTTTGCGCCCCCATGTCCTCTTTTTTTGCCCTGTCCTGCTCATTAGCTTGCTGCGCCGTGAGACGCGCTACTTCGCTCTTGAAGTACATCTCCATCTCGTCGTCGCCCCCGCCGATGTTCAGCGAGAAGTCCTGCTCCAGCATCTTTTTGAGGTCGAGTTCGACGGACACAGCCACGCTCTCCATATTCAACGCGTCCTTATCGAAATGATACCTCTCTTTGAGTTGTTCGTATGCGCCTGTCCACTTCGCGCGGAAGAGTTTGAGCCTGTTCAGCTCCAGCGTATAGCGCGCCCTCACGTCCGCCGTCAGCCTATCCGCGTTTTGAGTTGCGGAAAGGAACGCGGATTTTATCTGCTCCTCCTTGCCTTTAAGCTCGCCGAGTTGCCGTCTCAACTCCTCGCGCTCCGCCTCCAGCGAAGATATTCTCTCTCTCGCGGAAAGTTGCGCGCTCTCGGCACGGCTTATTTCAGATGAGATATAGCTCTCGACCGCGTCTATGTCATATCCTCTTCGTTTGATGGGAAATCGCGTCGCTTTTTTTGATCTTTTCATACTCACGCTCCAAAATTTTCTCAGCTCATTATCTCAACAAAATGCAGGTTATGCCTGCCATTTCCTGTCGATAAACCCCGTTTTTTGTCAAAATCGCTGTAATTGAAAGTGTAAAAAATAATTACGTAAGAACGGACTATGCGTAACGTAAAATTAAATCTTTCACGCAGGAGTTTTGGACATTGTAAAACAATCAAAAACGCGCGAACTAGTGACAAGGGTCACGACGTTCGCGCATTTTTAGCTTGGGGTGCAGGGGACGAAGTCCCTTGCCGAGGCGTGGGCGAGTAGCCCACATATAATAAAAAACGTCCGTTTTTATTGCTCGTCCCCGAGCAATAAAAACGGACGGATACATTTCTTTCATCATCACTTTTGCGAGGCGTGGAGGAGCTCCTGTTTGAGCGCCCACAGCCTGTCGGAGAGGTCTACCTTGTAGTCCTGCGTATTGACGACGCGGCGATACTCGCTGAAAAATTCCGCGATGGAGGCGTCCTCGTGCTCGGCGATCTCTTTAAGAGATGGCATATCGTAGACTAGTTTGCCGTCCTTGAATATGGGCACCATGAGCTCTTTCACCTCGAAATCCGTGAAAGTCGTGCGCTTGTAGGTGAGCTCGGGGTGGAAGATTGTAAGCGGCTTGGTCGTATCTATAACGTCGTCCTCGAGGCAGATGAGGTCCGCTTGCGCCATGCCGTCCTTAAAGATGCGCACCACCTTTTTTACGCCCGGGTTGGTCGTCTTTTCATGGCTGTTGGAAACTTTGATCTTGGGGATAAGCTCGCCGTTTTCCTCGAGCGCGCACAGCTTATACACCCCGCCCAAAGACGCGTTGTTGTAGCTTGTGATGAGCTTTGTGCCAATGCCGTACACGTCTATTTTGGCGTCCTGCGAGTGTAGCGAGAGGAGGATGTCCTCGTCGAGGTCGTTGGTAGCGAAAATGAGGCAGTCCTTGTGCCCCGCCGCGTCCAGCATGGCCCTTGCCTTACGGCTCAAATACGCGAGGTCGCCGCTGTCGAGGCGTATGCCAATGGGCTTATGCCCCGCCGCTTTGAGCTTATCAAACACTTTGATAGCGTTTGGCACTCCGCTCTTGAGTGTATCGTAGGTGTCCACAAGCAGCAGGCAGTTGTCGGGATACATCTCGGCGTACTTCTCGAACGCTTCGATCTCGCTGTCGAAGGACATCACCCAGCTGTGGGAGTGCGTGCCCGTAACGGGTATGCCGAACAGCTTGCCGGCGACGACGTTGGATGTCGTCCTGCACCCGCCGATGTATGCCGCCCTCGCGCCGTAAATGCCCGCGTCCGCGCCCTGCGCCCTGCGCAAGCCGAACTCGCTTATTTTGTTTTTGGTGCACTCTTTCAGCCTCGCCGCCTTAGTTGCAATGAGAGTCTGGTGATTTATGAATGTGAGCAGCGCCGTCTCCACAAGTTGCGCTTGCCAAAGCGAAGCGGATACCGTGAGTATGGGCTCGTACGGAAATATCATCGTGCCTTCAGGCACGGCTTTTATGTCGCCCGTGAACTCAAATTTTTTGAGCGCGTCCAAAAACGCCACGTCGAAAATGCCGAGCGAGCGCAGATATTCGATATCGCTATCGTCAAAATGCAGATTGAGAATGTAGTCTATCGCTTGCTCGAGACCCGCGGTTATCGCATAGCAATAGCCGCCGCTGCCCCTGTAAAACGCGTCGAAAACCGCCCGTCTCTCGCTCATGCCCGCCTTCAAATAGCCGTTCATCATGGTGAGTTGATAGAGGTCGGTGAGCAGAGTCAGATTGTTTGTCTTTGTGCGCTCTGTGATATAATTTTTCATATTCACGCCTCTTGCCCTATACGGCGAAATTCTTCCTGTTTTGAGATGAGTTTAAACCTTTTCTTGTATTGTTTCGGCACACGGTAGAATTCCAAAGTCTCGAAATCTATGGGGATATACGGTTTTTTGCCGTAGAGATAATGCAAGACGTTTTGCGTCTCTTTGACGGATGTCGCGCCATCCCCCGCTCCCTTCACGGTCTTTTGCTTCTTTTCGTACAGCTTTCCCACAAACACGTAGTTTTTGATGTCGAACTCGGTGAGCGCTGTGCCCGCAAGCTCGCCGCGCTCCGCCTTGCCAAGCAAGTCGTCATAGGAGAGCTTGCTCAAGCGGTAAAGGATGTAAAGAGTGCCCAAAATCATCGCAAGCACGACGACGATTATACACCCTGCCATTGCGCCGCCTACATTCGCCGCGTCAAGTCTGAGATATTCAAGCCACGTTCTGCCTAGGAAATACCAGAAGAAGTAAAACAGTATCATCACGCCCGGAAATTTCTTCTGTTTGCCTTTAAACCAAAACAGCAAGCAGAATATGAGCCCTATGGAGTTCCACACCATCTCATAGAAGAATGTAGCGCAATACCAGCCGGGGATGTCGCCAAGCAGCTCCGTCCTCTCGACGCCGCTGGGGTCCGTAATGTAGATGGCAAACGGAAAGTGCTGAAAGCGCGGATCCGTTATGGGCAGTCCAAATGCCTCTTGATTGACGAAGTTTCCCAATCTGCCTATGATCTGCCCCGTAAAGAGAGGGACGACGACAAGGTCTGCGACGTTGAAAAAGCTTGTCTGCTTGCGATGCCGTATCGTGAACAGTATGCCGCCGATGACTCCGCCGACTATGCCGCCGATTATCGTGATACCGCCGTCCCAAATGGCTATGGTATCCACAAAATCGTCTACGCTGTGCCACGGGAAGAATTCTTTCGCGCGCGAAGTAACATAGAATAACCTCGCAAACACAATGGCGATCGGGATTATCCACAAAAACAACTCTACGCCGTCATCGGATTTCAAGTTTATTTTTTTTGCTTGATTGCAGACGTACAGCAGCCCAAGCAACATCCCGCACACGATGATAAGCCCGTACCATCTTACGTCGATGTTGCCTATGCTGAACGCAATCCTGGGGTCTTTCGCATTTGCCAAAATATAGCCCGACATATCAATCCTCCGCGTCCAACTTCACAGCGCCGCTCTCGCGTATGCAAAGTTTGAAAACATTCTCTTCTCCGAACATTATATTGAGCGCGCTCTCCACGCCATCCGCTTTTCTATCCGCAAAGACGAGTATAGTGCCCGCAAACCCGCCGCCGTGCACTCTTGTAGCCTTGACTCCCTCGATGAGCACAACTCTGTCAAGCGCATTTTCGAGGTTGTGGTTCTGCCCCGCGGGAGAGTACGTGTTTTGCAGTTTAAAGCGAGAACTCAGTCCCGACTCCGTGACAGTACTCAAAAAGCCTTCCTCGTCGCCCGCGTCTATCTGAGCCACCGCCCGCATTACGCGTTCGTTCTCCTCGAAGAAGTGCTCCGCCCTAAAGTACGCCCTCTCGCTCACCTTGCCCTTTACCCTGCTCTTTTCGCTCTCCCACTTCTCAATTGGGATATCGCCGAGCAGTTTAGCTCCGAACAGCGCGGCGACCTCCTTCATCTCGTGAGGGATCGCCGCATAGTCGTCAGTGAGGTTGGAGTGGTCCCCGCCCGTAGCGACGACAAAGATGTCAAGACCGTCGAAAGTCCAGCTCGCTCTTTCGATCACGGGCTCCTCGAGATTTTTGAAGTCTATCATATTCACGCCGCCGAGCGCGATCGCGCTTTGGTCCATAAGCCCGCTCGGCTTGCCGAAGAATGTATTTTCGGCATATTGGGACGCCTTCGCCTTGAATATGGGGCTCAGCGTGCCGCCGTTAAATTTGCAGTCCAATATCTCTGCTATGGCAAGTTCAAAGGAGCTTGACGAGGATACGCCCGAGCCCTTCGGCACATTTGACGTCATCGCCGCGCTAAACCCGCCAACGGCTTTGCCCGAGCGTTTGAAATAGTCCACCACACCCTTTATCAGTGCGGTAGAGGTGCCTATTTCGCTCGCGGAAAAAGTGGGCGCCGCGGTGTCCACCCTGAGCATGGGATAGCCCTTCGACTTCACCTCTATAATGCCGTCCGTGCGCTCCGAGACCGCGGCGAGCGTATCGAAATTTATCGCGGCGCAAAGCACTTTGCCGCCGTTATGGTCGGTGTGATTGCCAACTATCTCTATGCGCCCTGGCGAAGAGTAAAACTCGACGTCCGCAGGGCCAAAACATTCGGCATGCATTGAGAGGAGCTCCTCAAATCTTTCCTTTGCCAGCTGCACGTCGGATGAGTACAGCGTTTTGCAGATTTTTTCAAATGCTGCCGACGACATGATGTCCATATGGTTGCCCCCATAAATAAAATTATGTATATTGTATCATATGTACGCGCTCAATTGCAAGGGTTGAGCGTATGTTTTTCATTCTTTGAGCAATATGCAAGTTTTGAATTTGGGCGAAATCACAGGCGAAGAACGTATTTGCAGCCTATTTTGCGCATATTTACCCTACCAAGAAAGCAAGAGGCAAATATATTCGCTCTTACGCGCCCTTGACCGCTCACTCGCTTATTTTAATCCGTGCCGCATATAAATTTCAAAATTGCCGCTCGGCGCGCGCAAAGTTCTTGCAAAAGCCTGCCGCACATGCTATAATGTCGCTTGGAAATCATTTCGCCCATTCGGCATTTCGGGAGTCTATATCATGGCAAGGATCTCTTTTGAGGAGCAAGCAAAACAAAACGTCAACAAACTTATCGATTACGCCGTCAAAAAACTGTATTTGCAGGAATATGACGTCGTTTACGTCAAAAATCAACTTCTAGACCTCTTTTCGCTCACGGAGCCGTACGAAGGCCCCATAAAGGATTACGAGCTGTACGCCGTGCTCGACCAGCTGTCCGATTACGCGGTCAGAAAAAAGATGATAGACGAAAACGGCAAGTTAAATTTCGAGACGAAACTCATGGGCATGCTTATGCCCGCCCCCTCAAAGACGGTGGAGATGTTTGACGATATCGCCGCGTACAAGGGCACGGAGGCGGCATGCGACTTCCTCTTCAAGCTGGGTGAGGACAGCACGTATCTGCGCCGTCCCGACCTCGACAAAAATCTCATCTGGGAGCACGAGGCGGAAAGAGGAAACATCATCGTCACGATAAACCTCGCAAAGCCCGAAAAGACCCCGGAACAGGTGCGGCTTGCAAAGCTCGCTAAGGGCGGCTATCCAAAGTGTATGCTGTGCGCGGAAAATCTCGGCTGGGCGGGAAACGCCGCAAAGCCCGCAAGACAGACGATTCGCACTATACCCTTCGAGCTTGACGGCGAGAAGTGGTTTATGCAGTATTCGCCCTATCAATACTTCGCTCAGCACTGCATCGCGGTAAGCGCGGAGCATCGCCCCATGTGCGTGACGAGCTCCACTTTCAGACGCATGCTGGATTTTGTGGATATGTTTCCGCATTATTTCATAGGCTCCAACGCCGCGCTCCCCATAGTAGGAGGCTCCATACTCGCGCACGACCACTATCAGGGCGGCAAAAAGGTGCTACCCGTGTTCGCCCGCCCCGCGCGTCGCACGTACGTCATGCGCAACCTGCCCGAGGTCAGCATTTCCATAGTGGATTGGTACAATTCCATCATCCGCATAGAGAGCAAAAACAGAGCGCAGGCGCTTGAGGCGGTCAACTCCTTCCGCACCGCGTGGGACGACTATACGGACGAGACCGCAAACATCATCTGCGCCACGTCGCAGGACGGCGAGAGAGTGCAGCACAACGCCATTACTCCCATCGCCTCCAAAAACGAGAGGGGCGAATATCAATTCAACCTCATTCTGCGCAACAACCGCACGGACGAGGCGCATCCCTTCGGGATCTTCCATCCCGCGGTGGAGCTGCACAACATCAAGCAGGAGTCTATCGGCATAATCGAGGTCATGGGGCTGTTCATACTCCCGGGTAGGCTCTCCGAAGAGGCACACGCCATACGCGACATTTTGACGGGCAAGACCCCGCTCGACTTCAAGGCGCTCGCAGACGAGACTCATCCCCTGCATAAGCACTTGACAATGATCGCGCAACTCGCGACGGACAACGGCACCGACTGCTCCGAAAAGAAGGCGTCCGACGCCGTGACAGCCTACATCAACACCGCTTGCGAAAAGATCCTCGACACCACCGCCGTATTCAAAAACACGGACGAAGGACAAGCCGCCTTCGACCGTTTCATACATACGGTGATAAAGTAAAACACAGAAGTTGAGTTGCTTCGCTCGGACTAGGGGATGCTGGAGTTCAAGCACGAAAAGCGTCGGTGTCTCAGACATTGGAGTGAAAGACCCAACCTCTTCCTTCGTTACGTGCAGCGATGATAACGCCGGTCTGAGGGATATTTGGGGACCCCACGAAATTACGCAGTGATTTCGTGGGGTAAAGCCACACTGCACTCAGGACTCCCCAGCTATACCCCACAAAAAATACTTTTTGCGGGGACCCCGATATTACCCCAGACAAACTTTACGTTATGAGCGCAAACACAGCCCCCTGCGTTACGCCGCGGCAGGGCGGGAAGGGGCTGCGCTCGCGCTTGCATTTGCTAAGAGCCCGCGACCATTGCGTAGCA
>CANPWB010000014.1 GCA_947581925.1 uncultured Clostridia bacterium
TCAAGCCTGTTGCCAAAGAAAGAAAAAACCCACTGTTTAGTGGGTTTTTAAGACTTTGGTGGAGGCAACAGGACTCGCATAACAGCGGAGCGGGCAAGTTTACTTGCGGGAG
Organism: uncultured Clostridia bacterium; assembly: GCA_947581925.1. Classification (GTDB taxonomy): domain Bacteria; phylum Bacillota; class Clostridia; order Christensenellales; family CAG-917; genus CAG-475. The sequence goes on from CANPWB010000014.1 coordinate 113, forward strand.
CGTAGCGTGCAGTGTGACCGTAGGGCACAGCATTGCAGGGCAATGACCGCATTTTTCAAAAAAATGCGGAGTTCAAGCCTGTTGCCAAAGAAAGAAAAAACCCACTGTTTAGTGGGTTTTTAAGACTTTGGTGGAGGCAACAGGACTCGAACCTGTGACCTCACGGATGTGAACCGTGTGCTCTAACCAACTGAGCCATGCCTCCGTATGCGCCACCGATAGGGTGGCGATGATTTTATGACTTGTACATTCTCTTGCGAGCGGCTTCCGCCTTCTTTTTACGCTTGACGCTGGGCTTCTCGTAAGCCTCTTTTTTGCGGAGGTCGCCGATGATACCGTCGCGGGCGCATTTTCTCTTGAAACGGCGGATAGCGTTTTCCAAGCTCTCGTTTTCGCCTACTCTGACTGTTGACATCTTTTTCACCTCCTTATACGCGAAATATGTTACTTATTTATTATACATAATTTTTGCCAAGTGTCAACACAATTGTGTCGCAAAATTTGTTTGAAGAGCAAATTTTTTGCATATATGCTCGGGCGAGTGCTCCTAAAATTTTGAGAGAGGAGAAGTCGGGCGCAACGAGAACGAGTCGGCGACTGATTTTGACGGCGGTGGCGGAGCTGTCCTCAACCAAAATTTTCCGTATAGGCGCAAAAAAAACGGCACGACCGATGTCGCGCCACCGATGACCGATCTTTGTCAGATCTCGACTTCTGTCGTATCACTTATAATTTCGGGATAAGCGCCTTTCAATTGACCTTGTTTCCATGCCGCCGACATCAAGGAATATTTTTCGACTCTATCATCATACGGATTCGACGCTACTTCGACCTCGCTGCCGCCATCCGAAACATAATAGCCCCAATCGCCGTCTTTGAAATCAACGCGAATAACATATTTTGCCATAAATTTTACCTCCTTTTGTACTTTACTTGATCATACCATATCCTCACATAAGTGTCAATATACTAAAATCGCGGCAAGCGGCAAAACATCATCGCAGATATTGCCGAATATTGACTTTGGCGCGCGATTTTGATACAATATCATATCATGCGGCAAACGGCGCCGAGAACGGTTTAAAGCCATGCAAACTGACGCTCTAATGCTGTATCGAATTAAAGCAGAGCACGCGCAAAACGCAAATATCGCCGCAACAAACGCGCACGGGAGGCAACCATTATGGACGAGGAAAAACTCGGCAAATTGTATGACGTCATGATATTCGCGCCGACGGTCATGAGCGCGATATCCGGGGCAAAAGCCACTCTCAAAGGCGGATACCTCGAGGAACTTTGGGACAGCACGGAAAACGACGTCTATTTTTTCGCGAATATGCAAAAGGGCATGCTTGTAGGCGAGGACGCTCAGCCGGACGTAGGGCGGGCATTGGTCACGGCGGACTATTGCACCTATGTCCCATATGCGGAGCGCGCGGCGGAGCAGCTCGAGGCGAAGGCGCGTGAGCTGGGCTTTGAAAGCCTTGCACAGCTCAGATACAGGCGTTTCGTACAGCTTTTGGACAGGTATATCGTCGATGTGGATGAAGAGACGTTGGACGCGGTCAAGGCGTATTTTGAAGATCGTGACTTCGAGGTGGTGCATGCGGGCGATCTACGCGAGGTCTCGTGCGCGTTTTGCAGGCTGAAACACCGCTTCGAGGAGTTTTACGGCACGCCCGATTGGGACGAGGACGCGATCTCAGACTTGATGTACTCATTCGGCGACGGCGAGCACTTTGACGAGGACGGTAGGGCAAGTATGAAAGATATACTCTGTTTGGCACCCGAACCCGTCGCTCCGAGCGAGGAAGAGCTGGATTTCGCGTATGCCGTGCTGAAGAAGTGGGCGGACAGACTTCGCAATTCGCAATAATGCAAAGCGAGCGTAAGCGGCGCATTTCGCGCGTTTAAATGCTCGAAATCGCAAGTTTTTCAAACTGTCACATTTTGAATGACGCGCTATCCCTTGTCCGCGCCTGTCCGCGTTTAATGCGATACTTGGCGGCGACGCAGGGCAAAATATATTTCAAAACGGAAAAAGTGCGAAAGTTGTTTGACATTGTCAAATAAAAAATGTATTATAGATAAAATTTATATTATTTCGGAGGCCGCTATGGCAAAGTATTTTGACGAGCCGTCAAGGACATTCAGCGAATATCTGCTCATCCCCGGGTACACGGACGAGAATTGTATCCCCGCAAACGTCTCCCTTAAAACTCCGCTCACGAAGTTCAAAAAGGGCGAGACGCCCGCGATAACCCTCAACATCCCCATGGTGAGCGCTATCATGCAATCCGTCTCGAACGACACGCTTGCCATCGCGCTTGCCAAAGAGGGCGGAATAAGCTTTATTTACGGCTCGCAGAGCATAGAGAGCGAGGCGGAGATGGTGCGCAAAGTCAAGAGTTACAAGGCGGGCTTTGTCGTATCTGACAGCAATCTGATGCCCGACAGCACGCTTGAGGATGTGCTCGAGCTCGTCGAGAAGAAGGGGCACAACACCATCGCGGTCACTTCGGACGGCACTCCTAACGGCGTACTCATGGGCATTGTGACGAGCCGCGACTACAGGGTCAGCCGTATGAGCACCTCTTTGAAAGTGCGCGAGTTTATGACCCCGAGGGAGAAACTCATCACCGCACCCGAAAGCACTACGCTTGCGGAGGCAAACGACATCATTTGGGAGCACAAACTCAATACGTTGCCCATCGTGGACGGGGAAGGGCGTCTCAAATATCTCATCTTCCGCAAGGACTATGACGCGCACAAGGCGCACCCAAACGAGCTGCTTGACGAGCACAAGCGTTATATGGTGGGCGCGGGCATAAACACGCTGGACTTCGAGCAACGCGTCCCTGCGCTTGTCGAGGCGGGCGCGGACGTGCTTTGCATAGACTCCAGCGAGGGCTACACGGTGTGGCAAAAACGAACTTTGGAGTTTATCCGTTCAAAATACGGCGATAAGGTCAAGGTCGGCGCGGGAAATGTTGTGGACAAGGAAGGCTTTGAGTTCCTTGCCGAGTGCGGCGCAGACTTCGTAAAAGTCGGCATAGGCGGCGGCTCCATCTGCATCACGCGCGAGACAAAGGGCATAGGCAGAGGGCAGGCTACGGCGGTCATCGAGGTCGCAAAGGCTAGAGACGAGTATTTCAAAAAGACGGGCGTATATATCCCAATTTGTTCGGACGGCGGCATAGTGCACGACTATCACATGACCCTTGCGCTCGCGATGGGCGCGGATTTCCTCATGCTGGGCAGGTATTTCGCACGCTTCGACGAGAGTCCTACCGAAAAGCTGAATATCAACGGCAACTACGTCAAGGAGTACTGGGGCGAGGGCAGCAACCGCGCTCGCAATTGGCAGCGCTACGACTTGGGCGGCAAGCGTCGTCTCGGTTTCGAGGAGGGCGTGGACAGCTACGTGCCGTACGCGGGCGCGCTCAAGGATAATGTGGAGAAGAGCCTCTATAAGGTCAAGTCCACGATGTGCAACTGCGGCGCCACCACAATAGAACAACTGCACAAGTGCGCAAAGATGACGCTTGTCTCCGCGACGAGCATAGTCGAGGGCGGCGCGCACGACGTCATCCAAAAGAACACCCACAATATGCCGATTTGAATTTGACAGTGAAAATCGCATAATGGGTGAAAAAACCGATCAAATAAGCCCCTAAATCCAAACTCGAAACAAAATCCGAAAACACAAAAACAGGAGACCCCGAAAGTCTCCTGTTTTTATAGCGTTTCAGTTGTTCCGCCGCGGCTTATTCAGCCTCACCGGTGACGGGGTAAAGACCATAAGATTGAGTGCCAAAGCCTAAACTTCCGTTACCGTATGAAGGCCATATGGAAATATAATATATCGTTTCATCCGCAGTCTTAACTGTGAGGTTTCCGCCGTAATCGTCTTCTGAGAATGAAACTATTGTGGCTGTCTCGGTTTTTCCTTCTTTTGTAATGAATACGCCATTCTCATTTATTTCTATACGGATACCTGCGTAAGTACTTGAATAATCATAGGCGTCGAATACGCCGTAATAGGGCGAATAATCTGGTTTGTAGGTTTCATCTGTCAAGTAGACTTGTTTTGCGTAGGTTGCTTTTGCATCGATGACGAGCAACATAGTGTTTTCGTCAACAATTTCAAGCACGCAATCTTTTCCGTCATATTTGAACGCGAATTGATAATAATAATTGTTTGTATACTCATAGTCCCAATCGCGATAGAAGATGAGGTCCGTCGCTTGTTCGGACTTATCGTCAAATGTTATCGTCAACTTGTCGCTTTCGAGTTTTGCCGTGTAGCCATCGCCGATGTATGTGCCGAGATAATCTTCCCAGCTTTCGAACTCCTCATATTTGTCGCGATACAAGCCTAGACCGCTTGCTTCACCTTTCTTCGCAATAACGAGTTTGTCATAGCTAGAACTATCAGCCTGTTGCAATATGTAGTCTACCCCTCCAAGTTTAAAATCAAATTGATCAACATAATAATAGTAGTTATAATCCGGATCGTATACTTGCACTCTTTCAGCAGTTATGTCGGTTGCCGTCTGTTCATTTGACCCTTTGAATTTGACCTTGATGGAATTTGCTCTGATCGTGACATCCGCGTTATTTTGGTAGAAATCGCCGATATACATAGCCCATGGGCAGTTGTACAGCGTTGTGGAAGTGCTTCCTTGCGTCAATGTGAGGTCATTTCCGTTTTTGACAATAGTATAGCTCTTTTCATCGTATGTGAAAGAATAACCGCCGCCACTGAGTGAAGTAAGCGCGTCAACCTTTTCGCCGTCAAAAAGTATTTTGTCGAGGTCGATATTCAACACCGTATCTCCGTTTTCCGATGCCCAACTGCCGCTGTAAGCCTTGTCGATTTTGCCATTGAGCACATCGGCAGGGACTTGATAGGGCAGTGTAGCGCTGTTCCAATCTCCGAACGTGAGTGTGGCGGGCTCGCCGTATACTTCGAAATCCATTTGGAAAGGCTTGCCATCTTTGATCGTGATCGCAAACACATAAGCCGCTGATGAGAATTCATCGATTTGTTCCTCGCCCGTGGCAAGCTGCAGCTTAAAGAAAGAGGTTATTGAACCGTATGAGTCGTATGCGTCTGCGGGACGTATAACGAATTTGCCCTCGCCCATATCTTTGAGAAGGTTGTAGTATTCGCCTTGATCGTCTCGGAATACGAACGGAGCTTTAAGCTCGCTTATAGCGGTGTAAGCTGTCGCTTCGTCAAATTCAAAATAGTCGCCATCAGATTCACAAACATAGCTCCACACTTTGCCGTCGGGACGTGCTACATATCCGTTTCCTTCTCCGTACATCTCATAATAGATGCCGTCCTTCGTATAATACAAAGTGTAGTTGTCATAACCGTCATCATATGTGACAGAGTAGCTTGTCGCCTCTGCGGCGCTTTCCATTGCCGCTTTAAGCTCGTCATGCGCTTCGGTCATCGGATAATCACCAAAATATTCATCGTCAATAGAAGCTGTGCCATGCTCTTTAACGTCGATGTCATAACAATATTGATAATCCTCATACCAATCAAGTTCTGTTACGCGGTCAAATGCAAATTTGATTTTTGTTATCTCGGCATTCTCTTCATACATCTCAAAATATTCCATAGTCAGGTCGGCATAACCGAGGATGGCATTTGCGATATTATATCTCGCCGCAGCATTCTCGATCGTCCATTTGTTGTCGTCGAGTTTTTTCAAAAGAGAAGTTGTTAAGAGGTCAAAAGGATTGAAGAGGTCTGAAAAAACGACTTTTTTTCCGGTTTCTTCATCCTCTTTCATTTTATAGGCCGTTCTTTGCACTGAGCCAAATTGGTTATGCGTTATTTGAACTATATTATTGTCTTTGTCGCCTTGAAAGAGCCATACTCTCATAGGCTCTGTGCCTTCGTATGCTTCTGTCAACACGGCGTTTTTCTCAGCGTCGAAAGTTGTTTTCAAATTTTGTATAGTTTCTTCGGGATAATCGGGAGAGTAGTAGTAATCTTTTTCAACACGAGTGCCCTCAAAAATTATAGAACCTTGCAGAGATTCGAGGACTGCGGTAGGGCGGTCAACAAACTTGACTGCGATCGTCAAGTTTTCTTTTACGGTGAATTTGTATTCGTTTTCCGTAAGCTCAATGTTTTGGTCATTGACTGTGAGGCGGACAACATTGTCGCTTGCTGGAGTCATGGTCAAAGTAACTTCGTCGCCGTATTCATAAATATCCTTCTTCGGGGACAATTCCGCCGTGCCTCCGTCTGCGGGGGTAGCGGTGAGGGAGACGGTAAAGGTGGCTTTTTTGAACGTCACGGTTACGGTGGTATCCGCTTGGATATCAAAAGTATACCCCCCCCCGTTCAAGGCGGCGTCGTCGAATCCGCTCACCGTGAAGGTGTCAAGCAACCAACCTTCTTTGGGCGTTACTGTCACAGTTACTTCCTCGCCCGCGTCATAAAGTTCACCTTCGGCGGGCTTGCTTAAAGTCACATCTCCCTGTTCGCCGTTGAAATCCAATGTAACTTTAAAACCCGACTCGGCGGGGTGCTTGGGGTCGCACGCGGCAAACGCTACGCACGTCACAAGCAGGACGCAAAGCGTGGTAATACACAAAAAGATAAGTTTCTTTTTCATAATACTTCTGCTCCTTAAAAAATTATATTGTTGCAAGTATACCAGCAAATGCATATTTTGTCCAGCGATTTATGCAATATTTCAGAAAAAGTATGCGTGAAATCGTGGAAAACCCGCTTTTTTATGCAGATAAGCGACGGATTTATGCAAAACATATACATTATAAATTTTGACTGCGGCTCATACGCGCTTTTTTGGTGTTGCTTTTTTCGGAGTAAGGATTTAAAATATTACAGAATAAAATTATCGGAGCAAAGTTATGCAGATAATAGACGGAAAACTCGTTGCGGCAAAGCTAAGGGCGGAAATGAGGGAAGAAGTCGCCGCTCTTAAGGCGCAGGGCGCGGGCGGGAAAATAGGGCTTGCGGTCATACTCGTAGGCGACGATCCCGCCTCGCAGGTGTACGTGCGCAACAAGATCAAGGCGTGCGAGGAAGTAGGCATATATTCGCGCCTCGTAGATTTGCCCGCGGACAGCACTTTTGAGCGCGTAGCGGGCGAGATAGCCGCGCTCAACGCAGACCCCGACATCACGGGGATGATCTTGCAACTGCCGCTGCCAAGGCATTTGAGCGAGGAAAAACTTGTTGATCTCATCGCGCCCGAAAAGGATGTGGACGGTTGCACATACGGGCAGAAGGGCAGGCTGTGGACGGGCAGGGACAGCCTTGTCGCTTGCACGCCCCTTGGCGTGATTCGCTTGCTTGAGCACTACGATCTCCCGCTCGAGGGCAAGCATGCCGTGGTCGTCGGCCGCTCCAACCTCGTAGGCAAGCCGCTTGCGCAACTGTTGCTCAACAAAAATTGTACCGTTACGGTATGCCACTCCCGCACTCGCGACCTCGCTGAAATAACGCGGCAAGCGGACGTCCTCTGCGTCGCGATAGGAAAGGCGAAATTCGTCACCGCGGATATGGTCAAGCAGGGCGCCGTCGTCATCGACGTGGGCATGGATCGCGACGAGAACGGCAAGCTCTGCGGCGATGTGGACTTCGCGGCAGTGGCTGACAAGTGCTCCTACATTACCCCCGTCCCCGGCGGAGTGGGGCCTATGACCGTCACAATGCTCATATCAAACACTCTCGACGCCTATCGCGTCCAAAACGGCATATCCAATAAGGGCGCATGACATTCGCATATCTTGCGCCGACCGTGTAGCCCCAAATACCCCTCGGATACGCTCTTCAAATGCACAAAAACCATATTTCAAACGACAAAAGCGAGGTTTTATCCCCGCTTTTTAACATTTCAATGTATTCTGATATCTGATTACTGCTTGTCTGAGAGTCGTTTTGCGTCCAACATTCCGCGCGCGTAGTTGAGCAATTGCGCTTTTTGCGCTTCATTCAGCTGTTCAAATATTTCGATGAGTTCAGACTTCGGCACACGAGCGTCGTCGAAGAGTTGCTGTTCCTGTACGCGTCCGAGCAGTTCGTCCACCGAACAACCGTATATGTCCGCCAGCCGCTCGAGTATGGGCGTAGGCACCTTCCTAAGCCCGTTTTCATATTGATAGTAGGTATTTTTGGCTATGCTCAGCATTTTGGCGATCGCATCCTGCGTATAATGATTTTTTTGTCGCATTTCTTTAAGCAACATATCGGACCTCGTATATTAAACTTTATAGGTTATTTCCAAAATCATATTTTCCTAATTAATTTTGTCAATTTGAGAGATATTTATCAAATAAATATACAAAAACCGCTTGACATAACTCATATTGAATGATTATTATATGTACATATATACTCATTTTGAGTGTATAATATCATAAGTAAAAGGAGAAATGTATGAAAAAGACTTTTGTTTGGTTTGTCGTTGCAGTTTTGCTTTTTTCGTCCGTTGTCTGTTTTGCGGGTTGCGATATTTTTAAAAGCAATACGTATTTTCGCTGGGAATATGACGGGAAGAGCGATGGAAATGGTATAGCCGTAGGAGAAACATTGGGGACACAATGTCCTGCTGTCAAAAAGGCAGGCTACAAATTTTTGGGCTGGTTCGACAAAGAGACTGGCGGCACCATGTGGGTGGACTCCACAGGCAAAGGCGTAAAAGCGGTTGAAAAGAAGGGTCAAGAATACACGCTCTATCCGCACTTTGAACCTCTCGATTTTGTAGTGCAGCTCAATGCGGAAAAGGGCGTTCAAGGCTTAGACGAGGACTTTTACACCGTGAAGTACGACAGCGAGCTGCCCGAGATTCCCTCAAATCTAACGCTTGCGCACAAAAAATTTATTGGATATTACACCGAGGCAAACGGAAATGGTACGCAAGTCACGCGCGGCGCAACGTTTCTGCCCAACATGGATAGGCTGACGCACAGCGCGTACGACATCGATGACAATGTGCGCACTCTCAATCTTTACGCCTACTTCGAGGACATTCTCTACACCGTCACTTTCCACTTTGGCAACGGATATGCGGATGAGTCATTGTATGTGCCGTATGGGACGCCGCTCAACACTTTGGTATACGAAACGCGCGACTCAAACGGCTATGCGATGAGCAAGTGGTCTACAAGCGAGCACGGAGCGGAATATAACGACAGCATAAAGGGCGATACCGACCTTTATGCGATAGGCGAATGGGCTCCTGCCGTAGAGCTTGACTCCAACGGCGGCAAGTATGACTATCTTCTCGTCGGTGAGGCGGGAAGCGAGCTTGCATTGCCGACTCCCACAAAGACGGCGGCTAAATTTGTGCGCTGGCTCGACGAGGATGGCGATGTATACACGGCAGGATCTTTTCCCCAAAAGAGCGTCACACTCACAGCAAGTTGGATGTCTATGATAGAGTTCGACTCAAACGGCGGCACAAGAGTGGAAAACATCTGCGTCGATTCGGGTACACCGATCGAGCTGCCCGTCCCCACGCGCGACGGCTATGTCTTTGCGGGTTGGTATCCCGAAAACAACATCGGCAAGCAATATTTTGCGGACGTCATGCCAACTGACGGCGTCAAACTTATAGCGGGTTGGTGCAAACCCAAGTTTGAAACCGCAAATTGGCCAAAGACATATATGATTGGGGACAGCAGTGACGGTTCAGATTTTCTTCTTTATAAGAATGATGTGTTGAAGGGAGGAAAATATTATATGGACGTGACGCTTGATTTTGAGTGCATGCATTATGGTGTATCGGGAGCCCCTTTTACAGATGGTTTTGCCAACCTCGTGATGGGAATATTCTCTCAACAAACCATGAATACAAAATATGCACTCAGCGAAGTAATGACCTTCAATCACGAGAAAGTCAAAAGTTGGAAAAAATATCAAATGAAAGCGAAGTTTTTTGCCGAAGACGGGACGTTTTACATCTCTATGCGTAGCACGGATCTAGACTATGTTGAAGTGCGAAATGTGATAGCTACTTTGACATTGCCCGATCTTTCCACATTTGAGATTTGAGCTTGCAAGCTATACGCGGTTTCGGCGCGGCGATGATCGTCGCGCCGATATTTTATATGCGCGATTTGTTTAAAATGTCCATTGTTTTGATGTGCCGTAATATGGTGCGTAAATTAGCACGATTTCTTTTTTGTTTGACAAAATCATATTGTATGTTAAAATATATATTGTTATAGTGAGGCGCTATGTCGCCGAAATTTTGCAAAAGATGAGCAATTTTGTTTGGATAGAGGGAGAAAATGGAATATAAAATGTTGTTTTCGCCTATCAAGATAGGCAGTTGCGAGATCAAAAACAGGATAGTCATGTCGCCCATGCTCATGGGCTTTGCGCAACTTGACGGCTGCGTCACGGAACAGCTTATGGACTACTATGAGGAGCGCGCCAAGGGCGGCACGGGTCTCATCATCACCGAGATAACGCGCGTCAACGACAAGCACGGCGCCGCGGCGTTCGCCCAGCTCGGTGTGAGTCACGACTACCAGATCGAGGGACTCAAACAGTTTGCGGAGCGCATCCACAAGCACGGCGCGAAGCTGTTCGTACAGCTGCATCACCCGGGACGCCAAAACGTAGGGCTCGCCGTGGGCACGGTGCCGCTCTGTATAGCGTGTACGCGCGTGTGCAAGTCCTTCCCGAAGCTGCTCTTTAAGGTGGCTCCGACCGCGGGCAAGGTGCTGATAGAAAAGAACCTTACAAAGGCGTCCGTTGCGCCTTCCGCTTGCGAGCCTAGCTATTTTGCGGGCGGCAGGGTGAGAGCGCTCCGTCACAGCGAGATAAAACAGCTCATAAGACAGTTTGTGGACGGCGCGGTACGCTGTAAGAAGGCGGGCGTGGACGGCGTGGAACTGCACGGTACGCACGGCTACCTCATTCAGCAATTTTTGTCGCCGAACACAAATCAGCGCACGGACGAATACGGCGGCAGTTTTGAAAATCGGCTGCGGTTTATCAAGGAGATCATCGACGGCATCCGCGCGGAGTGCGGCGATTATCCCATCATCGTGCGCCTGTCGCTGGACGAATTTTATGACAAGATTGGCAAGCCGGGCGTGGGCTACGATTTTAAGGAAGGGCTCAAGTACGCAAAGGCGATAGCCTCCTTCGGCGTGGACGCTATAGACGTATCGTCAGCGGCATACGACACATTCAACTATTGGCTGGAGCCGACGTCCTTCGACCTCGGCTGGCGCAAATACCTCGCGGCGGCGGTCAAGAAAGAGGTGAAAATACCCGTGCTTGCGGCAAACCTCATCCGCACTCCGGAGCAGGCGGAGCAACAACTCGAGGAAGGCACGCAGGATATGGTGTCCCTCGGCAGGCCGCACATCGCGGATCCGCATTTTGCAAACAAGTCCCTTGAGGGCAGAGAGAACGAGATAAAGCGCTGTATCTGCTGTCTCAATTGCATCGAGAGTATGCAGGACAACGCCTACATCGGCGATCACGGTTATTGCGCTGTCAACCCGACAGTGGGCAGAGAGACGGAAGTCGCGTCCCTCCCCAAGGACGGAAACGGGCGCACAGTGGTCATCGTAGGCGCGGGCGTAGCGGGCCTTACGGCGGCGGAGTTTGCTGGGCGCAGGGGATTCAAGCCCATAGTGCTCGAGAAAGAGGACAAGCTCGGCGGACAGATAAACCTCGCGACGGCGCCTCCGAAGAAGGAAAAACTCGCATGGTGCATAGAGGATATGGCTGTAAACGCCAAAAAGTACGGCGCGGAAATCTTGACGGGCGTCGAGGCTACCGAGGAAAAGATCGCGGAGTATTCGCCGTATGCGGTCATCGTCGCTACGGGCGCGCATGCTGTCAAGCCTAAGTCCATAGCGGGCAGCGACGGCGAAAACGTGTACACTACTACGCAGATATTGACGGGCGAAGTAGCGCTCAACGGCAAGCGCGTGGTCATAGTTGGCTCGGGCATGACAGGGCTCGAGACGGCGGAGTATCTCGCGGCGCAGGGCAACAAGCTTACGGTGGTGGAGATGGCTCCCGAGATCGCGCCCGGCACGTGGTTCCAGCACGTAGACGACGCTATGGCAAGGCTTTCGGGACACGCGGAATTTTTGAAGAACAGAAAACTCTCCTCCATAGACGCGGACGGCGTAAATTTGCAGCCTGTGGTATGGAAAGGCAAGAAGTGCAAGGATAAGGGCGAGGCGGAGCACCTCTCGGCAGACGCGGTCGTGCTGTCGCTTGGCGCGAAGTCTGAAAACGCGCTTGCGAAGTCGCTCGAGGGCAAATATGACAAACTGTTCGTCATCGGCGACGCAGCTCACGTAGGGCGTATTGCGGCGGCAACAGCCGCGGCATACGACGTCGCCGTGCACAAACTGTAAAGAGTTTTGCGGGGCTCTGCCCAACGCAGGGCTACGCGCCCTGCACCTCGGCAAGGGACTTCGTCCCCTGCACCCCAAGCTAAAAACGCGAGCTAGGCAAATTATTGCCGTCGCTCGCGTTTTTGATTGCTTGCAAGTGCCAAACTCCCGCGGGGGCATTATATTTTCTGTGCAACGCATTTGATATAATAAACATGTCATGTTTTTTTAATGCTCGTTGCTTATTGAATATACAACTTGCGACAAAATATTTGCGCGCCAAATATTATTAAAACTTGTTTTTGGGTCATTTGTCTTGCCAAAACGCTAAAATAATGATATACTCTCTTTGCTGTGCTAGACGGGGAGCTTGCGGTGCCCTGTAAACTGCAATCCGCAATAGCAGTGTCGAACGCCATCCCAGGCTTTTGTTATGGTTGGCTGCGCAGCGCAAGGGGTGTCGATATCAAGGTCCCGTGCAATGTCATACTGTGAACCGTGTCAGAGCTTGACCGCAGCAGCACTAAGCAGGTCTTGGCGTGTGCCATGGGGAAACTTTGAAGGAGCTACCTACGCTGCTCCCGCTTCGGTGACGAATGTCAAAGGTGGTGCACAGTAAATACAAACAGAGGGTATTTTGCCCTCTGTTTGTATTTTTTGAACTGCATTTTGCCACCGAAACACGCGGGAGCAGCGTAGGTATACCCGCCCTAATAGAGAGCCGCAACCTCATATAAGTACAGACGTGCTGCTGCGGGATATCCTGCAAGCGTCCAACCTTATAAAGTGTTGATACTTCTATAATAGCGCAAAAAACATAGGAGCATGCTCAAACTTATGCAGGATACCGCCCTTTTTTTATGCAGGTCTGACTTCACAAGGGGATACGCTGTTCCCGCTTCGGTGACGAATGTCAAAGGTGGTGCACAGTAAATATAAACAGCGGGTCATTTCGCCCGCTGTTTATATTTGCGCGCATAAAAAAGAACTTACGGTTACCGAGAAAGCGGAAACAGCGTAGGTATACCCGCCATGATAGAGAGCCGCAACCTCTTATAAATATACGCGTGCTCTTGCGGGATATCGCAAATTGAAAATTCCGGCGCTTATTGGTTTGCATAGGAGCGACTTACAAACAAAAATGCCGAGGACAGGGACTGTACTCGGCGAAATGTGTGATGTTATGGCGTCATTTGATGTCGCGTTTTAAGAAAGTGGCGAGGCCTATACCTATCGACGCGGCAATGTAGACAAAGGGCATTATTATGACGGCGCAAAGTTCGGTAGTGCCGAGCGTAGCCGAGGACGAGGCGATGGTCATCTGTTGCAGGGGCAAGAACATCAGCCAATCCATATTGCCGCCCGATATCTGCAATACCGTTGCGATCACCGAGAGTACGATATCCAAAACGACGTAAAAGCCTATGGACATTCCGAGCGAGGAGCCGGATGAACGACACAGGAAGGCTATCATCATAAATATCGACATTGTAGAGATGTTCACAAGCCATTCGAGCGAAAAACACCGCATCAGAATGCCGAAATCGCGTCCTGTAAAGGGCGTAGGCTTGAAACTGAACAGTATGCCGCTCATTACAAGCGCAAAAACAGAATATATAGTGACCAATATAGCCGCGGACACCCACTTTGAGAAAAATGCGTGCACTCTGCTCGTGCCGCGCGAGACCATAAGCCGCACCGTGCCGTTTGAAAAATCCTTTCCGACAAAGATGCACACGATGATCATCACGAAAAACTCTATTGACGCGACGGCTCCCGAGCCCATCAAACTTTCTCTATTCAAATTATCGAAGAGGGCGGTCATTGCGTCCTTGTCTTGCTGCGAGAATAGTGGCATGCCGTTTTCGTCAACGACGATCCCGTCCTCGCCGGGCGTATCCTCGGTGACGTCCATCCTGGTCGCCAGATTCATGCCGATCCAGCACACCGCATATGTCAAAAATATGATGACGAACATCAATATGAGCCCGACAAACACGCTCCTCAGCTTTTTGAGTCTGAAGAGGTCGGAGGATAGCGTATATGCAAAATCTTTATTTCTCATCATTGTCCTCCTTTTTCGCATTCTCGCCGTCTGCGTTTAAGTCGTTGGACTGAAGAGGTCTGAGGACATCAAGTTCCTCAAATACGGGCTCGTCGTGAGCGTCGTTCGCGCCGTGCGAGCCGCCCATGAGCGAAATAAACGTGGATTCGAGGTCGGCGTCGCAGTTGCAGATGTTCAGCACGGGGACTTCCGCATTCGCAAACATAGTCGCGACAAACGAGATATCCTTTGATAGGTCGTATAGCGCGAGAGTGTTGTAGGGCAGGATGTCAAAATCTTGCTGTGTATAGTTTTCCGTCACCACGCTAAGCGCCGCCTTGAGGTCGCCAACGACGACTTTGATGTAGGGTCTGCTCAGCGCCTCTACGTCTTCGCTCCTAAGCTCTTTTACAAGTTTGCCGTTTGCAAGAACGCCATAGCTGTTTGCGACTTTGCTAAGCTCCGAGAGCAGGTGAGAGGAGATGAGTATAGTGATATTGTCCTCATTGTTGAGTCGCTTAAGCAACTCTCTCACCTCGTAAATGCCCGCGGGATCAAGTCCGTTGACGGGCTCGTCGAGTATGAGTATGCGCGGGTCGCCTATAAGTGCTATGGCGATCGCGAGCCGCTGTTTCATACCAAGCGAGAAGTTTTTGACTTTCATAGGGTCGCCGGGTTCGAGCCCTACGCGCTCAAGCAACGCCTTAAGCTTTGAGACATCCCTTTGTCCCATTGAAAACGCGATGGACTTCATATTGTCGAGCGCGCTAAGGTGCAGCGCAAGGGCAGGACTGTCTATTATCGAACCTATCTTTTTGCGTTCCTCTTCCAGCGCTTCTTTTGCCCACGCGCCGTTTATTGCGATTTCGCCGCTATCGGGGCGGGCGAGTCCTAGCAGAGCGCGTATAAGGGTGGTCTTGCCCGCGCCGTTGCGCCCGACAAGCCCATATATCTCGCCCTCGCGCACAGTGACGCTCACGCTGTCAAGCACAACTTTGCCGCGATAAGACTTTGTTAGGTTTTTGGTTTCAAGTACGTTCATATTCGCCTCTTGTATTTATCCTAAATATTATAACATAATTTCTGTGATATTCAACAACATTTTGCGTCGCTTGCGCACAGCGCGGCCGTACACGGCGATATCGTAAAGATGTACACTAAGCACATATACACGATACGTGTTTTATATATGGGGCAAAAAATCAGAGGTTTTAAAGTGATAAACATTGTAAATGTCGCGATTTACTGGGGATAAACGCTGCAATAAAACACGATTAGTGTTCTTTAAAATAGAATGTTAGACATTCACAACACGATACGTGTACATATGCGGTGCGCTAATAGTGCGCTAACATAAATTTTCAAACTGCCTTAAATGTGCGGTCAAAAGTCAAATTGCTTATTGACAAGTCCAATAACTCAAATATAATATTATATATGCACATAAGCGCGGCGTCGTCCTCAAGCCTACGATTTGGGCGTGATCAAAACGTGCGCGAGAGAGGTACTATGGATAAAGATGTAAGTGATAAAAAAATTGGTAAGAAATCTGCAAAATCGACAGTCGGCGCTCAAGGAGCGGACCTCGTCGAAATTTTAGACGCGCTTAAAGATTCAAACAAGTCAGACGGTGAAGATCTCACAGAGACCATTCTTGAAGTAGAGGCGAAGAAAAAGAGAGAGCTCGAGCATCGCAGGATATTGGATAAGCGGAGCGAGAGTGAGGCCCAAAAGGCGAAGGGATGCGGGCTGTTTTCAAAGGCGCCGCCCGCTCCGTCTGCCGCGCATATAGATTCTGTCACATCCATGGAACTCCCGCTCGATTGGGAGAACATTTTCAATTCGGATGAGCGTACGCAGGGCGTACATCTCGACAATATCCCCGACGCCCTCGTAAAGTGCCTCACGGAGCTTGGCTATGTTGACATCGAGTACATCTCCTCCATAACGGGGCAGGAACTCAAGACCGTCATCACTTCGCTAAAAGGCGCGATATATCAAGACCCCGCAAAGTGGGACGAGGTGTTCTACAGGGGCTGGGAGACGTCCGACGAATATTTATCCGGCAATCTTTTTGAAAAGCTGCAGATCGCGAGGAAGGCAAACAAGCTGTATCGCGGCTATTTTTCTCAAAACGTCGCGGCGCTCGAGGCTCTTTTGCCGCAGGGCGCGCGCAGCGAGGAGATATACGTCACGCTCGGCTCGCCCTGGGTGCCAACGGACATAATAGCCGATTTTGTCAACTATATGCTCGGTTTCCGCACTATAAAATTTGCGGGAACGGTGCTCCGCGACGAAGTGACGGGCAAGTGGCAGATCACCGCGAAAAATATGTATTACAGCAACATCCGCGCCGTGACGGAATTCGGCACGCCGACTCTCAACGCGCTTTACATCCTCGAAAAGACGCTGAATATGAGCAGCGTCACGGTATATGACGAGGTCAGCCCCTTCTCGGGCGCGGCGGGCGACCGTAAGAAGGTGGAGAATGAGGCGGAAACGCTTGCCGCGCTTGACAAACAGCGCAAGCAGATCGAGACGTTCAGAGAGTGGGTATGGAAGGACGAAAAGCGCAAAGAGAGGCTGGAGCGCATATTCAGGGAGAGATACGGATGCGTGAGGCGACGCATTTTCGACGGCTCGTTTTTGACTTTTCCGGGGCTTTCGGAAAATATCAAGCTGTACCCATATCAAAAGGACGCCGTTGCGCGCATAATTTTCACTCCCAATACCCTTCTCGCGCACGACGTAGGCGCGGGCAAGACGTATGTCATGATCGCCGCGGCGATGGAGCTCAAGCGCATGCGGCTGTCAAAAAAGAATTTGTTTGTAGTCCCAAACAATCTCGTGGGGCAGTGGCGGGACATATTCAAGGCGATGTACCCATCTGCAAACCTTCTCGTGGTGGAGCCTCGCAATTTTACGCCCGACAAGAGAAACTCGGTGCTCATGCGTATCGCGAGCGAGGATTTTGACGGCATAATCATGGCGTACAGCTCCTTCGAGCTCATTCCGCTCTCCCTCGAAAGCAAGAAGGCGGCTGTCAACGAACAGCTCATCAAGGTAAACAGGGCGATAGAGGCGAACAAGCCAAATATCGTGCCCCAGCTCACCCGCAAGCAGACGGTGCTCATCAAAAAGCGCAAGGCGCTGCTCGAGGAGGACCCCGACGATCCGTCCACGCCCTTTTTCGACAAATTGGGCGTCACCCGTCTGTTTGTGGACGAGGCGCACAACTATAAGAACGTCCCCATAGACACCAACGCGGATCACGTGTACGGCATATCCTCGTCGGGCTCGCAAAAGTGCAAGGATATGCTTGAAAAGGTTAGGATAGTCCAGAGGCAGAATATGGGCAAGGGCGTCGTACTTGCGACCGGCACGCCAATAACCAACTCCGTGACGGACGCCTACATAATGCAGCTGTACTTGCAGAGCGGCGAGCTGTCCCTGCTCGACCTTCAAAACTTCGACAGCTGGGCGGGAATGTTTGCGGAAAAGACTACGAATTTCGAGATAGACGTGGACACAAACAAGTATAGGCTTGTCACTCGCTTTTCGCGCTTTCACAACTTGCCGGAGCTCACGTCTATGCTGTCAATGATCGCGGATTTTCACCAAGCGGACGGCGCGGGCGATATCCCCGAATTGGACGGCGGACACGACTGCGTGATAGAGCGCACGCCTGAATTTGAGAGATATCTTAAAACAATATCGGACAGAGCAGAGACAGTGCGAGCGGGCAAGGTGGATCGCAAAGTTGACAACATGCTCAAGATCACCGTAGACGGCAGAAAGGCTGCGTTAGATTATCGATTAGTAGACCCAAAAGCGCAATTCACGCCCAAATGCAAAGTGGCAAAATGCGCCTACAACGTATGGCAGATATACGCCGCTACGAGGGACAAGAAGAGCGCTCAGCTCGTCTTTTGCGACACCTCGACGCCGAAGAGCGGTTTTAATATGTATGACGAACTAAAGCGTCTGCTTGTCGCCTACGGGATAAAGCCGAGCGAGATCGCTTTCGTGCACGAGGGCGATTCGGAAAAACAGCGCGCGGCGCTCTTCAAAAATGTGAACAGCGGCGATATAGCGGTGCTTATAGGCTCCACTTTCAAGCTCGGGCTCGGCGTAAACGTGCAGGAGAGGCTGATCGCGCTTCATCACCTCGACGTCCCGTGGCGCCCCGCGGATATGACGCAGCGCGAGGGCAGAATATTGCGACAGGGCAATACGAATAAGACCGTCGGGATATACAGATACATCACGGAGGGCAGTTTTGATGCCTACTCGTGGCAACTTTTGGAGACGAAGGCGCGATTCATCGCGGAGCTGCTCGGCGGCACGCTCACGGCGCGCAGCGGCTCGGATATAGAAGACACCGTGCTCAGCTATGCCGAAGTCAAGGCGCTCGCCGTCGGAAATCCGCTCGTCAAGGAGAGAGTGGAAGTCTCAAACGAGCTTGAAAGATGTATAATTTTGCAACGCAAGGCGGGCGAGACGAATTTGAGGCTGGAAAACGAGCTTGTAGAGCTCCCTACGCGCATAAAGAGCATGCAGCAGCTATGCGACGATTGCAGGCAGGACTACGAATTTTATATCGGGCTAAAATCCTCGCCTAAGAGCGAACTCACCCCCGAGCAGAAAAAGGCGGCGATAGAGAGGCGGCGCAACCTTAGGGAGAGGCTGCAAAGCGAGATCGACGGTAATATTCTCGAGACGAGCGAGCGTACGCTGTTCAAGTATCACGGATTCGAGGTCATCCTGCCTACGAATATGTCTCCGAATATGCCGTACATCTTCCTAAAACGCGTGGGAAAGTATTCCGTCGATATGACGGGGAGCGAGATTGGAAATCTGAGAAAGATAGATATGTTTCTCGAAGGATTGGGCGAGCACTTGGCGCGCCTCGAGGACAATGTAAAACAGCTCAAAAAGCGCAGGACGGACATAAGGGCGCAGATCAAAACAAAAGAGGACTATTCCGAAAGGATAGACGAATTGAGGAAAAAACTCGACGAAATAGATAAAAAGCTTAAGGTGGACAAAAAATGAGCGATATTAAACTTTCAAATGTCCCGTCGTTGACAGTGGACGCGATAGTCGATTCGCTGTCGGGGATATACTCGGCGGCGATAAAGAGGGGCATATCTTTTAAAAGTTTGCCCTCCGTAATGCTTTGGGGTCCTCCCGGAGTGGGCAAATCGCAGGCGGTGAGGCAGATCGCAAAGCGCATAGAGGGCGAAGGCAAGAGGGTGAATGTGACGGACGTCAGACTTCTCCTCTTCAATCCCATTGACCTCAGAGGCATTCCTACGGCAAACGAGGATAAGACGCTCGCGGTATGGCTCAGACCCAAAATTTTCCAGATGGACGGCGGAAAGAATGTTGTCAACATCCTGTTTTTGGACGAGATCACATCCGCACCTCAATCCGTGCAAGCGGCGGCGTATCAAATAACTTTGGACAGGACTGTGGGAGAGCACAAGCTCCCCGACAACTGCATAGTCATCGCCGCCGGAAACCGCGTGAGCGACCGCTCCGTCGCCTTCAAAATGCCCAAAGCGTTGGCGAACAGGCTTATGCATATTGAGGTGGACGTCAGCTTTGCCGCTTGGAAAAGATGGGCGGTCGAGAGCGGCATAAACGAGAAAGTATTGGGATTTCTCTCGTTTAGAAGTACGTTTTTGATGAAATTTGACCCGTCGCAGGACGACGTGGCGTTTGCGACTCCAAGAAGTTGGGAAATGGTGAGCGAACTTCTCAACGGCATAGACGGCGACGTGGATAAAATGTATCCGCTCATCGCGGGACTGGTCGGTACGGGGGTGGCTATCGAGTTTCGCACGTGGTGCGCGATATACAAGGATCTGCCCTCGATTGAGGATATTTTCGCGGGGAAGATGCCGCCCATCCCCAAAAACACGGACGCGCTGTACGCGCTCACCGCGTCCATGACCGCGTATGCGAGAGAGCACAGGCACGACCTGCAAAAAATAGCAAACTCCATAGCCTACGCCGACAGGATGCCGCCCGACTTTTCCGCCGTGCTCATGCGCGACTATATGTACATCGAAAAGGACTATAAACTTGTTCTTATGAAGATACCGCAATTCGCAAGGTGGCTCTCCACGAAGGGCAGCCTTATGAACGGCGTCGTATGAGTTGAAAACGGAAATACTGTATAGACCGCGTTTTCACGATATCTATTCGGATATCCGAGTCGAAGAATGTAGTTTGAGACTAAAATGCAATTGTCGGATGCTCAAAAGAGGGAATACGTCAAGAGACTGCTGTTTTCGCGCATGAGGCTGCTTATCAAAAACGGTTTTTACGGTTTGCTGCTCATGCACACGAGCTTTGCGCTTGACGATAGCATACAAACCGCTTGCACCGACGGCGGCAAGATTTACTTTTCTCCCAAATTTTTGAGCGAGATATCCGACTCGGAGCTGGATTTTGTCATGTCGCACGAAATATTGCATATCGTGCTCAAACACTGTTTACGTACGGGGGACAGAGACCCCGAACTTTTCAACATCGCTTGCGACATAGTTGTCAACTCGAATATAATGCTGTCCGCGGATATGGACCCCAACGCCGTAACGCTAAAGAAGTACGGCGAGCTTATGCACACCGCGCCAAACGGCGAGGAGGGCAACAAATATACGGCGGAGGAAGTTTATCAAATGCTGCTTTCGCCCTCGAACAAAGTCTCAAGGCAGGGCGGGCGCGGCTTTAAAGCGGGCAATGGAAGGGGCTACGGCAAGACGTGGGACGACCACTCCCGCTGGGGGAGCAAGGACGGCGATACGCTACTTAAGGATATGTGGGACAAGTACGTGCGCGACGTGGCGGAGGCGATATCCATACAGAAGAGCAACGGCGGACGCGGCGTCCTTCCGCTGGGCGTGGAGCGTATGCTCGATGAGTTGAGAGACCCTACGCTGGATTGGCGCGCGTTGCTTGCGGATTTTGTCAGCGAGGACGTTTCGGATTATTCTTTCGCCCCGCCGGACAGGCGATATACCGACGGCGACTTCTTCATTCCCGACCTAAACCTCGGCGGCGAGACAGTGAGAAATATCCTCTTTATGGTAGACGCGTCGGGCTCCGTCTCCGACAGCGACCTCACCTCGGCATTCTCCGAGATAAAGGGCGCGATAGAGCAATTCGACGGCAGGCTTGAGGGTTATCTCGGCTTTTTCGACTCCGCCGTCTATAAGCCCGTGCCCTTCGGCGACGTGAACGACCTCCTCGGCATTAAGCCGCGCGGAGGGGGAGGCACGGATTTTTACGCCATCTTCAACTACATCTTCAAAAATATGCAGGACAACTTGCCCGCGTCCATAATCATACTCACTGACGGTTTCGCCCCCATCCCGCCCGCCGAGGTCGCGCGAGGTATCCCCGTACTTTGGATACTCGACAATAAAATAATCACCCCGTCCTGGGGCAGGATCGCCCGAATAGATACTTGATTCTCAACCTAACAGACGCATGATTCTCGGTCGAATAAACGTTTGATTTTGGGTAGGATATAGGCTTGATTCTCAGTAGGATAAACGCTTGATCTTCACTTTGCGCCGATCCCACGTTTGGCGCCGTTTGTCCCCATATATTTTTGCTAAAAAATTTCGACTCAAATTTTAGACAATGAAATATTTCAAACTTTCTATCGTTAGAAACAAAAAAGACGTACATTTTCTGCGATATGCGTTTTTATTTGTTTAAGTGGCAAAAAAATATCACAATTTATATCACAAAAAAAAATTAAATTCCGTCAAACAGCAGTAAAATTTTATATGCATTTTGTGATATAAAAAAAGTAAAAAGCCTACTGTTTAGTGGGGTTTTTGAGGATTTGATGAAGGCAACATGACTCGTCCAACAGCGAAGCGTACCGCAAGTCGGTTTGAGCGAAATCGGGGTTCCCACCAAATTACGCAGCGATTTTATGGGGTAACAAAGTGCAATATGACCGTAGGGCATAACATTGCGGAGCAATGGACGCATTTTTGGATAAAAATGCGGAGTTCGAGCGAAATTGGAGACAGCAAACGAAACAAAAAAACGAACAGAAAGTTCGTTTTTGTTTTGGATTGGTGGAGACAATAAGACTCGAACTTATGACCTCTACGATGTCAACGTAGCGCTCTAACCAACTGGGCTATGCCTCCAAAGCATTGATATGATACACTAAATTGATTGTTTTGACAAGCAATTTTTTATAGTTTTGCAAGAATTTCTAAAAAAATTGCAATGCGCCGCGTTTTATGCTAAACTATATTTATAAAAGTGCGCCGAGATTAAGAGAATCGGCGCGATTTGAGTGGGTCGTTCGGCTTTTGAGGGCTGTACGGCGACCGGCATATGCAATTTGAGGCGGAACAAAGAAATGTCGCGGAAAAATTTCTGCGCGTCATAAATATCGGAAAAGGGAGCGCAAATGGACGGCAAAAAATTCGACGTTATCATAATCGGCGGCGGCGCGGCGGGGCTATTTCTCGCGTCGCAATTGCCGTCTGAATTGAGCGTCGCGATAGTCGAGAGCAACGACAGGGTGGGCAAAAAACTGCTTGCTACAGGCAACGGCAAGTGTAATCTCACCAACCTCGATATGGACGTTTCGCACTTCAACCATCCGAATTTTGTAGGGAGCTTTCTTGAGCGTTTTGGCGCGCGTGACGCTATTGCCGCGTTTGAAGATATTGGGCTGATGACAAAAGCCATTGACTCGCGGGTGTATCCGTACAGCGAGTGCGCCTCCACCGTCCTCGACGTGCTGCGCCGCGCGGTAGAGAAGAGAGGGACTCATATTTTCACGGGGCATGTCGTAAATTCAATAAAAAATATCCGCGGCGAGTTTGAAGTGAGCGGAGAGGCTGTAAACGGCAAGCGAGGCGAGAATTTCAATTATTTTGCGAACGCGGTCGTGCTTGCGACGGGCTCTTACGCTACGTTCGGCAAGGACAGCACAAGCTTATTTGCCGCGCTCGGGCATACCGTGCGTCCTATGGCTCCGTCTCTTGCGCCCATACGCACAAACAAGGAGCCGCTGAAGGGCTTGCAAGGAGTGCGCGTAAAGGCGGGCGTACGTATAGGCGAACGCTGCGAGGTGGGCGAGGTACTGTTCAAGGATTTTGGCATAAGCGGCATCGCGACATTCAATATGGCGGGAGAGCTCGCTCGCGGCAGGGCGAAGGCGGGTGACGTCCTCATCATTGACTTTATGCCCGAGCACTCAAAAGCCGAAGTGGAGCGGATGTTGAGCAAGCGCGCGCATGGAGTTACGAGCGTAGGCGAGTTGATGGTCGGCACATTCCACTCCCGCGTGCAGGAGCGCATCGCTTGGGCGGCGGGCTGCTCCTTTGAAGACAGAGCGGAAGAAAAGATAGGCGCCATAGCGGACGCTATCAAAAATTATCGCCTCGTCATAGAGGGCGTCGGCGACGCGAGCCTCGCGCAGGTGATGTCGGGAGGACTCAACGTCGATGAGTTTGACGAAAATATGATGTCGCGCAAGTGCGAAAACGCATATGCCGTAGGCGAGGCTGTTGACATAGACGGCGACAGCGGCGGCTACAACTTGCAGTGGGCATGGTCAAGCGCGAAGGCGGCGGCATTAAACATCGCGGCGCGCTCTAAAGAGCGCAAAATAGCATATGATGTATAAATCGAAATTGCATAAAAGGAGTTTAATATGTTTAAAAAGGCAGACGCAACTACAAATTTTGTGAAGATCGAAATGCAAAACGGCGGCAGTATCGTCGTCGAACTCAATGAAAGCGCCGCGCCCATAACGGTCGCGAATTTCAAAAAGCTTGTGGGGCAGGGTTTCTACGATGGGCTCATTTTCCACAGGGTTATAGCGGGATTTATGATACAGGGAGGAGACCCCACCGGCACGGGTATGGGCGGCAGCAAGGAGTGCATAAAGGGCGAGTTTGCGCTGAACGGCGTTTCAAATCCCATCTCGCATGAGAGGGGAGTCATCTCCATGGCGCGCAGCTCGAACCCGAATTCCGCGTCGTCGCAGTTTTTCATCTGCCATGCGGACGCAAAGTTTTTGGACGGACAATATGCCGCATTCGGCAAGGTCGTGGAAGGAATGGATACCGTGGACGGCATAGCGTTGACTCCCACGTCGAGAAACGACAGACCCATCCGCGAGCAGAAGATGGCGAGAGCGTATTTTGTCGAGAGGACATGACAAAAAACGAGTTGGACAATCAAAATCGCAAGATGGACGCAGCGAGAAAAAATCGGCGTAGCGAGTAAATTCGTCGCGGAGTTTTTACGGGCGCGTGTATTGCAACTCTTGAAAAGTTAAACCCAAAAATTTCGCCTCTACAGAGGGACAGATCGCGAAAGAGAATAAAGTTTTCAAACATTCATTCGATCGAAACAGGGGGGAAAGACTATGTCAAAAAAGATCGTGGCGGCGCTTGTCGCAATCCTCATCGTCATCGCATGCTGCCTGACGTTTACGGCTTGCACTGCAGAAGAAAAACCGCTTACTATCGTGTATTTAGGCGATTCCATTGCAGAGGCGCTGATAGGGCCTTCTCCGATTGCCGAACGCGACAATTACGGCTACTTCGCGGTCGTAGGCAAGATCAACGGCATGCGATATTTCAATCATTCCGTCTCGGGGCATAAGACGTCATCGTACGCGATGAAGTCGGACGATGACGTAGGCGGGCTCCTCGGCATGCTTTACCGCGAGGGCGAGAACGCCGCGCTTATGAAAACTCACCTCGAGCAGGCGGATATCATCCACATTTCCGTGTTGGGAAACAACATTTTGCAGTACAACTTGGGTGTGTTGCTCTATGAGGTAGCTCAGCCCGATTTCGAGGAGCGCTTTAAGGAAGGGGAGGGTGACACCCTCCTCGACAGGATGTACACGGGAAGTCGCGAGCCCTATGTGGACGAAAACGGAGAGCCTTTGCTTGACGAATACGGCAGGACAGTGTATATGCCTTTTGACAAAAGCGACAGCGCGAATTACCGCCCGAATTTCTACTCCGACGGCACTTTGAATAAAAATTCGCCCGTATATTTCGATTTCCCGCCCACATATCGTGATATAATCGACGCGATAGCGAGGTTGAGACAGCTCAATCCTAAGGCTACGATAATTTTCCAGACAGTGTACGACCCGTATTATGAGGGCTCGTCGCACTTGCGCTCTTCCGTCATAAATGCGCTGAAAAACGTGACGGATGTCAAGGGGCGCTTTGGCGAGGCGGGAAAGAAGATCACGGAGATATCGCAATTCAGAAAGATGACCGACGTGCTGCTCGCCGTCTTGAACAACATAATCGTCAAGTATATGGAAGAGTATAAGCCAGAGAATTTTTATATGCTTGACGTGAACGCCGCGTTCGATCGCGTGACTAAGATGGATAAAGACGAGGAAGGCAACGTCAGGCTCGACGGAGACTGCCTCGGCAGGCAGCTCATATTCACGGATTGGACGCACCCGTCAAATTTAGGGCACGCTATCATCGCTTGCGAGACGCAAAAGCTGCTTGAGAAACTCGGGTATGCGTCCTCGGACGCGCTTGCGAACTATAAGGCTCTGCGCCTCGAACAGCTGAGACGTATGTATACGGGCGTAGAGGGCGTGGACGTAGACGGTATCGCGGACAAGATAGAGGCGGCAGACAGCTTGGAAGTCGCGACGTTTGCATATTTTGATGGCGTGAAAGGCTTTACGCCCATAAATTATTGAGAGGAGGGCAAAGAGTTATGAAGAGAAGATTTACGAAAATTTTGTTGACCGTCTTCGCGCTGGCAATAATGACCTCCTGTCTGTTTGCGGCCACGGCATGCGACGAGAAGAATACAAATGCTCCATACACTCCCGCGACCTTCGGAGAGACGCGCATATACGAGTTGGATACCGAGAAAACAAACTTGATGGGAGATGCAACAGCGAAACTTGCCCTCGCGTTATTGCTGAACAAGGAAGAGACGTATTTCAAGTTCGAGACGGACGGCACCGTACATGGACAACTCAAGACCATATCGCTGAGCTTAAATTCTTTGTTTGACACCCTCGGCAAATTTATGCCTGACTTTTCTAAGGACAGCCTCGCCGCGCAATTGAGAAATACGGATATAGCCGACGGGCTCAACGAAAACGTAGAGCCTATGTTTCCGGGTTTCATCTCGCGTTTTCTCGAAGGGGACGTTGAAGGAGCTCTTAAACTTGTTCAGAATTCCGTAGGATTGAATGTAGCCGGGCTTGACTTTAAGGACGAGAAACTCAAAAATGCCGTTCTCAAGATGGGAGAGCAGTACAAGAATACAAACGGCAAAAGTATGCGTCTGCCCGCGGATATTCTCGACATCATACCCGAGGAAGTCAGTCTTGCGCTCACCGTGGATTGGCAATATAACCTTGTGCGCCTGAAGGGCAGCGACGGCACGACTCACGACGCCGTTTACATAGGCGGCGAACCCGCGCACAGCGCCATGACACAGCCTTTCGCAATATTTTCGAGATACGTCGGGGATGACGGCTCAGAGACGATGTATCTGCGCATAGAGGTTGCAAACATTGACCTCGCGCTCAAGCTCAAGGAGACGAAGTGATACGTTCTCGCCGACCTTGACATACGCAAAAATCAAACACATGTCGCGCTTTTAAGCGCTTTTAAAGATTTACGGCACAAAAAATGCCTTTGCATATGCAAGGCATTTTTTGTGTAAGCTCGGAGTAGGGCAAGCTTTATTCTGTTTATAGGGAGTGACGCGGCAAATATTTTGTCGCTATTGGACGCATTAAGTATTATTTGGCGCCTATGACGTCAGAAACTTTTGCGGCGTGCAGGTATACGCTGTCAAGATAGTCGAGTATGCGCGGCAGCGCCTCAAGCGTGGCGTCCGTCGGGTGCATAAGCACAAGGTCGCCCGCGCTAAGCCCCTTTATCGCTCGATTGAAGATGACGTCCGCGTCGTGGTCGCGCCAATCTATGGTGTCGCGAGTCCACATTATCACGCGGTAGTCGAGCTTTGCGCACGCGGCGAACATATTGTCGCCCAAGCTGCCCGACGGCGGCGCGAACAGCTTGCAATTTTTATAGTGGGGCAGGGAGGACAGCACGCTGTCTATGAGTCGCTCCGTCAGCAGTATCTCGTCCGTGTTTTGCTTGAGCGAGAGCACAGAATGGTCTCGGTGCAGATAGCCGTGATTGCCGATCTCGAATCCCGCCGCCGCAATGCGCAGTAGGGTGTTGGGATTTTTTGCCGCCCAGCTGCCGCCTATGAAGAAGGTGGTGGAGTAGCCTCTCTCGAGCAGGATATCCGCGATCTTTTGCACGTTTTCGGCATTTTCGTACACGTTGAACATCAGCGCGACGCCTCCCGACTCCTCGCTGCCTTCGTAGATCGCGGCATTGCCCGCCACGGCGGAACTCTTTATGTCCGGGATAGAAGCGGCGGTCGCCACCGCGAATGTCCCTATAAGCACGGCAACTATGACAAAATTTGCCCAAAATGCGCGAAAATATCTTTCTTTCATGTTACAAATTATGTTTGCCGAATAAAAACTATGTGTTATAATGTGCATATGCAAAAACTCATTTCTTTTGACAGCGGATCAAAGCTTGTGCACGTTTACGATCCGACGGTGCGCTCCGTCGCGATAGGCGTATTCGTGGGCGCGGGCGTCATTCGCGAGAGCGAAAAACTTGCGGGCATATCGCATTTTATCGAGCACATGGTCTTTAAGGGCACGTCTACGCGATCGGGATTTGACATCGTCAACGACATAGACAGCATAGGCGCGCAGATAAACGCGTACACCGCAAAGAGCTACACTTGTTTCCACACCGTATCCCTCGATTCAAACGCGGACAAATGCGCGGAGATACTCGCCGACTTATATTTCAACCCCGCCTTCGACAGCGAGGAACTAGAGAAGGAAAGAAAAGTCGTCATAGAGGAGATAAACGAGAGCGAGGACACCCCCGATGACGTCTGCCTCGACAGGCTC
Organism: uncultured Clostridia bacterium; assembly: GCA_947581925.1. Classification (GTDB taxonomy): domain Bacteria; phylum Bacillota; class Clostridia; order Christensenellales; family CAG-917; genus CAG-475. Next base: position 28,534 of record CANPWB010000014.1, read on the forward strand.
CTCACCGCGTTTTTCAAAGGACATCCGCTTGAGAAACCCATCCTCGGCACAAAAAAGACGCTTACGGCAATGACGAGCGAGACGCTCAGAGAATATCATAGACGGACGTACGTCCCCGAAAATACCGTCGTTTCCATAGCGGGGAACATATCGGAAGAGGACGCGGTCGCACTCATGAAGAAGTACTTCGAAAGCAGGATGAATCCGTCGGGCACGCGCTTTGAGGAAGTCGCTCACGCAACGATAAACGGAGTCTTGACAAGAAAGAAAAAACATATCGAGCAGGCTCACCTCGCCTTTGCGTTTCCGTGCTACGCTTTTGCGGATCCCCGCATGATAGCCGTACAGCTCATGAGCGTCATCTTCGGCACGGAGATGTCCTCCCGCCTTTTCCAGAGCATACGCGAAAAGTTGGGGCTTTGTTACACCGTGCTTGGTTATCCGTCTACGTACAAAAATAACGGCGCGTACATCATCTACACCGCGACGAATTCCGAAAGCGTTGAAAAAGCCGTGAGAGCGATAAGGGGAGAGATAGACCTCCTCCTCAAGGATGGCGTCACCCGGCAGGAGCTGAAAAAGGGCAAGGAGCAACTCAAAACAGCGCTTGTATTGGCGCAGGAGAGCACGGCGTCCATGATGCGCACATTCGGCTCCTATTGCCTCGAGACGGGCGAGCTTTACGACCTCGACGGCAGGATAGAGCGCATAGACTCTATGACCGCCTCGGACGTGCTTGAAGCCGCAAAGTACATCTTCAACTTTGACAAAGTCGCCGCGTCTATAGTCGCGCAAGACGACGGCATAGACATTCTGAAAATTTTGAAAAACGCCTAATATATCGCATAATATTATGTTTATCACACCAAAAAGCGGAAATAAAACCGCTTTTTGTCATTATGCGCAAATTTTCGCTTGCCCAAAATATGTTTGTCCCGCGCGGCAAACGCGATATTTATTGCCTGTTACGACTTGGTTCGATAATGAAGGATCTATTTTCTCAACGGACTCATGTCGGGACAAGATGTCGCGAAAATTTTCGTTTGAGCAAGGATTTTAAGCGTAAAATTTTCTTTGCCGTCAAAAAAGCGTTTACCTCGCAACTTTTTTTGTGCAGCGATTGACTTTGAAAATATAATGGGATATAATACCATATGACAAAACTATAATATAGAAACATAACTGTATAGATTATCATTGGTTTTTTTGGGAGTTTCCCGAAGCACGATTGCGTGCAAAATGGTCGATGCAGGGCAACGAATGCCTTTTGTGTTTTTAAGCACGGTTTTTATAGCATGGTTTTGATTATATAAATCGGAGGTCGAAAATGACCCTATTCAACTCTATTATTTCAGCCTTGAGCGGCGGCGCGGCGGCGGGTATCGCTGTCGCATGCGCGGTCGTAGGCGCGCTCCTCGGCGGCGTAATTTTCCTGTTTGTCTACCGTTCAAATGCGTCAAAGAAGATAGGAAACGCCAACGAAGAGGCAAAAAGAATTATCGAAGAAGCAAAATTGGAAGCAAAGACCATCCGTCAAGACGGACTGCTCGAAGCGGAAGAGCAGCGCAAGAAGATGCGCGCGGACTTCGAGCATGAGACGAAGGAGCGCAAGCAGGAGTGGCAGCGGACAGAGGCAAAACTCGCTCAGCGCGAATCCGCCCTCGAAAAGAGGCAGGAGCAACAGGACAAAAAAGACGCGTCCCTCGATCGCAAATCTGAGGAGCTCGACAAAGCTCAAAAACAAGTTGACGAGACAAAGGAAAAACTCAAAGCCATCGAGGAGGAACTCGGCGGCGCGCAGCAGAAGATGCAGCAGGAGCTTGAACGTATCGCGGCTATGACAAAAGAGGAAGCTGAGGCGGAGCTCAAATCCGCGCTCCTCGAGGACGTGAAGAAGGACGCCGCGCAAGACGCTAAACGCATTATTGCCGAGACGAAGGAAAACGCCACGAAGGAGGCGCAAAACATTATTTCGCAAGCGATACAGCGTTGCGCCGCAGATCACGCGACGGAAAACACGGTATCCGTCGTATCCCTGCCCAACGACGAGATGAAGGGCAGGATAATCGGGCGTATGGGGCGCAACATCCGCGCGCTTGAGAGCGCTACGGGCGTGGACCTCATAATAGACGACACTCCCGACGTCATCACGCTTTCAAGTTTTGATCCCGTCAGGCGCGAGGTCGCAAGGATAACGCTTGAAAAACTCATCACGGACGGCCGTATACATCCCGCTCGCATAGAGGAAATGGTGGACAAAGTGCGCCGCGAAGTCGAGGCGAGCATCAAGGAAGCGGGCGAAGAGGCGGCATTTGAAGTGGGCGTACACGGCTTGCATCCCGAAGTTATCAAGATACTCGGCAGGCTCAAATACCGCACGAGCTACGGCCAAAATGTGCTCAAGCACTCCATTGAGGTCGCGTCTTTGGCGTCCGTCATGGCGGCGGAGCTCGGCATAGATCCAAAGATCGCAAAGCGCGCGGGATTGTTGCACGACATAGGCAAGGCAGTCGATCACGAGCTTGAAGGCACGCATATCCAGCTCGGCGTCGATATCGCGAAGAAATATCGCGAGAGCAACGAGGTCATCCACGCTATCGCCGCGCACCACGGCGACATAGACCCGCAGACCATAGACGCGGTGCTCGTACAGGCGGCGGACGCGATCTCCAGCGCGCGTCCCGGCGCAAGGCGCGAGTCTTTGGAAAATTACGTCAAGCGTATCGAAAAGCTTGAGGATATCGCAAAATCCTTCGACGGCGTGGATCAGACGTTCGCGGTACAGGCGGGCAGAGAGATACGCGTCATGGTCAAGCCCGAGCAGGTGAACGACGAGGCAACGGTGTTCCTCGCAAAGGATATCGCTGAGAAGCTCGAGAACGAGATGGAGTACCCGGGGCAGATCAAAGTCAACGTCATCCGCGAAGTCAGAAGCGTACAATACGCAAAATAAGAGGCGAATATGAGCGAAATGGTCAAAACCAAGGAGCAGATAGCGCTCATCAAGCGCGCCGTTAATATCATCGACGACTGCTATGAAGCGGTGCTCAAGTGGGTCAAGGGCGGCGTGAGCGAACTTGACGTCGCAAATTTCATAGAAAAATTCGTGCTCGAGCACGGCGGCGAGGGGCTTTCCTTTGACACCATAGTCGCCTTCGGCGTGAGCGGAGCGGAGCCTCACCACGTCCCCACAGACAAAAAACTCGAGGCGGGCATGCTCGTCACCATAGATATGGGCGCTATATACGGCGGCTACTGTTCGGATTTCACGCGCACATTCGCATATGGCGACATAGACGAAAAACAGCGCGAGGTCTACGACATCGTGTACGAGGCGCAAAAGCGCGGGATCGCGGCGACAAAAGCGGGGATATCCTGTCACGACCTCGACGCCGTTTGCCGTGACTTTATCACCGAAAAGGGCTACGGAGACAAATTCGTACACACCACGGGGCACGGCGTCGGCACGCTTATCCACGAGGAGCCGCGCGTAGGCAAAGGCACTCAGACTCTGCTTGAGGACGGCATGGTCGTCACCATAGAACCCGGCATCTACATCGCAGGCGAGATGGGAGTGCGCATAGAGGATACCCTCGTCGTGGGCGAGGGCAAGCTGTCAAGGCTGGATACGGAGCTGATCATTCTGCCCGCATAAGGCAAACGACGGCAAAAACATAGTGCAAATTTTGCGGGATGCGAGAGATTTTGCGCCTTAAGGGGTATTTGCTCTTGCCAAGCGGAAATTTGCGTGTTACAATAAAACTTAGGGCAAAACCCTACCGATACAAATTTATTTTAGGAGAATCATATTATGGCACAAGTTATGGCAGGCGATCTGAGAAAGGGCGTGACCTTCCTCTATGACGGCAACAAGATTATGACCGTTGTTGACTTTCTGCACGTAAAACCCGGCAAGGGCGCGGCTTTCGTCCGCATGAAGATGAAAAACGTCGTCACAGGCGCTGTTTTGGAGCAGACTTTCAACCCCACCGAAAAGTTCGAGCTTGCTCACATCGAGACAAAGACAATGCAATATCTTTACACCGACGGCGAGTTCTATTATTTCATGGACGAGGAAACTTATGAGCAGATACCCCTCAACCATTCGCAGGTCGAGGACGCGCTCAACTTCGTCAAGGAGAATATGCCCGTAACGATGAAATTCTTCCAGGGCTCTCCATTCTCCGTCGAACCGCCGAACTTTGTCGAACTTCTCATCACCGTATGCGAGCCCGCCGTCGCAGGCAACACCGCCACCAACGCCACAAAGCCCGCAACCGTTGAGACAGGCTATGAGCTTATGGTGCCCATGTTCGTCAACGAGGGCGATACCATTCGTATCGATACGCGCACCGGCGAGTACATGTCCCGCGTGTAAAACCGCGCTATTCTGCGGGTATTCATTGAGAATCAGAATCAAGCGGTTTGACGGATGGTCAGACCGCTTTTAATATAGCAATAGTGGCAGATTTTTGTATCAATGGGGTGCAGGATAAGGAAAGTGGCGCAACGCGCTTTCGATCGTCAACAAGCAGGAAACCCGCTTTTGGGGATGAGTTGAGATAAAAACAGGGGAGAAATCTAAAGAAATCTTTAGAATTGGGGCAAAATATGGGTGGAAATCTTAAGATTTCTTTAGAATTGAAAATTTTTGTGTAAAACGCTTGATATTTGTTCAATCGTGCAATATTATGGCAATTAGTAGCGATATATACGTGTTTTTCCGTATGCAAAGGAAGTCACGGCACGAAAAGGGGTATGGCCACAATCCCCTCAGTCCGCTCCATAGAGCGGACAGCTCCCCTTACTAAGGGGCGCCTTGAGCGGAAGAGGGGACATATCAAAGGAATGGAGAGAATGATGACAAAGAAAGCGGACAAAGTTATGCACAATGTGACCGCTCCTTCATACACGGGGGGGGGGTACTTGTTGTATATGCCGCACAGGCGTCTCTCCAAGTAAAATCCGAACAAAACAGATACAAACACGATGAGATAGAGGGATAGACCCTCTATTTTTCGTTTGCGCGCGTATGTGCGTACGTATATAAATAAAAAACGTAAATAGATACAAAATAAAAACAATATAAAAAATAAAAAAATCCAAAAAGCTCGATTGAAAAAATCGGGGTCCCCGAAGAATTGAGTGACGACGGTGCGACGTGTAGGAACGATGTGCAAGTGGAACGAAATTTTTGGGGTGAAGATATGGAGGAGAATATGGCAAAGACAAACAAGATGAGCAAGATTTTTGTGATTTTGCTGTTTGTGGTTGTGGCGGCGACGCTGACATTTGCATTTGTGAATGTGCCGAACGGGGCGGCAAATGCGGATGAGGAGAGCGTCACAGTCACCATTCATGCGGACGCCAACGGCAAGGTCGAATATGCCGTGTCCAATAACCAAACGGCGGAGGGTTTGACATATACACCAGTCGAAGCGGGTGGCACTTCGGACCCGATCACGATTTCCGAAGGCCAATTTTTACATTTGAAAGCGACCGCGACCGATGCGAAAAAATATCTTTTTCAATTTTGGGCAACGGCGCAATCGCCCACTGTCGATAAAAATACAGCAGTTTTCGCTGCTGTCTCCATGAAGGCAAACGATACTTTTTCTTATGACGAATGCCAAAGTTTTTCGGAGACGGGGCTGTATACTTCGTTTGTTCCCGTAATTGAGGACGAAACAAAAAAGGCGGCTGCACAACTCAAAGTGAACTACAACGACGACCTCGGTGACGTTTATTTCTTCATGGGAAGCAACAGCGTTACCGAAGCGCAAATAATTGAACACGGTTTTCATTTAGAGAGCAATCAAGCTTTTCAAATTCCTTTGCGATATTATAAAAGGGAGATTGCGTCTATCGGCAAAGTAGTTGAATATTACAATGCCGACTACGCAACCTTTCTCGCCGTCCCAAAGACAAATATCGCGTCATCGTTAGATCCACAGAAAACGACAGATGCGATTTTTAATGGATGGATGGGAACTTTTTATGATACAAATACGGCAGAAGCAAACAAATTTGAAAACCAACCAATTCCACAAATCTATCATTCAGGCCGTTCAAACTTTTCAATCGGAGCATTTTGGAAATGTTGGAATAGGCAGAGATTTTCTCAAAAATTCGAATACCTTGCAAATGGTAACCATGGTATTTTAGGATTATCGCCGTCGGATGATAGCGAGGGATGGTATATTGATAAACAAAACAAAGAGTATCTTTATTTGGAGCCTACTACCCTTGGCGTCACATTTTTGGAAGAAGCACCCATGCCGGAAACGACGCTCACGCCCAAGGTAGGCGGTGTGGCGCAGGATGATGAAGAAATAACGGCAAGTGACCGCGAAACAACGGTGGAGCTTACTTACGGAAAGGAAGATTCCCTCACGGTCGAGCTCGAAAAATTCAAAAACGCAGAGCAGCAAAATTACTCGGTCTCCGTGCGCAGGCAACGCGATCTCACGACGGGCGAAATTGCCGTGGATGAGTCTACTACTGTGGAAGAGATCGGCGATGTCTATGTGCTCAGCATTCCCGAGATCAAGGTGAATACGGATATCGTCATCACGCCCGACTATGGGGATGGTTATTTAGTCGAGCCCATCGTCATCCATGTGAAACTGACGAACGAAAACGGGCTTAATGGTCTTATTTCCGAAGATTCCGCCAGCATGACGGTCAATGACAGTACCGAAAGCCAAAAAGATCAATGGTATCTCGATCCGCAATTCGCCGCTGACGGAGGAGTGGCGTATACTTCGGGTCGTTCCTATCCCGAGATTGTTGATGATAAGTTTCCCCCTGCTGGCGTTTCGCAGTTGCATTTTCAAGTGACAGGCTCAGGCGTCTTCATGTTCCAATTCTATTTGGACGGTTGGCTGTGGGGACAAGAGGGTAATTGGTGGAATGACCATTTTTCCCTTGCTTTATATAGTACTCAATCGATAACGGTGCAAAATAGACAGAGTGCTACAGTTTTAGCCGGAGGTGCAACAAAGTTCGATATCGCTACTCATGCCGATTGCATTCTCGGGACGGGCACGAGTTCAGTTTCAATCACGCGGGACAGCGGCGGATGGTGTACCGCGAGCATTATGTTAACAGAGGAATCTGAGCACGATGTTTATATTGCACATTTAACAAACGCAAATAATATTAGCGGCAAAAAAGTCGTTCCAAACTTTACTGTCATGTCTGTGCGAAACGTCGCATTCTATCAAGGGTCGAGCGATGTTTCTTGGGGAATCTATAAAAACGACGACGGCAGCAAAGACGGATACGGTACCGTCACCGCGAAGATCAACGGGGAAGAGGAGACGCAAAACAACAAGAAGAACGTCACATCGGGCACTAGAATCGAGTTTTCGGTGAGCAAATCCGATGGCAACAAATTCTACGGCTGGAGCGATGGCACAAATCTTCTCTCGACGGAAGAAACATTCACCTACACCGTCCACGGTGGTGGCGGAGAAGGAGTCTCCAATGTGAACATTTCCGCAGTGCTTGCACCCGAGAATGAGGGATATGCCTTCCGCAACGGCGGTGCGTTCTACGGTGATAATGAATTTGAAGAGGCGTTAAATGGCGCAGAAAAGAGTCCGAACCCCGAACTTTATATTCTCAAAAGCGCGAGCGTAAACAGTGAAATTACAATTCCAAAAGGTGTCAACGTTATTTTGCCATTTGACGAAGAGGGTACAATAAATAAAAACGGCGGCACAGCTTCCAAACTAGCGTGGAAAAGCAATATTGATCCTTTCCGCACTTTGACGATCTCAGGCAATGGTTCTATCACCATAAGAGGCAAGTTATCACTTGGAGGTATAACGAATCGTCAAGATTATCAAGCGTACTCCGGTGCAACCATGGGGACGTATTGTCAAATCGTCAATGATGGCAAGATCAATGTAGAGAACGAGGGCACACTTGATATATATGGTCTTGTGACAGGCAGTGGTTCCATCGAAGTAATGCAAGGTGCAAAACTCTTACAGCCCTTTGTAGTGCTGGACTTTGCGGGCGGAAGCAACACGGCGGCACTCTATTTCGCAAACCAAAGCCCATTCAGCCAATATTCTCTTGTAAATGTGCAATGTGCAGGCGGGATCAAAGTGCATTATAAAGGTGAGCTCTTTGGACATGCACAGCTCTATGCAGGTGGACAATATAACAACACTGATATTGCCTTGATCACCTTCACGGGCAGTTCCAATGTGGGGCTCATCGAGCTGACAGAGGAAAATAGCTTTGTCGATATTCTCTATAAGGAGCCGACAGAAAACGGTACAAAAACTTCGGATGAGTTAGCCGGCGTGGTTGCAGGAGACAACAGACATGAATGGATCGGCAGAACACAGCTCACCATTTCAGGTAGCGCGAAAGCCAATAGTATGTCGCTCAAAGTGCTCGGCTCTATTGTCGTCACTACAGCGAGCGTATTCGCTTTCCCCGTCCCATACAACTGGGACATCAAGCTGGCAAAAGGCGAAGGCACCGGCAAATTTTCAATCGAAAACAATGTTGCATTGATGCCAGGCGCAAGCCTCACCGTGGAAGAAGACGCCACTCTTACTGCGAACGGAGACTTTTATGTTTATGAAGGGCTCAAACAAACCGGGATGTCGGGTGCATTATATCCGAGCGCAGATCAGCTTACGAATGCGGGCTATAAGAGCAATGCAACGTTTATTGTAAACGGCACGTTTGAAGTTACGGATGGTAAAACGTTCTTAGGCATTGTGCAAACGACAAATACGAAAGGCACTGCGAAGATCATAACGGCGTCGACCGCAAAGCTCGCAGGCGATATGATTGCAGGCGAGAATGCAGCATATGATTGCAACTATACCATTATGACCTCGACCGCGCGAGTGTGGGATAAAGCGCACGGCGAGAATGGTGAAATTGCCCAACTTCAGCCGGGAAAGACCTATATATCAACTTGGAATGCGGAAGACGCCTCGTGGCAAGTAAAAAATCTCACAATGCAATATGAGACGGGAAGCGTCCATCAAGAAAAAGAAAATCATAAACTTGACACATATAACTTTACTGTCACAGGTTTGCACGGCAGCTGGATGGAAGTGCACAAGGGGCACAATTTCGATTGGACTCCCAATCCGGACAAGGACAAGCTGACGGGCGATAGCACTGTCATATCGAGGCAATGCTCCGTCATGGGTTGCGATCATGAGGAGAAGCAATATCTGTTTGGCGACAAGACCGATATGTCCGCCATCTACAAGGGCAGCGAGTTCTCCGAAGGGGAGCTGAAAGCCATATTCCTGGAGCTGTTTGGGTTGAGCGCGGATCAATATGATGTTGATGGCTTTGCTGTCAAGATCAGTCATAGCGGCACGATCTTGAACGCGGCGACCGACGCATACACACTCAACGTCACCCTCACAAAGGGCGTGTGGCTTGAAGGCGGGGCGTATAACAATCAAAAAGAGTTCCACTTCAAAGTCAACCCGTATCAAATCACAGCGAAAGACGTTGCAGGCGTTTCAGACGGCGACAAGCTGAAGGCAAAAACGTATACGGGCGAGCAGCTGAAGTATGACGAGCTTGTCATCAACTTCGGCGGCAAAGCTTTGGAGAAGTCATATTATGATTTGACGTATGGCGACAATATAACCGTTGAAGAGGACGGCACTGTCACTATAAAGATAAACAGCAATGTTGCCACCAACTTCACGGGCGAGTTTACGCTCAAATTTGACATCGAACCCGCAACAATCACTACTGTCACGGTCAAAGACGCGGAGAGCTATGTGTACAACGGGTCGCCTGTCGCGCCCAAGCTCGAGGTCAAGAGCGGCGACAAGCTCACGCTGACAGAAGGCGATTATGACATCACATATACCACAGACCATACAAAGGCGGGCACGGTCACTTTCAAGGTCACAGGCAAGGGCAATTTCCAAGGCACTATCGACAGCCAGACCTTCGAAATCAAGAAAGCCGCCGCGACTGTCACAGTGACGAAAGCGGAAGGCATATACGGCGACGAGCCAAAGGAAATGCAATTCGAGGTCAAGGGCTACATTGGCGAGACGGACAAGGGCCTCATCGAGAAGGCTGTACGCATTGCGCATAAAGCCACGACCGACAGCGGAGTGGGATCGTATGATGTAGAGGTCACTTTCGACGACCTCGACAACTACACGGTGACAGTCGCGGACAACAGTGACAAGAATGCGTACACCGTCAAGGCGAAGAGCATCGCGGGTGCGACGGTCACAGTCGGCAAGTCATATGTCTTTACCGGTAGCGCAATCACGCCGGATAAGAGCGACATCACGGCCACAATGGAGGGCTGGGAGAAAGAGATCACTTTCTCATTCACCGTAAAGGACAACGTGAATGTAGCGGATAAGCCTGTCATCACCATAACGGGCACTGACAACTACGAGGGCACCGCAACCAAAACAGAGGCTTTCTCAATAACGCCTGCAGAGGTCAAGATCGTCGTGAACGATTTGTATTCCGCACTCGGCGATGAGATCAAGAAAGACTATAGCTATAGTTTCGATGAGAACACTACGTTCTTCAACGATGACAAGGCGACTTTCGACGCGCATATCTCATACGAATGCAACCCGAATAAAGATCAACAAAGCGACGACTATCCGATCACAATGAAATATGAGGAAGCTCAACAGTTGTTGCCGAACTATACCATTACGGTGACTCAGGGCAAATATCATGTCACAGCATCCGTATATAAGGACGTAAAAGTGAAGATCAAGGACGCAGATACAGATGATTTGACAATAACTTATGACGGCAAGACGCATACGCTTGAGGTCAGCGGTCTTTCACCCGAAGACGCAAACAACGCAACATATGAGTTTACGTTGAAGGGCGAAACATTCAATGGCGCTAAGGACGCTGACACGTATAACATCAAAGTTAAGATAACAGTCTCCGGACATGCTCCGCTTGAGAAAGACGTTATACTTAAGATCGAGAAAAAGGCTATACACGTCAAGGCGGACGACATCTCAATTACTTACGGCGACGAGGATAAAGAACTTACGTGGTCTGTTAAGGCGGAAGATCTTGCCGAGGCGGATAAGGATTTGGGTGAAGAGACATACAGAAACCTGCTTGACATAAAACTCAACCGCGAGCAAGGCAATACCCATAAGGACGGCGGCTACAAGATCACGGGTACAGGCACCGCAAAGAATTACAGCATCACCGTCGATGAGGGCACCTACACCATCAATAAGAAGGACATCTCGACAGGTAAGTTGACGGTCACAGGCGAATACACCTACAACGGACAGGCTCAAGTTCCGACGTGGAATGAGCTTAAATTGGGCGAAATCAAGAACGCGCAGGACAGCAATGTGACGATAAGCGCAGACGATGTGAAGATAACAGCGTCCGAAAATGTGAATGCGGGCACGGAGTCCGCGACCGTAACAGTTGAGGGACAAGGCAACTTCACAGGTAAACTCACCGCAAACTTCAGCATTGGCAAAGCGGCGGCAACTGTCTCGATTACGAAGGCGGAAGGCACCTACGGCGACGATCCTGCGGCAATGAAATTCGAGGTCACCGGCTCATTTAATGACACGGACAAGGGTCTCATCGAAAAGGCTGTACACATTGCGCATAAAGCGACAAAGGAAAGCGCAGTCGGCACATATGATGTGACAGTCACATTCGATACGCTTACAAACTACACGGTATCCGTGAAGGACAACAGCGACAAGCAAGCGTATGAAGTCAAGGCGAAGGGCGTCACTGTTACGCTTCTCAAGCAAGAGTGGGCGACATACAACTATAAAGAGCAAAACGCGAAGAGCGACTCAGAGTATATTGCGCTGAAGGCGGGAAGCCAACTTGCAAACGATGAGGGACTCAGCGACCTCAACATAACGCTTACTGCGAGCGGCAGAAATGCAGACAGCTATGACATCACGCCGACGTGGGACAACAACAACTACAATGTCACTTTCGAGTACGACAATAAACCATTATCCGAAACCGAGAATAAGGCAAAGGGAGCGTTTGTCATAGGGAAGGCAACGATAACAGTCACGGTGCAATCGGCAAGTTCGACATACGGAGATGAGCCGGAGCAGCTCAAGGTTGAGACGACAGGCATCTGTGAAGGCGACAATGTTGATGTCAACAGCCGCATACAGCTTTCCTGCGAAGTTGAATTGAGCAAGACGACCGCAGCGGGCACATATGACATCACCTGCATAAAGGATAGAGATCCGGAAAACTACACCATCAACATTGTCAACAACGCCAAATACACGGTCAACAAGAAGGATGTCACGGTGAAGATCAACGATCAAAACGCGACCTACAATTTTGAAGGCAA
>CANPWB010000015.1 GCA_947581925.1 uncultured Clostridia bacterium
TGCCCCTCTCAAGCGCGAGGGTCTGCGCGTTATTGATGGCTTCCACAGCCTTTTTTGTGTATTTTTCCAAATTCATAAATGCCTCCTCGAGAGTGTTTGGCAATCTTGATTTAAGATTGTTAGCACTCTCACCAATAGACTGCTAAAATTATAATCCCGCCGTGGACGTTTGTCAATGGTTTATGCAAATATTGTTGACATTTCGCGCATGAAATTTTCGCGAGAGAGAAGGAGAGCAGTTTAAAAAAAATCGGACATAGCGTCCGATTGTATTTTTTGCGCGGTTTGTTTTTAATGTCGGTTTTTTCGCTTTTGTTTGTCCTTTGCCCGCCGTGTTTTTCAAAATCTTTCCAACGCAGTTGTCCGTCTCAAAAATTATGCCATAGTTTCGGCGGCGGATCTTTGAAATTTTGATATCTGCTGTGCTTTCAGACCTGTTTGGGTGTGAAGAGGTCGGAAAAAGTGAGCGCCGAGATCATTTTCACAAATTCGTCATAGGTGTAACGTCCCGGGTTGTCGAGCACGAGCAGGGTGGTGTTTATCATGCCTCCCGCGATGAACGTCGCTATTACGGTGGCGGGTATGGCAAAATCATAAGTAGCTTTGTATTTGCCAAGCTGATACTTTACGGAATTTGCAATTGAATCGCGTATAGTCTCCAAAACCTTGTCGCCGCGATTGAATTTGAGCAGTTTTGTGATGTGGTTTTTGTTGTCAAAAACGAAGTCCGCTCCCATTGTGAGGAGCGCGCGCAGCGTCTCGTTCGGGTCGGAAAACTTGTTGTCGCGGGTGAAACTCTCGTACAGGGTGTCTTTGAGCTCCTCCAAAGCGAAGTTGAGCAGGTGGTACTTGTCCTCGAAATGCGCATAAAACGTCGCGCGGTTTATCATCGCCGTGTTACAGAGGTCGATGACGCTTATCTTTTCAATGGATTCCTCCTGCATAAGGTCGAGAAGGGTGTTGCTCAAAAGCTTTCTGGTGCGGATGATGCGCAGGTCTTCTTTTTCTTTGGACATATTTTCCTCCTTAACTTACGCTTATATTAACACGGTTTCAGGAAACTGTCAAGATATCTTACACAATGACGTTTATCTTTACAGCCGTATCGAAAAACTACACTTTGTTTGGAAAATATGTCGTAATTTGTTGTCGATCCTGCTGGGAAATGGGGATAATTTATGCAGAAGTTTTGAATATTAGCTAAAAATTTATACATTTTTAAGGATTTTAATTGTGAATTTTCGATATTTATGCAAAATTTGGGTGCCCTAAACGGTTGACTTATTTGCAATATGGTTTTATTATATATATAATTTTCAAATAAAGCCTATTTCTTGTTTCGGGCATTGCCCGAGAAGGAGAAGAATATGAAAAAAAGATTTGGAATTTTACTTGCGGTCATCGTGCTGTTGCTCGTAATGACTGTCGCCGTGGCGTGCGATCCCAAGGAAAAGACGCCCTCGGCGCAGAAATATGAGATCAAATTCGAGTCCAATGGCGGCGGCGCGGTGCAGTCTATCGTCGCGGAGGCGGGCAGCGACATAAGCGCGCAACTCCCCGCCGACCCTCAGAAAGACGACCTCTTCTTCGGAGGCTGGTCACTTGAAGACAACGGCTTTGCGAGCAAAGTTTCCGAGCTCCCCAAAGAGATGCCCGAGGCGAACGTCACATATTACGCAAGGTGGACTCGGCATGCGATCGTGGTGCCCAAACTCCAGCCCTTGGACGATAATGGAGAGCCGGATAGCGACAAGGCAAAGTATGTCTCCTCTCCGGAGGACAGTCTTACCGTGGAAGTGGATCCGCAAAGCCCCGTGCTGGATTTGAACAAAGAGGACAACCGTCCCACGGTCAAGGGCTACAAGCTGTCAAGCGAACAGGAATACAATGCTACCATCGACAGCAAGGAAAAGACGATATACCTGAATTTCGACCGCTCGGGCTACAACATAAGTTTCAACCTCAACAATACTGCGGTCTCGGGCAAGATCGACGCGGTGAGGAAGTATTTCGGACAAAAGCTCGAGCTGCCCGACTTGCCGAACGATGTGAGTATGCCCACAACTTTGCGTTTTGCGGGCTGGTCCACGGACTATGACGGAGAAAAGGACTTCGAAGCCGCAGGCAAAGAGATAGAGATAGGCAAAGAGGGCAGTCTTGTAGACGGCTCCGTACCCTCTCCCACGCTTTACGCCGTGTATGACGAGGCGTATATCGACTTCTCAAGAGGTCAGGACTATGTGTTTATCCCCAAGCATGAGGAAGGCGTCGCATACGTGCGCCGCGGAGGTCTCGACATCCTCAAGGGCGTTTATACGCCCAATCCGAGCGCCGGCGAAACTGATCCTATAGGCTCATTCGACGTCGAAAACGAGGCGGGCACAACGCTCAGCGGCTGCGTGTATGAGGACGGTCACTTTGCTTATGAGCAAACTTCCTTTGATCCGAGTTGGCAGGGCGTGGAGTTGACAAACTTCAGTTTGGAAGAAAATCAAGTTGTGGAAGGTAATAAACTCAAGATCAACGACCTTTACGGCGGCGCGACTCTTGAGCTTGCAAGCCCGATGTCGATTTTTGTCGCCACGGACGGTGGTCTTGAGTCCTACACCCTTGAGGCAGGCAAACATGTCGGTGGATATTGGTATGACGCGGACCTCGAGGACTACTGCTTTTCAGTCTTAGACGTCATAAACGGCGAGTCTTGCCAGATCGACTTTCATTTCCAATTTGTTCAATATCCCCAAACTCCCGACGAGATATATTTCGCGTTTGCGGGAAAAGAGATGGGCATGTACTGCGACTCCATAGATGGCAACTATCTTGTCGGAGACATAGTCATTCTGAACGGATATGACGAAGCTATCGGACTCATCGGCAATTCGCAGTATACAGGACAATATTACCGCATGGGCGAAAATATTTTCCTTGTAAATCTGTACAATTCGGCAAACGATTACTATACTATGCTCTTCAGCGCCGACCTGTCCAATGTCGAAGGCGCCAATTCAAGCGGTACGCTCATCAGATATTACAAAGAAAAGGGAGACAGCGCGCTGTTTGTGCAATGCGCAAACGCGGACGGCGACACCTTCTTTTCGGACGGTTTCGGCAACGGAACATACAAGCCGAGCAATGGCGCTGAGATAAGCGGCAAGGCGGAGATCGTCGGCAAGATGTTTGAAAGCACTACGCCGGCCGTGCTCTACAAGCTCACGACGAGCGGAGGAGAGGCGCATTATTTTGTCATGGATTATTTCATGACGGAAAACAATAGTCTAGACGCGCACTTTACGCACTTCACGGCAAATAGCCAAGTGAATATAAAATATTTGTATAGCACTTCCGAGAAGGCAGGCGAGTACGTTGGCGCAATAGTCACTGCGGATAATAATAAAGCATATTATCTGACGGCGGTCACGACAAGCGCGGGCAACGTCATTTTCAGCGATTTCAATGAGGGTACGGTGTCATCAAAGGACGGCGGATATCTCTTTACAAGCAAAGAATATCTCATCTCCTATAAGGATGACGAGGTCCGCACAGAGAGGTACGGTACCCCCACTATCACGACGTCGCAGATGAAGCTCGGCGAGTTGACGTTCTCCGTGGTCGGCGACAACGGCAATGCACTCGACAACCTCACCATAACAGGAGGAGAGGACGGCAAGGCGTCTTACACGGCGTCGCAAGACGGCTTTAAAGGCGCGGATTACGAATTTGCTTATTCATCCATAATAGTCAAGCAACAAGATAAGGACGTCACGATGTTCGTTGTGGACGAATTTGGCACAGCGCCCAAAGCGTTTGCCACAGAGAAAAAGGATTTCCTTGTCGGAGGCGTCGAGGAGCCGCAGGGCGAACTTTATATGTTCAAGCAAGAAGGCAGAGATCGCGCGATGTTGTGGATGTCGATGTACGGCGAGATGCACTTCTACGCCGTTGCGGATATAAGCGAAGCGGTAAATGCGACTACACAGCCACTAAACAGCGAGGAGACGGTGTATCTCATTGAAACTACGCTTTCAAGCTACTATGCGATAAAAACGAAAAATGGCGACTATCTTGCGCCGAATACGACGCTGAGGAGCGGCACTTTCACCATAACAGGCGGTACGACTCAGAGCGAGGACGAGTTGCAGCTTGACGCATATGGAACGGTGAAATATACGGACAAGGCAAAGAATAAGACGTTTGAGGGCAGCTATAAGATCGTGGACGGCGTGTACAGCGCGACATTCAAGCAAGCCGAAGGCGCTCCCGAAAATTTCAAATTCGTTTTGTCGGGATACAACTTCCAAAAGGTTGGATACAGTGAGTTTTACGTCGTCAATCCCGCGACATTGGGAGTCAATTCGATGTTGCGCATACAAAGCGGCACGGCAGATACTCTTGATGGCAAAAACGCCGAGCTCTTCAGAGCCAGCGAGGACAACAACGGCAACGTGAACAGGGGCTCCTCTTTGGCGAAAGGCACGATAACAAGCCAAGACAATGGGATATATCAGTTCAGCGGCAAATCCAATGAGAAATTGGACGCCGACGATATGGTATTCACTTTCCGCTTTGACGAATACGTATTCACGCAGAGGGTGTTCGTAAGGGACAACGTTACGCTGCCCGACGGCAAATTCACCGAAGAAGGCGCAAATGAGGACGTCTCCAAGTGGGTCCAACTCGACAAGTACGGCATTGCGACATATTTCGACGGAACGGAAACGCATAAAGGATTCTACTTCATAGACGGCGGCATGTACAGATTTGTCGAGGATACGGACAGAGAGCTCGATCTGCAATTCACTTTGAACGAGGCGGAAGAGAGGCTCATCATTTACGGCGCAGAGGCAAAACCGTTTAATGGCGGCGAATTCGAGTTTACTTATAAGAACGCGCCCCACAAGCTTAGCATAACCGTCGAAGGCGAGGGCAAAACGCTCAAGGCTATCCTTAAAAAAGACGACGACACAGCGGTAGCCACGGATGATGACCTCGAGGTGGATGATGACGGCATTTACTCCTTTGGCGCCAACAATGAGACCTTCAAGTTTATCATCTCGAAGGGCAAAATCGTATTGTATAGCTCCGATCTTGATTATCAACTCTATATCTACGTCGGCAATATGTGGCTTTTGAAGGAACATGGAGCGTCGGCTATAAGCAGTATCGATACGGTAACGCCCACCGCAATTCTCACAGTGAAAGGATTCAACGAGGTCGCCGAGGTCAATAATACTTCAGAGGTCATAAAGGGCAGCATAAGCATCGCCACAACCAATAAAGACTACAATATCATCACATTCACGGACGAATACGGCAATACGCAGGAGTTTTATGATATCACATATTCGACTCGAAACGGAACAGCCACAGCGCTGTTTGTCGAAGGCTCCGAGAAAGGTCTGGCTATCGAGTATTATTACACAATGGGCGCGTCTGGAAATGCCGTCGCATACTTTGACGGCCTCGGCAGAGCTTACGAGATTGACGAGACTACGGGCGAGGCTACAGAAAAAGAGTTAGGCTACTACTTCTTTGACAGCTACAATATTATCGAAATCGGCACGCTTGAAACGAACGTTGACGGAACTACATTTATGCCCAAAGCCAGGTATGCTCCCTACGGGCTGCGCCTCACTCAGCTGGACGGCACGTCCGAAAACGTCACGGGCGTTGTCGCGTACAACGCAAAGTATGAAGCGATCGCAATCGCGGACGACGGCAGCGTGTTCATTTTCGACGGCTTTGACGGAGTTACTTACGTCGATAGCTTGGGCGTCGCGCACAGCGGCTATTTCAACAACTACGGCGCTATGACGTCCGTGGACGGCACTCCCGACGGAAGATACCTCATCACCGACGAATATGACAACGCAACCCTCTACTTCATAGATTTCGTGGATAAACAGCCCGACGAGAAAGGCAATTTGGATATGACTCCCGTCGAGGCGAGAAAGGCAAGCTACGTTGTGTACACCCCGTACACCAACGTTTATGCGGAAGTTCAATTTATGTCCGCGGACGACTATAACAAAACCGACACCGAAAGCAATCTCCCTGACAAAGTCCCCGATGGCAAGCAAGGCTATGCGATATTGGTGCTCATGATAAACGGCGAACAGGGCGTATATCAAGGTTTCTATACGATCGAGGACGGCATGATGATCATTGAGGTCTACGAACAAGACGGCAAGTCTACAGGCGATTATATCGAGCTCACCCTGTATGTGGACGGCACCGCGGATTGGGACAACTACTCAGATTGGCTGTCCTCAAGCGCAGAATGATCGAGTAGTTCCAGCGGGCTAAGCGCCTATTCGTGGGGCGCTGCCCCACACCCCGGCTGCTTGCATTTGCTCAGAGCCCGCGACCACCCAGTAGCAAGGTCTTTAAGGGCTCACCGCAAGCTGCTGCGCCACTCCGCTTACTTACCCCGCAAAATCACTGCGTAATTTTGCGGGGACCCCAAGAAAGCTCTGACAAACGTTTCGTTAATTACGCGTCGCAATTCTGCATTTGACAAGAAGCGAGCCATAGCAAAAAAATGCTCATGGCTCGCTATTTTTTGCGCTTGGGATACGCGGGCTCCGCCCGCTTTTTAGATTTCGTCGCTCCACGCAGGCTACTCGCCCCGCACGCCCCAGGTTGGGGCGCTGCCCCACACCGCGGCAAGGGACTTCGTCCCCTGCACCCCAAGCTAAAAACGCGAGCTAGGCAAATGCTTGCCGTCGCTCGCGTTTTTGATTGTTTGCAATGGTCGAAACTCCTGCGTGAGAGCTTTATATTGACGGACGCATTGTCCGAGTGATTAACGTTACCTTTGTCTGAGCGTCATCGGGGGCCCCGCAAAATTGCGTAGCGATTTTATGGGGAATAACAGGGGGATTTCTCGACTACGCTCGAAATGACAACGTGTATCAGATGTCATGTTGAGCGAAGCGCAGCGGAGTCGAAACATCCCCCAGTCCGAGCAAATTAACGTGCCTTCGTCCAACCCGATAAAAGGCATAAAATATGTTAAAAAAATTAAATGTCGTTGCGAAATTTCGGCAAATTGCAAAAAACGGTTGACATTTATAATTTTAGATTGTAAATAACATATAGATATATCTATAAATGCGCGCGTAAATGCGTGGGCGCAGGGATATTCGGGCGGAAGATGAGTAGGCTTTGGATATGTGCGTTTGAGTGAACTCATGCCGTAAGCTCGTGACGCATATGAGCTAAGTGAGCGCGTACAAAATGACGGCGCGCAGGTGCAATTGCGCTGAGGGCAATGCGCAGACGCACATTTGATATGTGCCGAGGGACAAGTGCCGCTCGGAGCGCTTCCTAGGGGAGTAAATTTCCCGGGAGCGGAATATATTGAACAGTATCAAATTTTTGATATGCCGCGCTCGCGGCATATAAGGTGATTATGGCAAGACAACAAAAATCGGTCGCGCAAGGCAGGGACTACTCTATCCCCAAGACGAAGGGCGGCCTCAAAAAGCTTGCGTCCTGCATAGGAGAGTACAAAGCTCCGTCCATATGGACGTCAGTGCTCGTTGCGCTCGAGGTGCTTTTTGAGGTGTTTATCCCCATAGTTATGGCGCAGATAGTCAACGTCGGCATGGCGGACAACACGAGCGGGAATTTTACTTTCTGGTTCAACATGGGCAAGATCAACGAGCCCGTATTTACCATGCATGACCGCGTGGGATTTATCGTCGTTTGCGGCGTAATTATGGTGGTCATGGCAATGATATCGCTGCTGTGCGGCGTGCTTAGCGGCAAATTTGCGGCGACGGCGTCCACGGGCTTTGCGAGCAATCTGAGGCAGAAACTCTTCTACAAAGTGGAGAATTACAGCTTTGCGAACCTCGACCACTTCAACACCGCGAGCCTCGTTACAAGGCTGACGACGGACGTCACGAATATGCAAAATTCGTACATGATGATAATCCGCATAATGGTGCGCGCGCCGTTTATGCTCATCATGGCGCTATGCATGGCGATATCCATAAGCCCCGACCTAAGCGTGATATTCGCAATTACGTTGCCCGTTTTGATAATCGTTTTGCTTGTGGGCGTGAAGATAGCTTTCCCGCGCTTCGAGAAGATGCTGCACAAGTACGACGATATGAACGAATCCACGCAGGAAAACCTTATCGGTATACGCGCGGTCAAGGCGTTCGTCAGAGAGGACAACGAGATAAAGAAGTTCAAAAAAGTCAGCGAGACGGTGCAAAAGTTGCAGTTCAGCGCGGAGAAAATAATCGTCCTCGCGTTTCCATTCATGCAACTATTGGTGTACGCGTGCATAATCTTCATCATTCTCCTTGGTGGCAACGACATCATCAACAACCACAACACACCGCCGGGACTTACTATGGGCGATCTCACCGCGTTTTTGAGCTACGTCATGCAGATACTCATGTCGCTGATGATGGTCGCTATGACGTTTATGACGATAGTCATGTCGCGCGCGTCCATGGCGCGTATCGTCGAAGTACTTGATGAGAAGATAGACATTGAGGACAAAGAGGACGCTACGGACGTAAAGCCTGCGGACGGCAGTATAGATTTTGACAATGTGGACTTCTCGTACAGCCGCAGCGCGGACGTGCTCAACCTTGAAAACATCGACTTGCATATCAAAAGCGGCGAGACGATAGGCATAATCGGCGGCACGGGCTCCGCAAAGACGACGCTAGTACAGCTCATTCCGAGGCTTTACGACGTGTTTGACGGCTCCGTAAAAGTGGGCGGCGTGGACGTCAGAGATTACAAGATAGAAAATCTGCGCGGCGCGATAGGTATGGTGCTTCAAAAGAACGTGCTTTTCAGTGGCACGATACGCGAAAACCTGCTGTGGGGCAACAAGGACGCCACGCAGGAGGAGATTGAACACGCGGCAAAGGCGGCGCAGGCGCACGACTTTATCATGTCCTTCCCCAAGGGCTATGAGACGGACCTCGGGCAGGGCGGCGTAAACGTTTCGGGCGGACAAAAGCAGAGGCTTTGCATAGCGCGCGCCTTGCTCAGACACCCCAAGATCATGATACTCGACGATTCTACGAGCGCGGTGGATACCGCTACTGACGCCGCGATACGCGACGGGCTAAAGAAGGAGTTCGGCGATACGACGGTCATCATAATCGCGCAGCGCATATCCTCCGTGGAGCAGGCGGACAGGATTATCGTCATGAACGACGGCAGAATAAGCGCGATAGGCACGCACGAAGAGCTGCTCGAGACGAGCGAGATATATCGCGACGTCTACTCCTCTCAGCAGAAGGGTAGCGCGGACGACGTAGTTGAGAAAAACGATACGCCCAATTACGGCGGAGATAAAGAAGGAGGTGAGCAAGATGTCTGACAAGTTGAACAAGGATGTGAAAATGCAAGAGTCAACGGATATCCAAGCGGCAACCGACGAAACGCAGACGTCCGACTCTGAGCAAGGAAAAAAACGTTTCCGCGCGCGCAGTCCTCTTGCCACTTTCAAGCGCATTCTGAGCTATCTGAAGGGATACAAACTTCAACTGTTCTTTGCTATTATCTGCATATTCGCAAACGTCATCTGCAACATCGGCGGCACTTTTATGATGTCAATTGTCATAAACAACTACATTTTGCCGCTGTCCGGTTTCGATCCCGTAAGATATCCCGCGGAGCTTGCAAAACTCGGCGGACTCACGGGACTTGACGCATTCGGCGCGATAATGGGGCTTATGGCGGGCATATACGTCATAGGCGCGGGGCTGCACTACGTCTACAACATCATAATCGTGCGCATTACGTCCCAAGTGTTGCAACGCGTACGCGACGAGATGTTTGAAAGGTTGCAGACATTGCCCATCAAATACTTCGATACGCACACCCACGGCGATCTGATGTCGCTTTTCACAAACGATACGGACACTTTGCGCGAGCTGCTCTCAAACGGCTTGCCAAACCTCATCACGCAAGCGCTTACAATTGTCGGTATGTTCATAATGATGATGGTGCTCAACTGGGTGCTCACGCTCGTATCCATAGTCATGCTCGTCATCGAGCTGTTTATTGTAAAATACGTCGGCGGCAAGAGCGGAAAGCACTTCGTGAGGCAACAGCGCAAGATAGGCGAGATAAACGGCTATATCGAGGAGCACATCGACGGGCTCAAAGTCGTCAAGGTGTTCTGCCACGAGGATGAGGAGAAGGCGGGATTCGACTCTCACAACGGCGAACTTCGCCACGCCTCGCGCAAGGCGCACACCTACGCGAATATCCTAATGCCCATCATGGGCAACCTGTCCTACGTCTCGTATGCGGCGACGGCGATACTCGGCACTATCATGGCGATAAACAGTTTCTATGGCATGAATTGGGGCAAGCTTGTCAGCTTTATGCAATACTCGAGGCAATTCTCCAACCCCATAGCGCAGATGGCGCAGATGATGAACGGCATACTCATGGCGCTTGCAGGAGCGGAGCGTATCTTCGACTTGCTTGACGCTCAGCCTGAGACGGACGACGGATACGTCACGCTTGTCAACGCTCGCGAGGACGCGGACGGAAAACTTGTCGAAACGGAGGAGTATACGGGCGTTTGGGCGTGGAAACACTTCCACAAAGCGGACGGCACTACGACCTACGTCAAGTGGACGGGCGAGGTGGAGTTCGAGGACGTGTCATTCGGCTACGAGCCTGAAAAGACCGTGCTCAAGCACATCACTATGACCGCATACCCGGGGCAGAAAGTCGCGCTTGTCGGCTCTACGGGCGCGGGCAAGACCACCATAACCAACCTCATCAACCGCTTCTATGACATCACGGACGGCAAGATAAGATATGACAACATCAACATCACAAAGATAAAGAAGGCGGACCTCAGACGCTCCATGGCTACAGTGCTGCAAGATACGCACTTGTTTACGGGCACCGTCGCGGACAACATCCGCTTCGGCAAGCTGGACGCCACGGACGAGGAGGTCAAAAACGCCGCCGTACTCGCAAACGCCGATTACTTCATACGCCACTTGCCCGAGGGCTACGATACCATGCTCACGGGCGACGGCGAAAACCTCTCGCAGGGACAGCGTCAGTTGCTCGCCATAGCGCGCGCCGCGGTCGCAAATCCGCCCGTGCTCATCCTCGACGAGGCGACGTCCTCCATCGACACCCGCACCGAGAAACTCATCGAAAAGGGCATGGACAGGCTTATGGAGGGCAGGACGGTCTTTGTCATCGCCCACCGCCTCTCCACCGTGCGCAACTCCGATATGATCCTCGTGCTCGAACACGGCGAGATCATAGAGCGCGGCAACCACGAACAGCTCATCGCCGCCAAAGGGAAGTATTATCAGCTGTACACCGGCGCCTTCGAGCTTGACTAAACCGCGCTATTTGGTCACATTTTTGTAAAAAAATGAGGTATATACGATAATAATTAAATATATTTTATCCATACAATAGCTATTGCGCCGCGAGTGGAAAAGCTGACAGCATTGTCCCTCAAGGCGCTTTTTTGTTTCCGTCATTTTCGCATAATACCTGCAAAGCGGGGCAAACTAGATTCGATTTGGAGGTAGTTATGTCGGCAGGGATAGTCAGACGCATTGACGAGCTTGGGCGCATTGTCATACCCAAGGAGATGAGGCGCACTATGCGCTTGAAAGAGGGCGACGAGATGGAGATCGCCGCAGACGGCGACGCCATTACGCTGCGCAAATACAGCGGTTTCGAGAGCGTGCTCGCGGCGGCGAAGGCGGTGAGCAAGCTGCTTGCGGACTCGCTTGACGCGGATGTGCTGTTTGTCAGCCCGGAGTGCGTGGCGGTCGCGGAAGGCAAAAACAGAAAGAAGTACGCGGGCGCGACGCTCACGGATGGTTTTCAAAGCAAGGTGCGCGCGAGGAAGGAGGCGATAATGCACGGCGAACAGTTGAAAGACCTGTTCGAAGGTAGGGACGTCGAGGCGGCATATCTCGTGCTCGAACCCGTTGTCGTAAACGGCGACCTCGTGGGCGGAGCGGCGCTGCTACTCTCCACAATGCCCAGCGACATCGCGAGGGCGTATCTGCACTTCTGCGCGGAGCTCATAGAGGCGGCGCTCGCGTGATGTTCAGAGTCAAAAACTCACGACGTATGCGCGATTTTGGCGAGAATTCGGGCAAGAGCGCGCAGATAGAGGCGGGCGTAGATATTGTTTTGAGCGGGGAGACGGGGCGCAAGTCGCGCTCCCGCTTTATGTCCGGCGCGGCGCTCATCGCGGTGGCGAGCGTAGTTGCAAAACTGCTCGGCGCCCTTTATCGTATTCCGCTCACAAATATACTCGGCGCGGAAGGGATGGGCATGTATCAGCTCGTTTTTCCCGTTTTCGCGCTGTTTATGACGCTGTCAACTTCGGGCATTCCGACAGCGCTCTCCCGCGTGATATCCGAAAAGCGCGCGCTCGGCGAGCCGTCCCGCAAGTATTTTGCTATGGCTATGCTCGCGCTTGTCGCTACGGGACTTGTGAGCGGCGCCATTTTGGCAGGTTTGGCGGGCAGGATAGCGCTGTGGCAGGGCAACGGCTCGACGCGCGCGGGGTATTATATAATCGCGCCGACTGTGGTGCTCGTAAGCATGATCGCGGGCTTTCGCGGGCTGTTTCAGGGCGAGCTGGATATGGTGCCGACGGCGGTATCCAACATCATAGAGCAGGCGGTCAAACTGTGCGCGGGAATAGGGCTTGCGATATTGCTGAAACCGCGCGGCGTGACGGCGGCGGTCATGGGCGCGCTGCTCGGCGTGAGCGCGTCCGAAGTGTGCGCGCTCGTGTATCTTTTTGTGACCTATCTCGTCAAGTGCGCGAAACGGGAGCGCGAGACGCTCAAATTTACGCGCGCCGAGGCGGGAGGTATGTTCAAAATGGCGCTGCCTATCGCCGCGTCCGCCATACTTTTGCCGCTTAGCAGCTTTTTTGACAGTATCATACTTGTAAACGCGCTCAAGTGGGGCGGCGTAGAGCAGGGAGTCGCGACGGCGCAGTACGGTTTGCTTTCGGGCCCCGTCAACTCGCTTGTCAATATGCCCGTCGTGCTCATAATGTCGCTCGCGGTGGTCATAGTGCCCACCGTGTCCGCCTCGAGGGTCACGCGTGACATAGACGGAGTGCTCGTCAAAAGCAGGCTGTCCATAAAGCTCGCCTATCTCATAGGCGTGCCGTGCGCGGCGTTTTTCATGGTGTTCGCGCCCAGGCTACTGCCCATGATATATCCCGCGCTCAAGCCGGAACAGCTTGCCCTCAGCGTGGATCTGCTGCGCGTTACGGCGGCGAACATAGTATTGCTTGCTACCATGCAGATATATGTGTCCCTGTTGCAAGCGCTGGACAAGTCGAGATACGCGGTGATATCGCTGCTTGTCGCCATAGTTTTGAAGGCTGGACTCAGCATAGTTTTGACGCGCTATATAGGCATAATCGGCGGCGCTGTCGCCTCGCTTATTATGGCGGCGACGGCGTTTTTGGGCGCATATATAGCTTTCCGCAAAATTTGCGGCGTACATCTTGAAAAAAATGTTGGCTTAAACCTGTTGCTTGGTGTTATAATGGGTCTTGCGGGGCTCGGAATATCCAGCCTCATAAAAAGCAATATCCTTGCGACCGTGCTCGGTTTTATCGTGTGCGCGCTCGTGTACGTGTGGCTCGCGTTGCTCTTCGGGCTTGTGAGCCGCGATGAGCTTGGCATGCTGCCCATGGGCAAAGCGCTTAAAAAACTGTACGACGTCGTGAGATTTTGGGAGAGAAAGGATGAAACTTGACGACATTTTGAGAGGCTCTTATCAGCGTTACATAGCGCGCGACTTTTTGGCCGCGCATTTTTTCGACAAGCGGATAGCGCTCGTCGTGGACGGCATAGACGGCAAGGAAACTTTGTGCGCGGTCAAAGCAAAATTGCTTGACAGTTACGGCGACGTGCCCGTTACGGTGGAGAGCGACGGCAAGGAACACTCAACGACCGTATCTAAACTCGGCGGGGAGGTGGATACGCTTGTCATCGAAGGATGCCCGCTCACGGAGTGTAAACGTTTTGGGTACAGCGATTTTGACGAGCTTATGCGCCGCCTGCGCGCCGACGACGGCTGCGAGTGGGACAGGGCGCAGACGCACGAGTCCATTCGTATAAACCTCATCGAGGAGGCGTACGAGCTTGTGGACGCCATAGACTCCCGCGACGCGGAAAACATACGCGAGGAGTGCGGGGACGTGCTTATGCAGGCGGTTTTCCATACGCTTATAGCTGAGAAAAACGGCGAATTTGACAGCTACGACATGCTCACCGAGCTGTGCCGCAAGCTCATAGACCGCCATACGCATATTTTCGGAAATAACCACGCAAACAACCCCGACGAGGCGCTCGCGTTCTGGAACGAGGCTAAGAAAAAGGAGAAAAAGTATGCCTCTACCGCGGACTCAATGGACAGGGTGCCAAAAAACTTGCCCGCGCTCCTCTATGCGGAAAAGTTGCAGAAGAGGGCAAGAAAATCGGGATTCGATTGGGACGACGCCTCGGGCGCGCTGGACAAGATCGCCGAGGAGACAAGAGAGCTCAAGGACGCGGACGACGCGCATAGGGCAGAGGAGGGCGGAGACCTTCTTTTTGCGGCGGTGAACGCGCTGAGACTTTACGGCATAGAACCCGAAATGGCGCTCAAAGAGTCGAGCGCAAAGTTTTTGCGCAGATTTACGAGGCTGGAACAGATTGTAAGCGAGACGGGCAAGCCTATGACGGAGTATTCGCTGGACGAGCTGGACGCATTTTGGGAAAAAGTCAAGCAAGAGGAAAGGGCATGAATATTGGCGGCGTACAGCTTGAAAGCGACTTGCTGTTTGCGCCCATCGCGGGCTTTTCGGACGCGGGTTTTCGCCACCTGTGTGCGGTTTTCGGCGCAGGGCTGACCTGCACGGAGCTCGTAAGCGCTAAGGGACTTGTGTACGGCGGCAAGGGCAGCGAGGACCTGCTTTTCACCACGCCCGAGACTTCTCCGCGCGCGGTACAGCTCTTTGGCAGCGACCCCGAGTTTATGTATAAGGCGGCGGCGGACGAGAGGCTCAAACAGTTTGACGTATTTGACATCAATATGGGCTGTCCCGTCAAAAAGGTATTCAACAACGGCGAAGGGAGCGCGCTCATGAAGTGCCCGTCGCTTGTTTCCGAACTTGTGCAAGCGGTGAAAGAAGGGAGCAAAAAACCTGTCACCGTCAAGATGAGGGCGGGGATAAATGTGGGTCAACCGCTTGCCGTGGAGTGCGCGCTCGCGGCGGAAAAGGGCGGCGCGGCGGCGGTCACGATACATCCGAGGTATCGAGAGCAGTTTTACAGCGGAGCGGCGGATCACAGCATAACGCGCGCGATGAAACAGGCAGTGAGCATACCCGTCATAGCAAACGGCGACATCGTTGACAGGGCAAGCCTCGAGCGGGTGCGAGAGGAGAGCGGCGCGGACGCGTTTATGATAGGACGCGGCGCGCTTGGCAGACCGTACATATTTGCCGAACTTTCGGGAATTCCGTTTGAGTTTGACGTACGGAAAGCGATAGGAGAGCACATCGAGATCTTGAGACGCTACAATCCCGACCGCGTAGTCGCAAACCTTATGAAGTTGCACCTCTGCTATTACGCAAAGGGCAAGGACATTGCAAAGGCGGTACGCGTCGCCGCGGGACAGGCGAAGAGCCTCGAGGACATAATAGATATCGCGGACAAGTTTTTCGTATAGCGCAAAAATGCCGCGGTTTCTAGAGTTTTGCAAACGAAACCCGTAAAAATTGCAGAGGCGAAAAGTACGGATATTTGCACAAACGGCACTTTATCATGTCAAAACAAGATGATTAGAGGTGAAAAATGTTCAATATAGTTTTGGTGGAGCCCGAGATACCGCAGAACACGGGAAACATAGTGCGCACGGCGGCGGCGACGGGGTGCAAGGTGCATCTTGTGCGTCCCCTCGGCTTTGACATAAGCGACAGGGCGCTAAAACGCGCGGGTTTGGACTATTGGAGCCTCACGGACTTCACTGTTTATGAAAATTTGGACGACTTTTTCCAAAAAACCGCATGGGACAGGGCGAACGCGGCGGACGGCTACCATGTCGCGGACGGGGAGCCGCACTTCTACTTTTTGTCCACTAAGGCGGCAAGGCGCTATGACGAGGCGGAGTTTAAGGACGGCGACTATCTCATCTTCGGCAAGGAGACGCGCGGACTTCCCGAGTGGCTTTTGAAGGCAAACTATGAAAATACCTTGCGCATCCCCATGATAAGCGAGGCGCGCAGCCTCAATCTGTCAAACTCCGTTGCTATCGTCGTGTACGAAGGCATGCGTCAACTCTCCTTTGACGGACTGCTTTCAGAGGGGCACCTCACAGGCAGGATAGATTGAAAATGTAATACTATAAGAAAGTTTCTATAATGTTTTAAGCGGAGTTTTGGTCCTTATTTTTTTGATGGAGATGGCGATCATAAATATGCCGATCGCGGCGGTCAAGGCGCAGACTATTGCGCCCGTCACGGCGTTCATTGTGGCAACGTGGACAAAGTCTCCCGTGGCGTCGAATTCATGGAACATAGCCGTTTGCAGGGCGAGAACTGCCATCATGGCTTGGGCAAGGTTTATATTTTTTGCGGCGCGCAGGGTGAAGTCATCATCTTTTCTTGTCTTTGCAAAGTTGTATATTGCCATAATTATTTTGTAAAAAGTGTAGATGGCATAGACATAGATGGTGATGCCGGAGTGTACAAAGGAGTCGCCTTCGCGCACCATCTGCAAAATTGCGAAGGATAGGGCGATGGGCAACAGGATGAGTACTGCCCCGCAACTGCCGTAAATCTTTATGCTTTTGAGATATGCCGTTTGCTCGGACTGTCCCGCCTTGTTTGCTTTTACGCGGCGGATATGGTAAAGAAGGATCGTCCCGCGGAGCAAGATGAGCACAATATAATATGCGGCGAGAGCGCCGAACCATATGGAGCGGTTGATTATGCCGATGGATCCGTTGTAGACGGCGAACGCCATATTGATGACAAACGAAATGACGAGCGATATTATCGAGCGGGTTAGGGGGTCTGTCAACGCCTTGTTGAAAAAGGGCTTATTTTGAGACCATTTGAGCGCTTTACTCTTCAAATCGGGATAGATCTTTACAAAACCGTAAACAAAGTATCCGACAGTGACCGCCATAACTCCGAGCAACACAAATCCTACCGTTGCATATTGTGACAGACTGTCCTGCGTCATGAATAAAGTCCCGCCGACCATAGCCGCGACAGCTATGACGGCGACTATTATCAAAAACCAAAGCGGCGGTTTTTTGAAAAAATCGAACAGCTTTTTCATACGGCAAGATCGGACGCCTTCATTTGCGGGCGCACGCATATGGAGATGACCTCACAGATGAAGAGAATGTCGTCCTCGCAGCCGCGCTTGACCCACTCCATTGTTATCGCGCTCACGCCGCTTATGAAATAATGCGACATATATTCCACGACGCGCCTGTCCGTCACGCCGTTTTTTGCGTATATGGGGACGAAAATATTTTCAATGAGTTGCTTGTCCATCTCGCCGACGGCAAAGACGTTTGAGTTGTTGTAGACCTCATAGAGGCGCCTGTTTTTTTTGATGAATTTGAGGTAGGGCACAAGATATTGCGGAGAGATGAAGATGAGCTCGTCCGCGGACATCTTTGAAAAGTCCGACGGGCCTATGTCGGAGTTCAGCGAATCGAAAAATTCAGTTATTGCGCTCTCCTGCGTCTCCTTTAAAAGGTCATAGAGATTTTCATAATGCGCATAGAAGGTGGAGCGGTTGACGCCCGCCTTTTCGCATATATCCGTAATGGAAATATCGTTGAGATCTTTTTCTTCGAGAAGATCTATGAGCGCCTGCTGCATTCTGACTGCGGTGTTTTTGAACTTCGACTCGGATCTGTTCATATCCCGAAACCGTCCTTTTTGCTATTTTTGAATTATAATTGAATTATATTATAAGGTATAAGATAAATCAATAATAAAACGCGGATTTGTATGATTTTTATTTTAAAAATTTTTCAGAAACCGACAGTTTTAGGTTTTTGTGTTGTGGCGTTTTTATGAAAGCGGTGCTAAATTGTAGGCGATGAATGCGGAGGGAGCTATGGCAAAGAAAATCAAAATTGTAAAATTGCAAGAAGAAATTGAGGACGCGCTCACAATGGATGACTTCATGGAATTTCTTTCGGCAAGATCCTATGAGAAACAACTTGCCATACTTCTTGTCCATTCTCAAAAAAATCAAGAAAATATTCAAAAAAGGAGAGCAAAAATTATGGAAAACTACAATGCAGACTATGCGGTAAGTCAACAGGAGATCACGGAGCAATTCGAGGAGTTTTGCAAGACGAAAGGTATCGTCGCAAAATTCAGATTGGCTTTTGAGCAAATGGGCGAAAACGCTCACTGCCAACATGAGCAAGACAAAGCTAATATTGAGGCGGCGAAGAACTCCGAGGAAAACAAGGAGTTCAGAGAGTTCCTTCACACAAAAGGTTTCAAGGCAAAGTGCCGCTTTGTGATCGAGAGCATAAAGCGCGGCGCGGCAAACGCAAACGCGGATACGGCGAGGAAACTCGACGAGCTACATGCAAAGACGCAGGCAAGCATAAATGCGCACAGCGCAAACGGAGGCGCAAAGCCCGCCGAATACTCCGCCGAGCAGCTTGCCGCCGAGTTCAACGCTTTTTTGAAGGAGCGCGGGCTTGACGATAAGTATGCCGTTCAAATCGTGGAGGAATGAGATATGACCGAGCTTGAAAAGGCGCTTTCGGGCGAGCAGTTTGACCGCAGAGATAAAGAGGTGTATCTCTTCCAAAGCAAAGTGAAAGATATGTTGCACGAGTTTCATACTCTCAAACCGTCCGATCCCAAAAGGACGGAGATCATCAAAGAGCTTGTGACAGGGTACAACAAATATGTCTTTATCGAGGACGGTTTCCGCTGCAGCTTCGGCAAGAATATCCGCTTTCACGGTATGGCGATGATCAATTATGATTGCACCTTCCTTGACACAAATTTCATAGACATAGGAAGTTGCGCATTGATAGGTCCCGGTTGCAAGCTCATTTGCACCAACCATTCCATAGACCCGACAGAGCGAATGAAAGGCGCGTTCAACGACAAGCCTATCAAGATCGGCGACAACGTTTGGCTGGGAGCAAACGTGACCGTCCTGCCGGGCGTGACAATAGGCGATAACGCGGTGATAGGCGCAGGCTCGGTCGTGACAAAGGATATTCCCGCAAACGTCGTGGCGGTCGGAAATCCTTGCAAGGTCGTAAAACAAATTGCAAGCGAAAATTAGGTAAATGCGATCCGCCGTCCTATGGGCGGCGGAAATTTTTCAAACCGACACATATGTGGATACATGTTGTGGTGTATTAAGTGATAATCATTTAAAATAGAAATATAAAACCCGAGGATTTAGAATATAATGCAGTCATAAAAATCAGAATGACAATGTGAACATTATAGAAATCACAAATTTTGCAGATAGCGGAGGAATAAGAAATGACAAACGAAAATGCGCAAACTGCGTATCTGGACACAATGCAAAAGCATAATACGCCGAGTGAACATACGGAAATGGGAGACCTCAAAGGTCCTGACAAAAAGACGAGCAGTCCTGCAAGGAGGGACACAAAGAAATTTTTGACATGGTTCGCCCCCGCGCTTAAGATATTAAGCTCGGTTGTCGTCATTATCGTGCTTGCGGTCGTAGAGAAAGAAACTTCGTTTTACAGATACAGCATTGCCGCAGGTTGCGCGCTCTTTCCGTTTGCGCTTATCATTGTGAGGAAGATATTCAAAACGGAGATGCCCATAGGAGTGGATTACATATTCCTCATATTTGTGATTATGGCGGCGGATATAGGCTCCGCGCTTGATTACTTCACAAAGGTGTCCTGGTATGATCTCGTTCTGCATGGTCTTTCGGGATTTGTCGGACCCGTAATCATGCTGTATTTTTGGCGCAAATACATAGGCTCGTGTCCAAAGGCGTCAGGAGCATTCTGCCTCTTCCTCATCGCAATGGGTTTCGCGGCGATTTGGGAGTGTTGGGAATTTATTGCGGATCTTCTTGTCCACGAGGGCGCGCAGCGCGGGCTTACGGACACTATGACCGACATTTTGATCACGGCGGTGGGCGCGGTAGTGTTTGTGGCGACTTATCTCATCGACAGAAAAAAAGGCGGCAAGCTATATCGTCTCAAGCCCGACGAGGGAAAAGCGAATTTATGAGATATAGACGGTCATTCATGAAAAACTTTTCAGAAACCGACATTTTTCGGCTTTTGTGTTGTGGCGTTTTGGGACGAAAGGTTTTATAACATAAATATGAAAACAAGGAGGCGGCTATGAACGCGATAGAAATAAGAGGACTTACAAAGAGTTTCCGCGGAATGTACGCGCTGGACGGGCTTGACATGACCGTGCCGCAGGGCGCGATATACGGCTTCATCGGCGAGAACGGCAGCGGCAAGTCCACGACGGAAAAGTGCATATGCGGACACCTCGTGCCGGACAAGGGCAAGATAGAGCTGTTCGGCAAGCCGTATACGGACGCGGGCGTAAGAGTGAGAGTGGGCGCGCTCATCGAAAACACGGGGTGCTTTCCTAACTCGAGCGTGTACTCCAACCTAATGATGCAGGCGATAAACCTCGGCGTCAAGGACAGGGCGGGCGAGATAGAGCGGGTCTTGAAAATAGTCCGCATGGAGGATAACGCAAAGCTGACGTTCAAGAAATGCTCGCTGGGCATGAAACAAAGGATAGGCATTGCTATGGCTCTCTTGGGCGATCCCGCGCTGCTAATTCTGGACGAGCCTATAAACGGTCTCGATACGGACGGAATGCGCCTCATGCGCGAGATCCTCGTGGACATCACGCAAAACCTCGGCTGTACGGTACTTATATCCTCGCACATTTTGGGCGAGCTTGAAAAAATTGCGACCCATTACGGCATTATACGTCAAGGAAAAATGATAAAGGAGATCTCCGCGGCGGAGATGGACGGTATTTCAAAGGTGTACACGTCCTTAAAGGTGCGGGATCCCGAGGGTGCGGCGAGACTGCTTGCGGGACGATTCAAGACGGAGAACGACGGCGAGTATCTCAATGTGTACGGCGTGGACGACGCGAGCGCGCTTTCGGCATACTTGTTGCAAAACGGGCACTTTATCAGTGAGATAAGGCATAATAAAGTCGGACTTGAGGAATATTACGTCGATTTGATGAGCGGAAAGGAGGCGCTGTAAAAATGGAAAGCGCAAACGTTCTTAATTTTGAAAAACCGAGCTTTTTTGAAAGGCTCAAAGGTATGCTCGGCGTGGATTTTTACAGGCTGTTTCATACCCCGCTGTTCTACATATTTATTGCCATAGCCGCGTTTATCCCCGCGCTCGTCTCCATGGGCGGAGGACAGGGCGAGGGCGCGATGTATCAAAACGCGTGGCAGATAATCGCGGCGGACAGCCCGCTGTATGTGATAAGCAATATGGGCGAGTACGCCAATATGAACATGGTGTTCATCTTCGGCGGCATAATGGTGTCCATTTTCATTGGGCACGATTATCAGAGCGGATACGTCAAGCAACTTTTCACGACTCACGCCAAAAAGCAGGATTATATGATGAGCAAGACGTTGCTCGGCGCGTTCTCGATGATCTGCATGTGCGTGACCTATATGATAGGCGGCATGATATCGGGCGCGGCGTCGGGACTGTCCTTTCAAATAAACGCGGGTTCGCTCCTCTGCGCCATACTCGGCAAAATGATAATGAGCCTCGGCTGGTCAAGCCTGTACACGTTTATCAACATCATCTTCCGCAGGAAGTTCGGCATATCCATTGCGCTCTGTTTTGTGCTCGGGACGGGCATCCCCGTAATCGGCGCGGCGGCGCTCGTAGGCAACAGCGCGGCGCTCAACATCTTCTTGTACGGCTCGTCTGTGTACGCCTGCCTAAGCGCGAACTTCCTGTCCGTACTCGTGTGCCTCGCGTGCTCCGTCGTGTGGGCGGTCATATACAACATACTCGGCACGGTGGTGCTGTATCGTAGGGACGTGTATTGAGGAGGGATGACTATGAATGCGATAGAAATCACAAATTTACATAAAAATTTCGGCGAAAAACATGCGGTGGACGGGCTTGATATGACCGTGCCCGAAGGCGCGATATACGGATTTATAGGCGAGAACGGCAGCGGCAAATCTACGACGGAGAAGTGCATATGCGGGCTTATCCCTCCCACAAGCGGCGAGATCAAGCTGTTCGGCAAGGATCATAAGGACGGCGAAGCGCGCAGTAAGATAGGCGTGCTCATCGAAGCTCCCGGCTGTTTCCCAGATATGACCGTTTGGAACAATATGAAGTTGCAAGCGGCAAACCTCGGCATAAAAAACGAGGACGAGGAGATACGCCGCGTATTGCACCTCGTGCGTATGGACGGCGCGGCGAGCAACAAGTTCAAAAACTGCTCGCTCGGCATGAAACAGCGCATAGGCATAGCGTTTGCGTTGCTCGGAGACCCGAAGTTGCTGATTTTGGACGAGCCGATCAACGGACTTGACGCGGACGGCATGCGCATAATGCGCGAGATACTCACCGACCTCACCAAAAACCACGGTTGCACGGTGCTCATATCCTCGCACATTTTGGGCGAACTTGAAAAAATCGCCACCCATTATGGCATTATCCGCGGCGGAAGGATGCTCAAAGAGATGACCGCGGAACAGCTAAACGCAAGTTGTCCCACTTATGTCTATCTCAAAGCGGCGGATATGAACAAGGCACTCGCGGCCTGCAATAATGCCTTCGCCCGCGTAGAATTTGACGAGGAAAAAGGCGAGATAAGAATATACGACAAATTGTCCGCGGAGGAAGTGGCAAGTCATCTGTTCAGCAATTTCGGCATATCTGTGACGGAACTCGGGACGGCGAAGATAAGCCTCGAGGAATACTACATAGACCTTATGAAGGAGGGCAAATAAATGAGCGCGAAATTTGACGCAAAAGACTTCGGCAAACGTCTTAAAACGATGCTAAAAGTGGACTTTCGCAGAATGTTTTTGACGCCCATCGTCTATATAATGCTCGGCGTAAGCCTTGCGCTCCCAATACTCATTCTCGTTATGACGTCCTTTATGGGCGGAACGGATCCCGAGACGGGCGAGGCGGTCGCTATGTTCACAAACGTATGGCAGGCGATAGGCTCTGCGGGCGGCGGAATGAGCATGGACCTCACGGGCATGTGCAACATCAATCTGCTGTACTTCTTGGTCGCGATATTCGTATGCGTGTTCGTGGGCGAGGACTTCAGAAGCGGCTACGCAAAAAACATATTCACCGTGCGTTCCAAAAAGCTCGATTACATAACTTCAAAAACAGTCGTGTTGTTTACGGCTGCGGTCGGAATGTTCTTGCTCTTCTTCGTCGGCGCGATGATAGGCGGCTCCGTGGCGGGGCTGTCCTTCGACCTCGCTGCGGTAGGGGCGAGCGCGGGCGGCATAGTCGCTTGTATGATAAGCAAAATATTCTTCGCTCTCGTCTTTGTCTCCATAGCCTTGACGCTAGCTTGCGTGGGCAGGCAGAAGGTGTGGCTGTCCGTGCTTTGCACTCTCGGCGCGGGAATGCTGCTCTTCACGATGATACCAATGATGACGCCGCTCAATGCGGGCGTGCTCAACGTCATATTGTGCGTAGCGGGCGGAGCGCTGTTCGCCGTAGGGCTGGGCGCCATATCCAACGTGATACTGAACAAAACGAGCTTGGTATAAAGCGATACTCGAAAAAAAGTCGAGCTGTTTGGAAGGCAATATTAAGTGTGACGGCTGTTGCAATTGATGTTGGCCTTCCTTTATTGTTAAAACCATATGAGCGTTGAAAAGAAAATCGCTATTAAAAGAAAATCGCTGCTTATAATGCTATTATAGATAAATAAATAATTGCGTTATTTTGAGATGTGTGATAAAATCATAAAAAAGCGGGGATAAAAGGAGTGGAATATGCTCGGCATTGAGGCAAAAACCGTGTACGATATCCTGTCGGAGATCGCGGGCGACACCGAAGTCTACAAGATCATTGACGCAGAAGAGGTGCTTGAAAAGCTGCCCGACGGGTTTTCGCTTACAAAGATTCAGCTGTCGCAGATGATCCGCGAGCTTAAAGATCTTGAATATGTTGACGTCAAATATTTCACGCCCGACGAGTACTGCTTGCAGATAGTGAGGCGCGTCGAAGTCGCTCCCGTGCAGACGGGAGTTGCTGTGCAGGCAAAGCCGTCCGAAAAGCAGGAGCGCGTCCTCTACGGCGAAAAGAAGGACAAGGAAGAGAAAAAACAGGCGTCAGTCAAACTCGGCGCGGTGTTTTTTATGGCGTTTTTGGGCGCGTTCTTGGGGAGCGCGATAGTCGCGACCGTGACGGCGATCATCATCAAATTTGTGTTGTGAGGGGCTTATGAATCTTGAAAGGCAACACGTTTTGACAAAAAAGGAAAAGGCGGTCATGCGCGTCATATATGAGGCGGCGGACCTTGCGGGAGGGAGCTGTCTCATCACGCCTATCGCTATATTTGAGCAGATACCTCTCGACCTCGACATCGCGGAGGATGAGCTTGACATCGCGATAAAAAATCTCGCTATAGACGACTATTTTGACGTGACGCCTTCCGACAGGAAGGGCGAGCTTGTGTATTGCATCAATATGCACAAGAAGGGGCTGCAATTCGCGCGCGTGGAGAGGGCGTTCAAATCCAACGTCACTTTCCGCATTTTGCTTGCTGTCGCTACGGGACTCACTTCGGCGGCGGTAGGCTGGGGGCTCAAGACTTTGCTGACCGCATTGCTCAACAAATAAGAGAGCGGGGCGATATCGCTTGACAAATAAAAGCGCAAATGCGGGGCAATACTAAAAAGGGCAGCGAAACAAAAAAGCGATAATCGCAAAAAACCGATATTAAACATATAAAAACGCACAGTAAACATAGAGTTTTGACATATGGGGTTTGAACTTGTAAGCAGTTATAAGCCCACGGGTGACCAGCCTCAAGCAATAGAGCGTATCGTCGAGGGGCTGAAAAGCGG
Source organism: uncultured Clostridia bacterium (assembly GCA_947581925.1). Lineage (GTDB taxonomy): Bacteria > Bacillota > Clostridia > Christensenellales > CAG-917 > CAG-475. The sequence goes on from CANPWB010000015.1 coordinate 25,116, forward strand.
GTTCAATACGGAGGTTTTGTTGGGGGTCACGGGCTCCGGCAAAACTTTTACTATGGCAAACATTATAGCGCGCATAAACAAGCCCACGCTTGTCATCGCGCACAATAAGACGCTCGCCGCCCAGCTCTGCAATGAGCTCAAGGAGTTTTTCCCCAAGAACAGGGTGGAATTTTTCGTCAGCTATTACGACTACTATCAGCCCGAGGCGTACATTCCGCGCACGGACACCTATATCGAGAAGGACCTCGCCGTAAACGAGGAGATAGACAAACTTCGCAATTCCGCCACGGCGTCGCTGTGCGAGAGAGAGGACACAATAGTCGTCGCGTCGGTGAGCTGTATATACGGGCTGGGCGCACCAACGGACTACTTCGAGCAGGCAATATCCATACGCGAGGGGGACGAGATAGACCGAAACGCGCTCGCGAGGAGGCTTGTGGACATACAGTACAAGCGCGCGGATATGGATTTTGTGCGTTCCACTTTCCGCATGAGAGGGGACATAATCGACATTTTTCCGTCCACGAGCTCGGAGATCGCCATACGCATAGAGCTTTTCGGCGACACGGTGGAGAGAATATGCGAGATTGACGGTGTGACTTCAAAACCCGTGAGCGAGCTCGAACATACGCTTATTTTCCCCGCTACGCAGTACGTCATAAGCGGCGACAGGGAGGAGATACTCCGTCGCATTATGCTGGACAAGCAGGACAGAGTGAGATATTTTAGGGAGCGTGGCAAACTCATCGAGGCGCAGCGCATCGACGAGCGCGTCAATTACGACGTAGAGATGATACGCGAGGTGGGCTATTGCAGCGGCATAGAGAACTACTCGCGCTATTTCGACGGCAGACAGCCCGGGCAGGCGCCGTATACGCTGCTCGACTTCTTCCCGAAGGACTTTTTGCTGTTCATCGACGAAAGTCATATGACCATACCCCAGATACACGGCATGTACAACGGCGACCTCGCGCGCAAGCATAACCTTGTGGAGTATGGTTTCCGTCTGCCAAGCGCATATGACAACAGGCCCCTCAGATTCGAGGAGTTTGACAGCCACATACGCCAAGTAGTGTGCATGTCCGCGACCCCCGCCAAGTACGAGCTGGACAGGGCGGACGACGTCGTGGAGCAGATAATACGTCCGACGGGACTGCTCGACCCCGAGATAGCCGTCAAGCCCGTACAGGGACAGGTGGACGACCTCATAGGCGAAATAAACAAAGTCGTAGAAAATAAGGGCAGAGTGCTCGTGACTACGCTCACAAAAAAGATGGCGGAAAACCTCACGGACTATTTGAAGGAGCTGAATATCAAGGTCAAATATATGCACTCCGACATAGACACGCTGGAGCGCATGGACATAGTCAAAGGCTTGAGAGAGGGCGATTTCGACGTGCTTGTGGGCATAAATCTGTTGCGAGAGGGACTCGATCTTCCCGAGGTGCAGCTCGTGGCTATACTGGACGCGGACAAGGAAGGCTTTTTGCGCAGCGAGAGCGCGCTCATACAGACGATAGGCCGCGCCGCGCGCAACGACAAGGGCAGAGTGGTCATGTATGCGGACGCCGTCACAGACAGCATGCGCCGCGCCATAGACGAAACAAATCGCCGCCGCGCGCTTCAAGACGCCTACAACAAGGAGCATGGCATTGCCCCCAAGACCGTAGTGAGTAAGATCAAAAACTCGCTTGAAATAACCAAGAAGGCGCCGAAGGGCGAGGCGCTCAGCGCGAAGGATATCGCCAAAGAGATAGAGCGCCTCAAAGGCATGATGAAGGTCGCAAGCGAACAGCTTGATTTCGAGCGCGCGATACTGCTCCGCGACGAGATGAACGAGCTCAAGCGCAAACTCAAAAAGCTGAGTTGATAAAAGCGCAAAAGGCGATAAATTTGGCTGAAACTGTATGATAAATGCGCAAAAACGCACAGATGTCGCAAGTTTCAAAGCGGCGGGCGAGCAACGTAAGCGCAAAAACGCGCGAGGGGGAGCAATGCGCGGCGCTAAACAAAACTTTGAATATTTGGACCTATAGAGGGTGAAAATGGACAAGATAATCATAAAGGGCGCAAGAGAAAACAACCTTAAAAACGTGGACCTTGAGATACCGCGCGACAAGCTCATCGTGTTTACGGGGCTTAGCGGCAGCGGCAAGTCCTCGCTTGCCTTCGACACTATTTTCGCCGAGGGACAGCGCAGGTATGTCGAGAGCCTTTCGAGCTACGCGCGCATGTTTTTGGGACAGATGCAAAAGCCCGAGGTGGAGTACATCGAGGGGTTGTCTCCCGCCGTATCCATAGACCAAAAGACGACGTCTCACAATCCGCGCTCCACGGTGGGCACGGTGACGGAGATATACGACTACCTCCGCCTTCTGTATGCGCGCATAGGGCATCCGCATTGCCCAAAGTGCGGCAGACCCATAGAGCGGCAGACCGTAGACCAGATATCCGACCGCATCATGGAGCGCACGGGCGCGAAACTCCAAATAATGGCGCCCATAGTGCGAGGCAGGAAGGGCGAATACAGGAAGGAGCTCGAACAACTTCGGCGCGCGGGCTATGCGCGAGTGAGAGTGGACGGCATAAACTATACGCTGGACGAGCAGATAGAGCTTGACAAAAACGTCAAACACAACATCTCCGTCGTTATAGACCGCATAGTGATCAAGGAGGGCGTAGAGGCGAGGCTGTCCGAGGCGCTTGAGACGGCGATAAAACTCAGCGAAGGGCTTGTCGTCGCGGACGTGGACGGCGAGGAGACGACCTACTCTACGCGCTATGCCTGTCCCGATTGCGGGCTGTCCTTCGAGGAGCTGACCCCGAGGCTGTTTTCTTTCAACAATCCGTACGGAGCGTGCCCCGAATGCAGCGGGTTGGGTTTCAAAGAGGAAATAGACCCAAATCTGCTCATCGCCGACCCCGAAAAGAGCATAAACGAGGGCGCTATAAAGGCGTCGGGGTGGCTTGTGGACACGTCGTCCATGGCAACTATGCAGTTTGCCGCGCTTGCGGACGCGTACGGATTTTCGCTGGACACCCCTGTCAAGGATCTTCCCAAAAAGGCGCTCGACATCATCTTTTTCGGCAACGGCGGCGAGCGAATACCCATGTCCTACAACTCGCGCGGTTTTAAGGGCTTTTATCAGGCGTCGTACGAGGGCATAGCCACCAACCTCATGCGCCGCTATCGCGAGACGGACTCCGAGATGATAAAGGCGGAGATTTACAAGTATATGAAAGAGGTGCCGTGCTCCGCCTGCAAGGGCAAGAGGCTCAAACCCGAGGCGCTCGCGGTCACCGTTGGCGGCAAAAATATATTCGAGATGACAGAGATGTCAATAGGCGCGCTGAACAAGTTTTTGGAAGGGCTGGAACTCACGCATACTGAACACCTCATAGCGGACAGGATACTCAAAGAGATACGCGCCCGCCTCGACTTTTTGAACAATGTCGGGCTTGACTATCTCACGCTGTCGCGCTCGGCGGCTACGCTTTCGGGCGGAGAGTCGCAGCGCATACGCCTCGCCACGCAGATAGGCAGCGGGCTTACGGGCGTGTTGTACATTCTGGACGAGCCGAGCATAGGGCTGCACCAAAAGGACAACGAGAGGCTGCTCGCCTCCCTCAAAAACCTAAGGGACATCGGCAATACCCTCATCGTCGTTGAGCATGACGAGGAGACTATGCGCAATGCGGACCATATCGTGGACATAGGTCCCGGGGCGGGCATACACGGCGGCGAGATAGTCGCGCAGGGCACAGTCGAGGATATAATCGCCTCGCCGAGGTCCGTCACGGGCAAGTATCTGAGCGGCGAGTACAAGATAGAAGTGCCCATCGCGAGGCGGCAGGGCAACGGCAATTTCGTGACCGTGAAAGGCGCCGCCCAAAACAATTTGAGAGGAATAGATGTCCGAATTCCGCTGGGGACGTTCACCTGCGTGACCGGCGTGAGCGGCAGCGGCAAGTCCTCGCTCGTAAACGAGATACTCTATCCGCGCGTTTCGAATTTGCTCATGAAGAGCAGGCTCCCCGAGGGCAAGTGCGACGCTATTTTGGGTGTGGAAAACCTCGACAAGATCATCTGCATAGACCAAAGCCCAATAGGGCGCACTCCCCGCTCCAACCCCGCGACGTATACGGGCGTATTCACCCCCATTCGCGAGCTGTTTGCATCCCTCCCCGACGCCAAGGCGAGAGGGTACACGGCGGGACGTTTCTCCTTCAACACTTCGGGCGGAAGATGCGAGCATTGCTCCGGCGACGGCATAATCAAGATAGAGATGCACTTTTTGCCCGACATCTACGTGCCCTGCGAAGTGTGCAAGGGCGCAAGATACAACCGAGAGACGCTCGAGGTGCGCTACAAGGGCAAAAACATCTCCGAAATTTTGGATATGACAATTGAGGAGGCAGTGTCCTTCTTTGAAAATATCCCCAAGATACGAAACAAGATACGCACCCTCAACGATGTCGGGCTCGGCTATGTCAAACTCGGGCAGTCCTCGACTACGCTCTCGGGCGGCGAGGCGCAGCGCGTCAAACTTGCGACGGAACTCTCTCGCCGCTCCACAGGCAAGACGCTGTACATCCTCGACGAGCCCACGACGGGACTGCATACGCACGACGTCAGCAAGCTACTCAATATTCTGCAACAGCTCGTAGAGCAGGGCAATACCGTCGTCGTCATCGAGCATAACCTCGACGTCATCAAGGTCGCCGACTACATCATAGACCTCGGACCCGACGGAGGAGACCGCGGCGGACGAATCGTCGCCGAAGGCACGCCTGAACAGGTCGCCAAAGTAAAGAACAGCTATACAGGCGAATTTTTGCAAAAAGTCCTGCCGTGATAGGCATATTTAGCCGTGGAGCTCCGCCCCACACGCCCCTCGCAGGCTACTCGCCCTGCACCCTCGGCAAGGGGTTTCACCCCCTGCACCCCAAGCTAAAAAGCGCAAATGTGGCTCTTTTAAAACCCCATAAAATCACTGCGTAATTTTGTGGAGACCCCACATCGCCTACATTCGCGCTTTTTTGATTGTGTGTATGGTTTGAACTCCTGCGTGGGGGCTTAATATTTACGTGGCGCCTAGTTTGAGCGTTTTGGGCAAAACCAGGGGATTCCGCTACGCTTTACCAAAAAATCATTGCGTAATTTTGTGGAGACCCCAATTTTACCCCAAAAAATCTCTTCGTAATTATTTTGGGGACCCCATGTCGCTCGGCATAACAGAATATTTATAATGTCATCTATAGCGAAGTCGAGAAATCCCCTAGTCCGGGCGATTAACGTAAACTCTAGCGGAGCGTTTTCGGGCATCTTTACAATGCTGTTTTTACCACTGCATTTTTAAATAAAACGGATTTCCATTCGTATTTCTTTCATATATATTGTATACCAACCGTTCCTATATCGTCCGGATATACAAACTGACATTGAAAGATCGCCTTTAAATATCTTCGCGGGGCAAGTGACCGTAAATTTAAAATCATGCCATCCGTGACCCACAGTAGACAATGTTTTCGTTGCAAAAGCTTCTCGCCCGTCCCCGCTTTTGTTGCAAAATTCTATTTTATAATCATTTTTCTCATCATTACCAACTTTGGCAAAGGCATCCTCGGTCGATATCCTTATTTGGAACATGATTTCAATCGATTTGTCATAATTGCCTTGCACGGCGTTCATACTCAGTGGTTTTGAAACATTAAAAGGAAATGTTTTTGACTCACCGAGATAATAATCACTATCATAATAACCGTCCCACTTCATAGTTTCAAGATTTTTAATTTCGTCCCATTGCGCGTAAAATGTGGTGGGGTAATCTTTTTGCCACACAGATGTGGAATCTCCACTTACGTCAAAATACATTGTACCGCCCGAGGCTTTGTCAAAAAAACCCGTAAGGTAATACCCACTCTTAAATACGGGTTCGATATGTGCTTCTTTTCCTATCGTTAAATCGTATGATGAACTCGACGATTCGTTATAGACGGTTATCGTGGATGTTTTATTTTTGGAAAGTGCACCGCCATCGCCGAACAGACCGCAAGCGGTAAACGTTAAACAAATGGTAACAATTACCGCGCATACAACAAAAATTATGATAAATTTTTTCATAAATATCCTCCGAATTGTAACGTGTTTTACAGCAAACTGCTGTATATCTACATAATACAGCCAAATGCTGTACCATGTCAAGTATGAGTGAAATAATTTTAATTTTTTCAAAACGGCTAAAAGAGTTACGGTCAATGTATGGCTACACGCAAACGCAAGTTGCAAATATGCTCAACATCAAGCAACAATCGTATATCCGTTATGAATATGGGACAGGGGAACCCAATCTTCAAACCCTTGTCATGCTGAGTGAAATTTACAACGTATCGATAGATTATCTTCTCGGCAAGGCTGAAATTTAGCATATGTTTTACGGTTCGGCGTCGGTCCGTGCTTCTATATTCTGCTTGACTTTTAAGCCTCACGTTTGTTATTCGTCGCAATTCTTCTCATCAAAGTTTCGAGGTTTCACTGGTCCCGTCTCTCAATTCCATGCCATCACTACCACGAATTTCTTACATATAACCATACCCTATATTCATACAACGAAAAATATTTTTTATCCGCGTTTGATTGTTGAAAACGGTTTGGGGTTGTGGTATAATGCTATAAGTATGTGGGCAAATGCAGACATACCGCATAAAATGTCAAAAAAATTTTTGTATAAGGAGATCTCTTATGGCAAAGAAAACAATCCGCGACGTAGACGTCAAGGGCAAAAAGTGTTTGGTCCGCGTGGACTTTAACGTCCCCATGGTGGACGGCGTCATCACCGATGAAAACCGTATCAACGGCGCTCTTCCCACCATCAAGTACCTCGTCGAGCATGAGGCGAAAGTGATCCTCTGCTCGCATATGGGCAAGCCTCACAACATCTTCACGGAGGGTTTCTCCCTCAATAAGAAGGAAAAGAAGGCGGTTGAGGCTCTTCCCGAGAGCGAGCAAGCCGCGGCAAAGGCGGAGTACATCGCCAAGGCGCTCAAAAACGACCCGAAGAAGTTTACGCTCGCGCCCGTCGCAAAGAAACTCGAGGAGCATTTCCCCGGCAAAGTGACGTTCGCTACGGACCTCGTGGGCGAGGACGCGCATAAGAAGGTCGCATCTCTCAAGGACGGCGAGATCGTACTGCTTGAAAACACACGTTTCGAGGCGGGCGAGGAGAAGAACAGCGAGGAGCTTTGCGCCAAACTCGCGGAGTTCTGTGACATCTATGTCAATGACGCTTTCGGCACGGCGCACCGCGCGCATGCTACGACCGCGGGCATAGTGCAATACGGCTTTGCCAAGACGGCTGTCAGCGGTTTTCTCATCGAGAAGGAGCTCAAATTCCTCGGCAACGCCGTCGAAAATCCCGTGCGTCCCTTCGTAGCGATCTTGGGCGGCGCAAAAGTCGCGGATAAGCTCAACGTCATAGACAACCTGCTCGGCAAATGCGACACCCTCATCATAGGCGGCGGCATGGCGTATACCTTCATCAAGGCGCAGGGCGGCTCAATCGGCACCTCCCTCGTAGACGACGAAAAGCTGGAGTATTGCAAGAACATGCTCGAGAAAGCGGAGAAACTCGGCAAGAAGATATATCTGCCCGTGGATACCGCCGTCGCGAGCGCTTTCCCCGATCCCATCGACAAGCCTATCGAGGTCGAGTATGTGGACAGCTACTCCATACCCGCGGACAAGATGGGCCTCGACATCGGTCCCAAGACCCAAAAACTCTTTGCGGACGCCGTCAGAAGCGCAAAGACCGTCGTGTGGAACGGACCTATGGGCGTGTTTGAAAATCCCACCTGCGCGGAGGGTACCGTCGCAGTCGCAAAGGCTATGGCAGAGACGGACGCTACGACTATAATAGGCGGCGGAGACAGCGCTGCGGCAGTCGCGCAGCTCGGCTTTGCGGACAAGATGACCCACATCTCCACAGGCGGCGGAGCGTCGCTCGAATTTTTGGAGGGTAAGGTACTGCCCGGCATCGCCTGCCTCAACGACTAAAACCGGCCCACGCGGGGTTTCACCACGCTTACTCCAGGTGGGGCGTTGCCCCACGCCCCGGCAAGGGACTTCGTCCCCTGCACCCCAAGCTAAAAAGCGCGAATGTGGCTCTTTCATCGCAACATTCGCGCTTTTTGGATTGTGTGTATGATACTAACTCCCGCGTGAGAGCTTGATATTTACGGACGTATAGTCCGAGGTTTTTTACTTAAATTAGGGGATTTCTCGACTGCGCTCGAAATGACAGTGAGAGACAAGGGGATGTTTCGACAAGCTCAACATGACAGGAATATTAGGTGTCATTCCGAGCGCAGTCGAGAAATCCCCTTGTCCGAGCGTTTAACGTTCCCTATGTCTAAGCGTACTTATTCACGACGCGTTCTCGTGTTATCGCGCCGCGTCCGAGTCTTATAAAACTTTGACATGGGATACGTTTTTATAGTTTACGAATAAAAAAACGGGGCGAGGTCGTTCGCTCCCGAGTATGGATATGCTGTTTATTAGCAAGGTTTTTGATAAATTGAAAATCAATAATTGCGTCTGCCGATGAGATAGTCTACGGACACTTCAAAAAGTATGCTGAGCTCTATGAGGATATCGTAGTCGGGCTGATTGCGCCCGACCTCCCAACCCGAGACCGTGGACTTGGAGACCTTGAGAAGTTTCGCAAGATCCTGCTGAAGTAGGTGCTTATCCTGTCTAAGCTGCTTCAGTCTTTGAGGAAAACAGTTGCGTAGCATATTACGACTCCCGAAATTTGCTCTAATATAGATTTTAGTATACAAATCGTGTTTTGTCAACGGGGGAAAGTGGTTTTTGCAAAAATTTCCTCCAAAGGATCGAAACGGGGAGAATTTTAAAATCTAATGAAGAAAAATGGCGCATAGATGCGCGACTATTTTTTCGCTGTCGCAAACGGACGTCGCGGTTGATACATGCGTTTCAAGCAGGCTTTTTTAATTTAATCGTAAAATATCACAATTTCGATTTTTGTTTTCGTATTCAAAATTTGCTTTTTTTTGCAGATTTATGCTGTTGTATTTAAAATCGGTTCGATTTTACCAATTTTTATCCTCTTAAATTTAAAGGTTGTCGTAGACGATATGTGCAAACAGGTAGGCGCCTTGCTCGTTGGGATGTACGCCGTCCGAAAATAGGTCGGGCCTGTTTTCAAACGCGCCATACATGTCGATAAAGTGTACGCCGAGCTGCTCGGCGACTTCGCGGATCGCGGGATCCAGCTCCTCTTTGATGACTTTGCCCGATATATGATACATGATGTCGTCGCCGTTTTTGCACCATACGCCGGGAGGCGCGATGAGGTAGACTTCGGGGGAAGTGTCCAGCTCAAGATAGCTTTTGACAAAGTCGATATACTCTGCCTTAAACGCGTCGGCGCCTTGCCAATTGAAGTGTTTTGTGTCGTTTGAGCCAAGCATTATGATGACGATATTCGGGGCAAAGTCAAGGCTTTTGCCGTACAATTTTGTTTTGGTATAGGGCTCATTCGCGTCTTTGAACAGGCATTTTGCGGAATATCCATAGTTGTTTACGCAATATTCGTCGCCGAGCAGCTGTTGCAGGACGGAAGGATAGTTGTGCTTTTGGAATTGCCAAATCCCGTGGCCGTAGGTGATGCTGTCCCCGACGCACGCGACGCGTATCTGCCCGTCTTTTGCCGATTTTAGCGGATGTACGGTCGGGAGCATGCCGTTTGTATAGATAATAGGCAACGCTATTGCCAAAACGACCGCGATAAAAGCAAGTATGCTTGCCGACACGATTATGATTCTTTTCTTAATTTTCGACATATTTACCTCTTTGATAGCATACTTTACTATACTATCTTTGTCAACTTTTGTAGCGAAGTAGCGAGAAGATTAAGCAATATTTCGACATTTAGCGGGTAAGCATTTTGCCGTTTTTTATAGAGCGGGGATAACGTAAGTAAGCTTGTAGAAAGTCCGCAATGGGGGGGAAAAGGCCCCGCAAAACAGTAACGTTTTTAAGTAACGCCATTTTATTGCAAAAGCCGTGCCGCATATCCGTGCGTATTTGCTTTCATTACATGGCGACGCGCCAAAAAATCGAACAGGCATTGCGTTTTATGCAGAGGGCGGGCTTGATTTATGCAAAGCGTCAGTTTATAATAAACTATAAGATAAGTGCGAAATATAAAGAGGCGTAAATGCGGGATGCGAATATAACGATCGAGAAAGTGGGTGATGTCGGCAAGGATAATCCCGCAACAGATGCCGCAGAGAAGGCGATATATGTCGAGAATGACAATAGCAAAGCTGTCTATTGCATAAGGTTATGCGGCGCATACGAGCGCAAGTATTATTTTGTCACGGAATTGTCCGTTATAAATATGGAGCGTGTGCTGCTGGATGGGGACATGCTGATGGTTTGTCTATGGTCGGATATCGTCATAATAGACTTGCCGACGGGCAAAATACGCAAAGCGATCAACGTAACGTCGGAGATTGATATGTTCGGCATCTATAAATTTAAGAGCGGCTACTTCGTTCACGGAGAGATGACCAATCGCTATTTCGACAGCGAGTTCAATATGCTGTGGGATGCGGGCGGGCGCGACATTTTTTATTGTCCCGAAAGAGAAAACAGCATTGAGATACACGAAGATCATATCGACGTTTGGGACTTTTTGGGATACAAATATTCCTACAATGAATTCGGCGAGATAACATACGTATGGGTGCGAAAATTGGACAAATATGCGCAAAAAGGAGGGAGAAAAATGACAAAGATGAAAGATAGGCTGCATACGGGCGAGCTCTATTTGCCAGGCGACGAGGAGATCATGACAGAGCAAACAAAATGTTTGGAGCGACTTTACGACTTCAACACGACTCGCCCCTCGGAAGGCGAGAGGCGCGCCGCTATGCTGAAAGAAATGCTCGCCGAAGTCGGCGAGGGCTGCTATGTCGAGCCGCCGTTTCATGCAAATTTCGGCGGCGCTCATGTGCATTTCGGAAAAGGCGTGTATGCAAATTACAATTTTACGGTGGTGGACGATACGCACATCTATGTGGGCGATCACACAATGTTCGGCCCCAATGTGACGCTTGCCACAGCGGGACACCCGATTTTGCCCGAGTTGCGCGAGCAGGGCTATCAATACAATATGCCAATACATATCGGCAAAAACTGCTGGCTGGGCGCGGGCGTCATCGTCTTGCCCGGCATCACCATAGGCGACAACAGCGTCATCGGAGCGGGGAGCGTCGTCACCAAGGATATCCCCGCAAACGTCGTGGCGGTCGGCAACCCGTGCCGTGTTTTACGCGAAATAAACGAGCGCGACAGGCAGTATTATTTCAGAGATAATAAAATTGACTACGATTCCATCGTCTGAAACTCCGCAACAAAATTACGAACACATCTTTGTCAAGGTGCCATTTGACAAACGTCACGAGTGTGGGCGTTAGGCAAAAAGCAGTAGACTATTGAGAGCTTTCCGTCAACGAATCGAAAGATTGCTATATTATTGCTTTGTTTAAGGCTTTTAAATAAGTTCTGACGGGCTGTTTGACAACATTACGGAGAGGCGAGAGCTCTTCGCGGGGAAGGGGAAAAGTTTTTGACGAAAATTGTCGGCGGGCGCTTAGAAGCTACGTCAATGCGCTTGACTTTTTTTGAAAATTATAATATATTAAAGTAGAACAAATTAAAGGAGGAAAACGCTGTGAAAGTTCGAAGTAACGAGCAGGATACGGGATATCGATCGGAAACGGCGTTTTTCGTTTTCTGATTATTTTTCCGCGTCCTTACACTTCAATTTTGCGTAAGAGTGAGAAATGGACGAGAATATCAAGGAGTTTCTAGCCAATAAGGACTATGAAAGCGTTGCGGCTACCGTCAAAAAGGCGGAGGACGCGGCGGAGTTGCTGGCGCAGCTGGATGAGGAGTACATCCTGCCATTTTGCCGCGCTTTGGACAGCGATTTCCTTGCCGAAGTGCTGGTGTTGCTGGACGCGACGTTGCAAAAGACCATACTTGCCGGACTTCACGACGACGAGTTGGAAGAGGTCATGGACGACGTGTCAGTGGATGACACGGTGGAGATCATCAAGGAGGTGCCCGAAGAGGTCGCGCGACGTATCGCCGAGGACGACGAGATCCTCGCATTGCTCAAGGAACGCAAATATTCGGTGCTAAAGCCGTTGCTGTCCTCTATGAACGAAACTGACCTCGCCTCCGTGTTTGAAAGCGCCGAGGATGACGAGCTACCCATCCTTTTTCGCATACTGCCCAAGGACCTCGCGGCGGACGTGTTTGTGGAGATAGACAGCGATACGCAGGAGAAACTGTTGCGCAAACTGACGGATAAGGAAGTTAAGGAAGTCATGGACGAGCTCTTCCTCGACGACACCGTTGACCTCGTAGAGGAGATGCCCTCAAGTGTGGTCAAGCGTCTGCTTGCGCTCTCCGACAGTGAAACGCGCGCCTATATCAACGAACTGCTCAAGTACCCCAAGGACAGCGCGGGCAGCATAATGACCAT
>CANPWB010000016.1 GCA_947581925.1 uncultured Clostridia bacterium
CAATCAAAAACGCGAGCGACGGCAAGTATTTGCCTAGCTCGCGTTTTTAGCTTGGGGTGCAGGGGACGAAGTCCCTTGCCGGGGCGCGGGGTGGAACCCCGCATGGGGCGACGAAGTCCCTTGCCGCGGTGTGGGCGCGTAGCCCACAATCACTCAAAAGATATACTGCGTATTGGAGCCGCTGCGGGAGCGGAGCTCTTTTTTGAGCTGGTCGTAGTAGAGCCCGAGGTAGTAGCGCATATTTGGTGACGCCTCGAAAGCGGCGAGCGCGATGGACGGGTCGAGCGACATATAGAAATCATAGGCAATGTCGTAGCGTTTTGCGTAGTTTTTTTGTTTTTCGCCCTGATAGCCGTATTTTTCCTCTTGGCGTTGCTGTTCGAGTTCGCGCTGCTGTTTTTTGTTTTCCTGTTCGGAGAGGTACTTATTGATATCCTGCTCCCTCTCGTAGGCAAATTTTGCTTGACGGTTTCTGATGTCGTCGTTGTACTTGTCCCACTTTTGGACTTCCTTATTGCGCTCTTTTTTTAGCTCGTTTATCTGCTTTGTGAGATCGACGGCGGACTGCATATCCAGCTGTTCGAGGGCGCCGTTCAGCTCTCTTTCGAGCGAGGAGAGCTTGTCGTCGAGGGCGGCTACGCTGTTTTGATAGCTCGCTTTTGCGGCGTCTCCCTCGCTCTGTTTTTGCGCGCTGAGCTCGCCGAGCACGGAGGAGAGTATGCTGCCCCTCGATACGCCCTGTTTAAGCGCGCCGTCCTTTGCGTCCTCGCCCTTGGCGGCGTATTTGCTGTCAAGGGCGGAATATTGTTCGTCGAGTTTGCGCTTTTTTTCCGCCTTGTCGTTTTCTACATCCGAGACGTCCGCGTCGTAGTCGTTTTGCAACTTTTTTTGTTTCGCCGCTTTTTCCTCGTCGTTTACAGCTTTTGCGGCGCTCTCTATCTCCTCGTCCGTAGCCGCCTCGTACTCGTGTTCTCTCAACCCCGAATCGGAAGGAAAGAGTTTTTCGAGGTCGGGCTCCTCCTCTTTTATGCTGTCCTGATACTGTTTATCCAGCTCCTCAAGCTGTCCGACGATATCCTTTTCGCGCTCGAGCGCGTCGTTTATGCCCTGTCTTTTTTCCTCATCGCGCTGTTCTTTGGTCTTGAAAAGGTCCTTAAATTCATCCCATATAGATTTTGCCATGATCACTCCTTTGGCGCCTCGAGGGCGTCCACTCTGGCTTTTAGCCATTGCACCGCCAATGCGAGGTCCTCGACCATAGCGGTAAGTTCGTTGATATCCATACATCCTCCTGCCGCGCGCCTTAATCGGCGTGCACTTCTATCTCCATCGTTATGGGCGCGACGTACGCCTTTGCCTTGTCCGAGCTGAGCGTGAGCCCTATCTTGCGACCTTTCGCGTCCACAAAGAACCTTTGCACAAAATCGCTCGCCTTCACGTCGAAGGAAAACTCCTTGCCGTCCGCGATGACCGTGAGCGTCAGAGGCTCGTATGCTACGACGCTCACGCGCCTCACCGTCTTTTGATTGGAGGTGCCGAGGGTAGACGGCTCGTACTTGTACTCTTTTTTGCTCGGTTTTCCCATAAACATGCCGCTTTCGGACATTATGCCGAGCTTGGCGGCCTTGTCCGCGTCCTTAAAGGACAGGTACACTCTCTCCATGCCTCCCGCTTTGACGGCGAGCATATTGGCCGCCTCAACGCCCGTGACATACGAAAACGCGTCTTTTACGGGTTCGTATCTCACTATTCGCATGCCCTCCGAGCCTTTTAAGCGGCAGGACAGCCAATATATGCCGCCCTGATACGCCGCGCTCATGTCGTCCGTCTCCTCTATTTCGGGCAGGTTTGTCGCTATGCGGCGCACGTTGTAGCCGTCAAAATCGTACAGCTTGCCGCCCGCGATGAAGATCATCCTCCCGCCCGTAAACGCGATCGAGTGTTTATATATGCGCTCGGTATCCGCATACACGCGTTTCAGGGAGAACTCGCTCTGCTTACCGAACGCGGTAAGCCTGAATATGCCGTACTCCCTGAAGATATACAGATATCCCAAAAAGGACATTACTTTGATTATGTCCCCGAAGTTGTCATCGAAGGCGATATAGCCCGCCTCTTCCGCGCTGACCTTCCAATTGAACGGGTCGTAATCGTCCGAAAACCACAGTTTGGGACGCGCGCCGTTCACGCCGCCGAACAGCCTCTCGGAGTGTATCTCGAAACATGAGAAGTGCGGCGCGCTCGCCGAGTACAGCGGGGTCATATCGTCGAGTATGAGCAGCGGCGTATCGTATGAGCAGAATAGTATCATATCGTTGTCGTTGAAGTTATAATTTATCGCCTGTACGTCCTTTCCCGTGAGTTTGAGGTTGGGCACCTTTTGCCACTCGCTCTCCTCAAACAGTTTCAATGAGTACACCTCTTTGCTCGCCGCCTTCATAATAAGCCTGTCGTCGCGCGCTCCCTCCTTTGTAGAGTGTTTGTAGTAGTAGAGCCCCTCTATTTTTTCGGGCGCGTCTGCAATAGCCTTCTCGCTCGTCAAAAACGAGGCGGGGTCTATGCCGATATTTCCCGTGAGGCAGCCGTCTTCGAAAACGAAGTTGCGCGCGTCAGAGGCGTAGGCGGGATCGACGAGCTCCGAGGACGCGTTTGGTCCCATGCCCTTGAAACCGAATTGCACATTTCTCGTGCGCGTATGCGGAAATACCTTCACTTCACCCACCTCCCCGCTTTGAGTTTGAGCTCCTTGCCTTTGTATTTGAGTTTCCAAAGCTTGTCTCTATAGGCGACGTCATAATTTTTTGCAAGCTCGTACGTGCCCGTAGCGAAATAGTATTGCGCGAGTATGCCGTCCGTGATGAGGTCGTCCGATACGCCGATGAAATTCACTTCCGTATCGAGGGTCAGCTCCGTTTCGGGCAGGTAGGTATAAACCACGGTCAGCTCGCCGCTCTCGGTGGTGTAGATATTCTCGGCGTCCGTCTGAAAATCCAGCCTTTTTGAATCTTTCAGGACGCTGATGGGATAAAGTATGTGTTTTGAAAGCGACGTCGCGCTCAGCTTTTTATCCTTGAAAGTCGCCTTTTCCCTTGTTTGCAGCGGGATATATTCCGCCAAAAGCTCCCTGTATACCGCCCCGAACGCATAGACGAGCGCCTGCTGCAAATTCTTTTCCCTGTCCGTAAGCAGCGATTTTCCCACGAAGTCGTCCACATTCATCTTTGCGAGGCTTTTGCTTATCAAAAATTTAACGGTCATAAAACATCCTCCACATTTGCCATAACTTTGTCGCGGACGGCGGCGAGGAGAGCGCGCTCCGTCTTTTCGTTTTGCGCCTCCAGCCTTTTGAAAAGCGCGTCCGCGTTCTCCAATCTCGTCTCTTTTACCAGCGACAGCGTCCTCTCATCCAGCCTGTTAAAGGGCACCGCTATTTGCAGTGCCCCTTCGGCGTGGATCTCGAAACGATGCTTTTCGAGGTTGCGATACACCTCGTATCTCGGGTCTATCTCCTTAAGCCTCGACGCTATGTCAAGCACATCGCCCGTAATTTTCCTCAGCGCGTTCATCAGATGTACACCGCCTCTATCGTCATATCTTTTGTGACAGGGGTGGAGAAGTCGTAGGTATGACCGTTGTATTGCCATTCGTAGAATGAGTAGGAGAGCTTTACGGGGTTTGTGGGCTTTGTCGCCGCTCTTCCCGGGGAGACGATCTGCGGATTGATGTACGAGCCGCCCTGCGAGTCGAAGGACACGATGTAGTGGTCGGGGACATTCGTTCCGTTGAAGGTGAGTTTTGCCTGTCCTATGGGGCGGTCGCAGAGGAGATCCGCATACTTGACGAGGGTAGCGCTGTAGCACGCCTTTGTCGCGTTTTGCCTCAAAACGCTGCCGCCGTCGCCTTCGAGCCATCTCCAATCGCAAAGCTGGTGCAGCTTGAAGTCGTCTGTGTTGAGCAAGTACACGTCGTTTTCGGGCACGAATCTGTCCACAATGAAGGGTATGCCGTTGTAGCTCAGCGCCTTATATCCGCCGTCAAGCTGCATATAGTCCATATTCATGCGAATGCCCTTGATGAACTCTATATACTGCTTGCGGGTGTTGTAGGAGCCGACTATCATGTTGATGTTGCCGCCCGACGCCTGCTCCACAAAGTCTATCGCGTCCTGCATTGCGGACGTGGTGAGCGCGCCCTCGGAAGTCAGCGTGTAGGGATTGAGGAAGGGATAATCCGTCCTCGAAAGCCCGTAGAGAGACGCGGACTTGTTGAATATAGCGCCGAGGCCCGTGAGCTCTCTGTCCTTTGAGCCCTGCACATACAGTTTGTAGTTCTCCCCGCGCTTTTCGCCCGCCGCTTTGGAAAGCTTGACGACCTTTTTCTCCCTGTCTATGGAGACTATACGTGCGCCCGCGACGTCCACGCTGTCCTCGGGAGAGTAGAGGTCTACGCTCATTCCCTCTTCGAGGTTGATGAGGCTGTCTACAGTTATGCAGTTATTGCCGTCGCCCACGTTCTCCACCGTCTTTGCCAAGACGCCGCTGCCGTCCCCGAACAGCATTCTGCCAAGGTTGAATTTGCTCGCCTTGAGCAATCCCTCCATTTCGGCGTTGAGCAAGTTCACAAACGCGCCCGCGCTGTTTTGGGAGGCGCGTATCGCCTTGTCGGAGATCTCTATCCTGCCAAACAGGTTTTTGAGCCCCAGGGTGAATTGCGCATAGTTGTTCGCGCCCGTGAGAGGAAGGTCTCCCGCCTCGTCGCCGGAGCCTACGCCTCCGTTGAGTCCATATGTGGCAAGTTTTTTGATTTCCTTACCCCATACGTCATTTTGAGTCTGCTCTATCTTTGCGAGCAGGGGGTTTACGCCGACGTTGAGCTGCTCCGCTACAACGCCCAGATAAAATGTTTTCAGTGCTTTATCCGCACTTTCGATGGTTACCATAGCATTCTCCTTTTATTTATTTTCTCTCAGCAGCATATCGCCCGCTTCCCTCACCGAGCGCGGTTTCATAGACGGAGCGGCGGAGCATTGTCCGCCACGCGGCAGCGTGAGCGGGGGCTCGCCGTCTTGCACCTCTCGGATATAGTTTTCGATGACCGCCTCTTTCACCGCGTCCGACGATAGGACGTAGTCCTTCAAAAATTGTCCGTCCGACATAAGTTGCTCCGGGGTGCGATAGCACTTGACAAGCGCTCTCACGAGAGCTTTGTCAAAGCAATCCCTCCCCTCTTTGAGCGTGGGGTCGAGGACTATCTCCTGCGCCATTTCTCGCGCGAGCGCCTTCGCGGACGGGGTCTTTTCAAAAAACTTGTCCGCCGCGTCCCTCCATTCATCCTCGCTCGCGTAGGGCGCCGCGCCTCTCTCAAGCTCCTTCAGGCGCTGAGATCTGCGCGTAAACTCCTTTTCCAGCTCGACGTAAGCTTTGAGCAATTCTTCCGGGTTTTTGAACTTTCCAATCGGGCTTTCGCCTTGGGTTTTATCGCTTTCTTTTTGATTTCCTTCTTCCGCATTATTTTGCATATCCGATGTTTTATCGTCGGTTTTTGTATCTGTAAAGTCCTCGTTTTGCGAATTTTGCTCGTCCTCGCTCAACGTCTTTTCGACGATGAGGCTTGCCTCTTTGTCAAATTTGAAGTCCTTCTCGTCCATTCTCTTCCTCCTCGAATCTTTGACGCATTGCGTCCTCGCTCGCGCCAAGTCCTTCGAGCTGTCTGTGCAGCGCGATATGGCGCGTCACTCTGTCATGCATAGCCTTGTCCTTTTCGCACCTCGTTGACACGCAAAGTTTGATATGCTCCGCGATGTGCAACCTGTGGTCGTCATACACGTCCGCGTCTACGTCTCCCCTCTCAAGCTCGAGGTTTTCGCGGCGCGCCTTTTTGACATGCAACTCGTCGCTGCTCCTCGCGTCCTCCCAATTGCCGAATCCGAGTATGTCAAACACCTTGGTCTTTGTCTCTGTGGACAGCTTGCCGTCCTCTCCCGCTAGCAGGCCGAGTTTTAAGAGGTCGTACACCATAGCGCGCCTTGCGGACAGCGTATCCTCGATCTCGCTCACCGTGTCGAAAACTATGTCCTCGCTGTCTATGTTGCGCGCGCTGAACGAGGCAATTTCAACCTCGCCGTTTTCGCCCGTGATACGCTTCACCCTCGTCGTGCGGGCGAACTGTCTGTACAGGCGGAGCACCTGCTTGCTCACCCTGCGGACGCATTCCCTCAAACTGTCCGCGGTCAGGGATATACGGGTGTCGTCCTGCTCGAGCAGCAGGGATATAGCCACGCCCGACGACACGTTTGCGGGCACCTGCGAATATGTTGTCACCTCGCTCACGCCGCTTATCATCACAAATTCGTTGAGCAGCCGCTCTTCCTCTCTCGCAAACTCGGCGGGTATGGAGCCCGTGTTCATCATAATTGGCGGAGTGCTGCCCTGCCTGTACACGAGTATTTTCCCCGGCGGCAGCCCCTCTTCCTCAAGAGAGTCCGTATCCACGGAGCCGTCCTCCACCGCGAGCACGCCGACGGCGAGGCGGTTCATATATTCATGTTTTCTGTTTTTGACCGCGTTGTATGCCCTCTGCACGGGGATAATACGCTCCACCACGCATGAGCCGAAGAAGTTGTTGAGGCTGTCAAGCGAGGTCTGCCTCGCAAACGGGTATGTCCTTGCGCCGTCCTCGCCGTTGATATAGGGCAGGTCTCCGTCGAAGATGAGCGCGTCGCCCGCGACTATGCTCAGCCTGCCGTTGGGGCGCGCCTTCGTCGGCTTTTCATAGCGCTCTATGACTATGACGCCGTCCTTCTTCTTTTCGCGTATGAGTTTGGGCAGCATTGCGTTGTAGCCTATGCCGCCTATGCTTTCCGTGCCGCCGAAGGAGAATATGCTCACCTCTTCGCCCTTGACGCGCTTGCCCCACATATGCTCCACTTCCGCCTCGGACAGCACCTTTGCGTGTATTATGGATGTCTGCGCCTCTATGTCGGTGACGGCGATGTCCGCGGGAAAGATCTCAAACGGCGGGCACAGCGCTATGCCGACCTCGCCCTCGTGCACCTTGCCCTTGCCGTCTATCGCCTTGCCCTTCAACGGATCCCACGTCACCTTGAAAAACGCGCTGCCCGTGATCTCGCTCCAGCAATTCGCGAGGGAGAGTTGCGCGGAAAAGTCGTTTTCCTTGCATACTGCGTCTATAAGTTTCGTCGCGAGCGAGGCGGACGCCACGTCGTCGTCATCGGGCGTAGCGGGTCTCACCGTAGCCCTCGCTTTTACCCGCGAAAGCTTTGCGAGGCGGGTCTCCAAAATGGGCGCCACGTGGTTGAACACCTCGCGCTGCTGCCAGAAGTACTGTTTGCCCTCCTCCTCTATATCTCCCGCGGGAGATATCTGCGAAAATTGGTTGCCCGCGACGAAATCCATATTCAGCCGCCAATTCAGCTCTATGGGTCTGCGGGCTTCCTGTCTCCTCACAAAGTCCTGCCGTATTTCCGCGACAAGACGTGCGTCGTCGTCAATTGCCATTTTTATCTCCTTTTTTGCGCGTTTTCTCCGCGCTATTTATATCTTTTTTCCACCCCATATTGCAAAAACAAATGGAATGACATACTGTCATGTTGAGCCTGTCGCCTCTTTGTAGCGAACGCTCGAATTGCACCGGGGGATTCCTCGACTTTTTACCCCACGAAATCATTGCGTAATTTCGTGGGGACCCCTTATCGCTCGGAATGACATTATATACACTGTCATGTTGAGCGAAGTCGAAACATCCCCATTGTAGAGGGAACACCTCTTTACTTGGGGATTCCTCGACTGAGCTCGGAATGACAGTGTGATATTGGGAAATTCCTCGACGCTTTCCCTCGAAAAATTACGCAGTTATTTTTCGGGAATCCCCATGTCATTGGGAATGACACGTTATAAAACGACTCGCATTTTAGCTGTAACCAGCGGGCGTAGCCCGCGTTCCCAAGCGCAAAAAATAGCAAGCTATGAGCATTTCTGCTTTCAAAGTCTAGCTTCTTGAGAATGCAGAATTGCGAAGCGTTGATTGTTTACGCGCGGAGTAGCGATAAAATTGCGGTGTGCCCATATCGCGCTTTGTCAATAAAGCCGTGGGCACTGAGCAATTTTGAGCGTGTCATGTTGAGCCTGTCGAAACATCCCCTTTATCCGAGCGGGCAACAACATCTCTGTCTGAAATGTAATACGCCCTGAACGCCCGTTTATCGTTTCGCGAGATGTCGCTCACCTTATATGGCTTTCCCGACGTCATAGCGGCTATCGCGCGAGGCGATACCCTGCGCGCTTTGTCGATTTTTTGCGGATTTTTGTCGTCGCATTCATCTTGTGACGCGTCTTGGGATTCTTTGGGCGCGCCCTCGGAGTCCTTTTGCTCTTGCAGACTCAGTTCGTCAAGCAGGCGCTGCTTTTCTTGCTCGAGTTCCTCGTCGCTCATTTGCGAGAGCGAGGGGTCGGGATTGAGCTCGAGATAGGTTTTCAGGGCAGTGCTGTCGGGAGGGCAATACTTTTCAAGCACCTTGCGCTTTACAAGCACTGGATTGCCGTCCTCGCCCACGCTGTACTCGTCCTGCACCTCGCTGTAGCTGTATCCCTTTGCGCGCTTTAATAAAGATTTCAAAATTTCCGCGTCCATGCTCTCTGTCTTCTTATGCTACGCATAAGCCTCTCTTTGTCCAGCTCGACGGGAGTTTTTTCCCTGACGGGCGGTTTTGCGGGCGAGGGTTGGGTCATGACGAAATAGCGCAATTCGTCCAGCGCATGATCGTCAACTTTTTTAGGCCTGTCGCCGTCTCCCCACCAGTAGCTTTTGAGCTCGCGTATCAGATTTACGCAGCTCGAAAAAATGAATATCCTCGGCGGTCTTTGCTCAAACAGGGACTTTATACGTTGAATTCCGCTGTATAAATCCTTGTTTACGTTGGTATTGACAAGCACGCCCTTTTCGGCGAAGAGCTCCGCCACGCTCTTTTCGTAGGCGAGGGTGCGTTGATTCGCCGCGCTGTCTATGAGCGCCGTAAGCCTGCCCTTGAAGTCCCGCCTCCACCCCAGCGCGTCCGCAAGTTCAAACAGCTTTTGCACGTGGTGGTCTATGCTCTGCCCCGCCTCGAAGTGCTCCGCGACGACGTATATCCTGCCGTCAAAATCCACCGCGTAGAAGTGCGCGCTCGTGGGATTTTTGAGCCCCGGGTCAATGGAGATGTTCACCTGCCACTCGTGCGGCACACTGAACGGCTCTATGACGTGCACGGCGGGTTCGAATTCGGGATAGACAAGTCCCTCGCCCGTCGTGAATTTGCCGTAGCGGCGGGAGAGCTGTTCGCTCTTTGGTATGACCGTCTGCATATGCTCGATCTCCGCGGGGTCGAGATAAGGATTGTCGCTCCACTGCATGCTCTCGCTCCATATCTCGGGGTCGTTATTCTCGTTGAGTTCCACCTCGTAATACACCCACGTCAAGCCTTTGAGCGGAGTCATGGTGCCGAATATGTCTCCCTTTTTGTCGAACACGCGCATGCGGCACTCGTCGTAGATGTCCTTGGGCGGCTCTTCGTCGAACCATACGAAATCCAGCGACATGCCTTGAAACTTCTCCCTGCCTTGGTCGCAGCTGCGAAAGCCTATCCTGCCGTTGCCGCCCACCGCGTTTTTGACGACGATGTAGTCGATCACGCCGTTTTCGGGCGAGGACGCGCTGCCCTCCCTCATCACTATCTTGACGATGTATCTGCGCGGAAGATATTTGAGTATCTTCGCTTGCGCGACGTCGCGCTGTACCTGCTGCGTGAGGCTGACCACCCATCCCGACGCGTCGCCCCTGTTGCGCCTGAACGGGTGTATGCCAAGCGCCAGCCATACGCACTCCACTGCGCCGCACTCCGTCTTGCCCGAGCGGTTTCCGCCGAATACCCACCTGTTGCGCTTTTCGCATTTGTGAAAGAGCATCTGCTTTTCGTGTACGACGTCCGAGTTGTATCTCGACAGCGGATCATTTGCGCGCGCCGCAATTTCCTGCTCTACCGCGAGCAGCTTTATCAACACTTCCTTCTCGTCCATACGCGAAGAATAAACCGTGAAAGTGCCAAAATGCAAAAAATTATGTCGCTTTTGGGCATAAAAAATTTTTATCCTTCTTTTAGGCGCAATAAATTTTCTTTTCAAAAAGCGCGAAAAGACTTTTATTTTTCGAAAATGTATTGTAATATATTACGTATGAAGAAAAATGTCCTCAAAACTTTGCTCATTTTTGTTCTTGTGCTTGCCGTGCTGCTTGCGGCGTGCGCTTTTGTCATATTGTTTTATTCAACCATGCCCATAGCGTTCGCCGAGGGTGCCGAGCAGGAAGATACGCAATATCCTTTCTATGTCAAAGCGGCGGTGAGCGACCTAGAAGGCAACGAATATGCGGGTGCCGGCGCTATCGTCGTAAGAGGAGCGAACAACGACACGCGCGAATTTCTCATACCAGAAAGCTATTTCATCAAAATAGTGCAAAATGTCGGCAATATGGATCAGATCTATGAGGTCGAATATGCGGGACTTACGCTGTATATTCCTATGGATACCACGCTTGTCCCCGCCAACGTCACCTTTAAAGAGGAGGAAAAGTTTTATCCCGACGTCACGCTTGCCCTCGCCGAGGGCGTAGACCTCTCCGCGCTCGAAGGCGTTGACAGCGCGCTCAAAAAGCTGGACGCCACATACACGATAAACTTCCTCGGCTATGCCGCGGACCCTGAAACTCCAAACCTCATCTATGTCAAGGCTACTCCCGCCGAGGGCAAAACGCAGTACGGCTTTATCCCGAGCAGCGCGTTTGAGGCGTTCAACGTCCCCTATCAAGCGCAGACTCAAGCGGAGCGCGACGCGCTGCTGGCTTGGAAGGAGCAAGAAACGCCCGCGCCTCCCGCAGGTTCGCTGCCCGCGCCCGAAGGTTCGCTCGCTCTCAAAATAATCCTCATCATCGGCATAAGCCTGCCCGCGGTCATCATAGTGATTCTCCTCTTTGTGCCTAGCCGCAACGACGAGTCCGTGCGCAAGAGCCGCGGCGCGTCCTCGGACGGCAGGGACTACGACGACCCGAGCGCAACCGCCTCGAGCTATCAGTCCGACAGGCAACGCTATGACCAAAGCCGCAGCTACGGCGCACCGCGCGACGGTTACGACGGATACGGAGGAGGTCAGACTTATAACGGCAACCCACCCTACAATGGCACAAACGGTCAGCCTTACAACGGAAACCCGCCCTACAACGGCGGCGGCTACGACTCGCGCATGGACCGCGAAGTCCGCGGTTACAACCCCAACGACTACGACAGAAGATAGCTTCTTATATGTGGGGCTCTGCCCCACGCCTCGGCAAGGGACTTCGTCCCCTGCACGCCCCTATGCAGGGCTGCGAGCCCCGCACCCTCGGCAAGGGACTTCGTCCCCTGCACCCCAAGCTAAAAACGCGCAAACGTCGTGACTTTCGTCACTAGTTCGCGCGTTTTTTGATTGTTTGCAAGTGCCAAAACTCCTGCGGGAGAGCTTGATATTTACGTGGCGCTTTGTCCGAGTGATTAACGTTACTTTTGTCTGAGCATCATCGGGGTCCCCATAGAAATGAGCGAAGCGAATTTTATGGGGTTTTGATCGGGGTCCCCATAAAATTGCGTAGCGATTTTATGGGGTATAACAGGGGGATGCTTCGACAGGCTCAGCATGACATGTATGGTTTGTCATTTCGAGCGTAGTCGAGAAATCCCCTTGTCCGAGCGAATAAACGAAACATTTGTCCGATCGTTATTATACACGCCGTCCTCCGTGTCTGAGCTAATTAACGAAATCTATGTCTGAGCGACATCGGGGTCCCCACAAAAAGTATTTTTTTGTGGGGTATTTGATCGGGGTCCCAAGAAAAATATGAAATGTTTTTGTGGGGTGAATAAACGCCGTCCGCCGTGTCCGAGCGACCCCGCGGAGTGAGCGGTTTCACGCTAAGTACGCAGTTAGGGCGGGGTGTAACTAGGGGATCTTTCGACTTCGCTCAAGATGACAGTAATATTAGATGTCATTCCGAGCGTAGCGAAGCGCAGTCGAGGAATCCCCCTGTTATTCCCCATAAAATTGCGTAGCGATTTTATGGGGCCCCTATGATGCTCAGACAAAGGTAACGTTAATCACTCGGACAAAGCGTCCGTCAATATCAAAACTCTCACGCAGGAGTTTTGGACATCGCAAACAATCAAAAAAACGCGAGCAACGGCAAGTATTTGCCTAGCTCGCGTTTTTAGCTTGGGGTGCAGGGGGTGAAACCCCTTGCCGAGGTGTGGGCGAGAAGCCCACAAATATGCTTACTGCTTGTTATCAGTCACGCCAATGCCGACGACGGCGTCTACGGGGAGGGAGAAGGCGATGCCCTGTCCGGGGGTATGGAGTCCCACTTTGTCGTAGAGCTCCTTGAGGACGGCGGCTTTGATTTCGGAGGTGACGAGGATCATGACCATGTCTTTATTGGGCTCGATGACGATGCCGAATGAGCGTTGCGCGTCCTGGTTAGCGGTGCCGTTGGCGTGCAGGACGGTGCCGCCCCTTGCGCCTACGGAGCGAGCGGCTTCCATGACAGCCTCGGAAAATCCCTCGTTGACAATGCAAAGTATGAGCTCGTGTTCAAACTTATTCATTTTTTCTCCTCCTTTAGCGTGCGCGGGTCGTTGGACAAAAACCCGTAAGCGGCGACGCCTATCATGCTTGAAAGCGGTACGGTGTAGGCGACGCCTTTGCCGTTTTTGATGGTGCGGAACTTTTCCTCGAGCGCGTCCATAATGTCCTGCGCCTTATCCTCGCGCACTATGCTGAAAATGACGGAGCGAGAGCGGTCCTCCAGCCCGAGAAGGCTTATCATCTGCGCGCTTGCGGTGCCCATAGCGAGGCAAACGAGCTGCATATTGACGTCGAAGGACTGGATGAGATCGACAAAATAGTCCGCTTTGCCCCTGTTGACGACGGTGATGAGCAACTTGAGCCTGCCCGTCTGCATGCGGTTTGTCTTGACGGAATGCTCCGACTTCCCGGGCGCGGCTTTTGTTGCGCCCTTCCCCGGCGCGGCTTTCACGGCGCCCGCTTTTTTTTGTTTGAGTTCAGACATAGCTCCTCCCTCACATAAATTCTATTATCTGCGCGTCGTCCGCCGCCACGATACGGCGCATAGTGAGCTGCTGCTTAAATCGCGCCGCGAATATGGAGCGGAATCCCAAAAGCTGTATGGTGATGAGCGGCGTCATTGCGACCATCGCCACTACGCCGAACGCCGCCTCGAGCACCTGTCCCTCCCCGCCCATGACCGTACACGCGCCTATCGCGAAGGGCAGTATGAAACTTGCCGTAAGCGGTCCGCTTGCGACTCCGCCCGCGTCGAACGCTATCGCCGTGTACAGCTTTGGCACGAACAGCGACAGCCCGAGCGATATGACATAGCCGGGAATGAGATAATAAAGCAGCGAAAAACCGAATATCACCCTTATCACGGACAGCCCTATGGACAGCCCTACGCCTATGGACAGCGCGATGAGCATGGATCGCTTTGAGACCGCGCCTCCCGTCACCTCATACACCTGCTTTGTGAGCACGTGCACCGCGGGCTCCGCGAGTACGACGGCAAAGCCCATGAGGAAGGAGAACACGACAAGCAGCGGCTTGCTGAATTTTGCGAGCGACTGTCCAAGCTTGAACCCTATCGGCATAAATCCCACCTGCACCGCCGTGAAGAATATCAAAAGCCCTATAAAGGTGTAGGCAATGCCTATGCCTATCCTCATCATCTTGCGCCCCGGCAGTTTGAGCAGGGTGAATTGGAGTATCAAAAAGCTTATCACTATGAGCCCGAGCGCGATGAGCACTTCGAGCGCGTTTTTGCCTATCGCGCCGCCTATCTCGCCCACGGCTAATATGGAATAGTCGGGGAGTTCATAGCTCAAATTTCCGCTGGAGGCGAGGGATAGCACGAGCACCGCGAGCATGGGTCCTATGGAGCACATCGCTATAAGCCCGAAACTGTTCGCCTTCGACCTCACGCCGCCCACCGTCGTGGATATGCCTACGCCGAGCGCCATGATGAAAGGCACCGTTATGGGACCCGTCGTAACGCCGCCCGAGTCGAAAATGAGCGGGAGCAGCTGCCCCTTGCCCCTCTCGAGCAGGAGCGCGACCATAGCGAACATCAAAAAGTAGAGGAAGATCAAAATGGCGGTGATGTTCTTTTTGTATACTACTTTGAGCACCGCAAGCACCAAAAACAGCCCTACGCCTATGCCCACCGTCACGATGAGCAAACCCTTGTTCATAATTGCGCTCACCTGCCCCGCAAGCACGGACAGATCGGGCTCCGCCACGGTCACAAGTATGCCCATGACAAAGCATACACCAACAAGCAAAGTAAGGTTGCGCGTCTTTGTGAGTCCCGCGCCCATCTGCTCGCCCATAGGCGTCATAGCGAGGTCCGCGCCCAGATTGAAGAGCCCTATGCCCAGAATGAGCAGCACCGCGCAAGCCGCAAACACTCCCGCCTCGCGCGCAGTAACGTCCACTATGGGCGTAAGACAGAGTATGAACACCACCAAAGAAATGGGGAGCACGGAGACGAGCGCCTCTTTAAGCTTTGACAACAAGCCCTTGCCGTAAATCAGCAGATCGGGAGAGTACTCTCTTTTTCCGCCTTTTTTTCTGCCGCGCTTGCCCGCGTCTCCGTCGCCGTCATTATCCCCGCCCGAAACAGGCGAGTTACTCGCTAAAACGGAAAAATTGCCGCCCGCGCCGCCGTCGGAGCCACTGCCCGAAACAGCAGAATCGCCGTCCGAAGAAAGCGCCTCTCCGTCCGAAGTTTGCGCAGCGGGCGAAGTGGTTTCATATGCGGAGATTTGCATATCGGGCGAGGCTTCGGGCGCTTGCATATCGGACGTGAAAACGCCTTCGGATGTTTGCATATCCGAAGTTGTCATATATGTCGCATTTTCGCCCTGCTCAGCGCACAAAATGTCGTCCATAGACTTAGGCGCGCCGTTTTGCTCGCGGCAAGGCGCGTCCGCGCTGCGATCGGACGTAATATCGGATGTTAAGTTCAAGTCAAGTTCCTCGGGCATGCTCCCTCTTTTTATATATTGAAAAATTGTTATTCTTTTTTGTCCGCTCCCCCGCGCGTCGGGGCGCGCGCCGCGATATATGATGAAATTTGTGTATAGATATATTTTAGTATGCCATATCAAAATGTCAATGTCAAATGCCGCGGCGGGTGAAAACTCCCAAAAATTGGAAAATCAAAGGCAAATATTTTTAAAAAACATATTTTATTATATAAAATATCTCAAATCGCTTGACTTTTGCAGTCAAAATTTCTATCTTTGACTTGTCTTAAAAAAGGGGTAGTATATGCAAAATGTAAGTGACGATATCGGGCAGAGCTCTATTGCGCCCGAGCCCGAACCGGGGACGGGCGATACGGAGACGATGGACGGGGCGGATACGCTTGACCAAATGTCCGCCTCGCGCGACGAGACGACTTGCGATGTCCAAAACAGCGAGGACGGCGACATCAATGATGGCGAAAAGGTTGCAGCGGACGCTATATCCGCCAATATTGCCACGTCGCACAACGCGCTCGGCAGGCTGTTCAGGCATAAGGATGCGGCTCAAGAGGCTCCCTCTCAACCTCACAAGATAGTCCTCACAAAGGAGCGCGTGCTATCCGAGGTCAAATTTTTTGCATTGCTCGTATTTATGTCCTTCCTGAGGGCGACGTTCAACTATATGTTCATACTGCCAAACGGCTTTGCGCCGGGCGGTATCGGCGGCATATCCACTATACTCTACAATGTCGCCGTAAAAACTATGGATTCGCACATCGCAAACACCGTGTTCGAGCCCGGTCTCACGACGTTCATCATGAACGTGCCCTTGCTCATTACGGCGTTTTTCGTGCTCAATAAGCGTTTCACCCTCAACACATTCTGCGTTATCGCGTGTTATTCCGGCTTCACCAGCCTTTATAGCTACACCCACTTCCCGCAATACCTCGCGGACGGAAATACGGGACTTCAGATCATCGCGGCGCTCGTCGGCGGCGCCATAACCGGTCTCTGCCTCGGCGTCATGCTGCGCAATAATATGAGCATGGGCGGCACGGACATAATAGGCAAGATAATCCATAAGCACAACCCGCAAGCGGGCGCGAATTGGTGGATAATGCTGTGCGACTGCATCATAGCGACATCATCTTGCGTGCTTGGCATCATCGAACTCAAGGGTCAAAGCGTCAACGCCACCTACGCGCTCACAAAGGTGTTAAGCCCCATACTCTTCTCATTCCTATCCCTCGCCACTTGCTCCGTCATCGCGGACGTCATTCAATCTGGTCTGCAAAGCTCGCTCGTTTTCACGATAATCACCGACAAACCAAACGAAATAGGCGAACAAATAGCCACAAAACTCCACCGCGGCGTCACGATATCCAAAGCCGTAGGCTACTATACGGGCGTCGAGCATGAGGTCCTCGTCTGCGTCGTAAGCAAAAAACAGATAAACATCGTCAAAAATATAGTCGCCGACGCCGACCCAATGGCGTTTACCTACATCACCAAAGCCCGCGAAGTCGCAGGCAAAGGCTTCCGCTCCGGCGGTTGATCGGATTTTTATATGTGGGCTACTCTCCCACACCTCGGCAAGGGGTTTCACCCCCTGCACCCCGCTTGCATTTGCTCAGAGCCCGCGACCATTGCGAAGCAAGGTCTATAAGGGCTCACCGCTCATTTGCCCCACAAAATCACTGCGTAATTTTGTGGGGACCCCAATATAGCTCGGACAAACGTCACGGTAGGCGCGCAAAAAATTTAACGCTTCGCAATTCGCAATAAATGTCATACAAAGCTCCAACTAAATAACGCTCATGGCTCGCTATTTTTTGCGCTTGGTAGACGCGGGCTCCGCCCGCTTTTTTGGATTGTGTAAGATACAAACTCCTGCGTGAGAGCTTGATATTTACGGACGCTTTGTCCGAGTGATTAACGTTACCTTTGTCTGAGCGTCATCGGGGTCCCCAAAATAATTACGAAGTGATTTTTTGGGGTAAGGCGTCGAAGAATCCCCAAGTCCTCACCCCACAAAATCACTGCGTAACTTTGCGGGGACCCCGTAATACTTTATCTAACGTTACGCTATATAACAGTGACCCCTACCACCCGCCGTAAGGCAGGTGGTAGGGGTCACTGAATTTACGCAACTTATGTCCGAGCGCACTTATACACGCCGTCCGCCCTGTCCGAGCACACTTATACATAGCGTCTACTTCTGGAACATGCCGTTTTTCATCATGTATTGGTTGAATTTTGAGGGATCCTTGCACTTGCGCTCTCGCATGGGTTTGGCGGGGATGCCGCCGACGAGGGTGAAGGGCGGGACGTCCTTTGTGACAATGGCTCCCGTTGCGACGACGGCGCCCGTGCCGAGCGTGACTCCTGGGAGTATGGTCGCGGCGGTGTAGACCTTGGCATATGCGCCTATCTCGACGGGAGCATAGGTGCGCTGCATATGGTCCTCCTCGCTGTGGGAGTGCGTGAATATCTTCGCGTACTCCGTGAGCATTGCGAAGTCGCCGAATTTGACCCCGCCCTTCGAGTCGATATAGCAGCCCGCGTTCCACGACACGTTGTCGCCGACCTCTATTTGGTGCCCATAATTAAAGCGGCAGCCCTCATTCGCTACGAAACCTTCGCCGCACTTTTTGAACAGTTTTTTTGCGATTATCTGCCTTGCGGGCACCGCGAACGCGCAATTTATGCCCAGCGGCGAGCGGTCGAGGCACTCCCAAAGTATGTGCAAATTGCGTTGTTGCTCTGTGTAGGGATGCTCGTCGCCCATGGGCATAGTGTCGCCCCAAAGCACGAAAGACTTCAAAAGTTCGGCATAGTTTTCCGTAGCGGGAAACCCGAAAAGCTCAAGCGCTTTCGCCGCGCGCTCGCAAGTGAGATCCTCGCACAAGCCTCTGAGTTCGTCAAGTTTTTGTTGAATAATGTCCATAATTCACCTGATATTAACAATTTATAATATCGCGCAAAACTCGCTATGTTTGCATGATTTTGCGTGTGTCTTGCTGTTTACAGCGCCTCAAACACATAGCGGGTGCAGGTACGGTACTCCTCGCCCGCTTTTAAGGTACGCTGAGCGAGGTCGGCGATGTCGCACTGCGTCTCCATACAGAATGCGGCGTGTTTTTTGTACTCCTGCCCTGCCTTGCCGCGGAAACCGTCGAGGAAATTTCCGGTGTAGAACTGCATGGCGGGAAGGTCGGTATACACGCTCATTTTTATGCCCGACTTTTTTGAATACGCCGTCGCGCGAGGCTTGCTCTCGTCCGCGCCGCCCGCGAAGTTGTAGCTGAAATCATAGCCGCCGTTTGCTATCTCCATGAGCTCACCGCCTTTGCCCAGATATTTGCCAAGCATATGCGGTTTCAAAAACGAATATGCGGCGTTTTCGCTTTCCGTTAGGTCAAGCCTCTCGCCCGTGGGTATCAGCTCGGCATTTACGACTGTCAAAGAGTCCGCGTCTATGAATATCTCATGCTCAAGGGCGCTCCCTTCGTCGCCGTCAAGGTTGAAATAGGCGTGATTTGTGAGCGCGCACAGCGTCGTCATGTCGCTCTTCGCGCTGTAATATATTTGCAGCGCGTTGCCCTCGAGCGAAAAAGTCACGCTTACCGAGAGTGTGCCGGGATAGCCTTCCTCTCCGTCCGCGGAGACGTATGAAAAGCGTGCCGCGCTCTCGCCAAGCCTCTCAACGCTCCATACGCGCTTGTCAAATCCGACGTTTCCGCCGTGCAGATGGTTGACCCCATTGTCGTTTTTGGCAAGAAAATACTCCTTGCCGTCAAGCGTAAAGCGCCCTCCGCCTATCCTGTTCGCCACGCGTCCCACCGTCGCGCCGAAATAGGTGCCGTGGTCGTTTTCGTACTCCTCGGTAGTGTCGAAACCGAGCAACACGTCCCTCTTCTTCCCCTCTCTGTCGGGGACGAGAAGTCTCTTCAGGCGCGCGCCGAACGTGCATATCTCCGCCTGCAAACCTGTTTCGGACTTCAATAAAACGCACTCATATTTTTCTGCCATATTTCCTCCAACAAGCACTTTATATGCACGTATTGGCATATTAAAGTCTTTATTTTGTCAATTTATGTCAATTTTGTTTGCGCTTTAAAACGCACAGCGTCTCCACTCCCGCCGTCTGGGGGAACATGTCGTAAAGGCGGATGTCGGCGACGTCATAGCTCCCCTTGAGTATGCCCGCGTCGCGCGCAAGCGTATTTGGATCGCAGGAGATGTAGACTATTTTTTCAAATCCCGCGCCTATCGCCGCTTCGAGGACTTCCTTTGCGCAGCCCTTTCTCGGCGGGTCCACAAGCAGTATGCGCGCGCCACCATTTGATTTTGGCACATGGGTATCGCCAAATATGCCGCTGTTTTGTTCATTTTCTTGCGCGCATTCGCTCGCGCCGTCTTGCGATTTCAGCCCCTGCATAAATTTCAAAGCGTCGCCGTTTACGCACTCCACCCTATCCTCGAGGGATAGCCTCTTCATCAGCTCTTTCGCGTCCCTTGTTGCGGAGGGTTCTATCTCAACGCAGGTAAATCTCGCCGCCGAACGTAGCGCGAGCTGCGCCGTGAGCAGCCCTACGCCCGAGTACAGCTCCACCACATCGCCCTCGTATCCGTCGAGCGCGGCGGCTACGCCGTCATACAGCATATCCCGCACCTCGCTGTTGACTTGCAGGAAGGACTTCGGGGATATGACGGCGCTGAATTTGCCCAAATTCTGCGGCTTTTCCTCGCCGTATATCAGCCTCACGCCGTCGCCGAAAATGACGTTTGTATTTTTTGTATTTGGCGAGACGTACAGGCAAAATTCGCCGAATTTTTGTTTGAGCCTATCAATAAGTTCGTCCGCGTGAGGGATATCCTCGCCGTTTACGGCAAGCGTCAAGCTGAGTCTCTCGAGCATACGCGCTACGGCGTGGCGCAAGAGCCCCCTGCGCGCCGTCTCGTCATATACGGATATCCCAAAATCGTTCGCCCACGACATGAGCGCCTCTATGAGCTCCCCTGTCCACTCGCCGCAAGCTGCGCACCATTTTATGGGCACGACTTTGTGTGAACGCCGCTCGTAAAAGCCGAGATATACGCGCCCGCTACGGCTGTTTTTGGCAAACGGCAACGCGAGTTTGTTACGATACGCCAGCGGCGCGCCCGCCACGGGCAAAGGCACCTCTACTTCTATCCCCGCTATCTTTTTAAATGCGTCGCGCACGGCGTCCCGCTTGACGGCATGCTGGAGCGGCAGACTCATATGCTGAAGGTCGCACCCTCCGCACCTGCCGAAATACGGACAGACGGGCTTTACCCTGTCGGGAGAGGGCGAAACGACTTCGACGAGTTCACCGAAAGCGACGTCCTTTTTTGCAAAGATCACGCGGGCGCGCACGAGCTCGCCGACAAGCGCGAACGGCACAAAGATGGGAAACCTGTCCACCTTTATGACGCCCTCGCCGCCGCTCGCATACGCCGCGACTACGCCCTCTATCACATCGCCCGTTTTGATGTCCGCCACTGCGCTCTCCTTTTAAAAACCCACCTCATGTGCGCATTTTTGGATATTTCGGATATATTTTTTCTGTCGATATCTCTCTTTGCCGCTACAAATCGGCTTTTTCTTTGCGTTGTATTTCCGTTTCAGATATTGCGTAAGCTTTACGGATAATTTTGCGCCTTTACGGTATTTACCTTCCCCGTTTGAGAGCGCGCTCCGCAAGGGCTGCCCGTATCTCTCTAAGGCGCTAAAATATTTTATATTTTGGCTGCCTCGGACAAAAATCGTGCAAAAGTCGCGACTTTTTGCTCTCTCGCGCATAAAAAAGTACGGCGGGACTGCCGCCGTACCCATACGCGCTCAGTCGAGTGTCGCATAAACCTTTTTGAGTTTTGCAAAGCGCGGAAGTCCGTCCTCGAGGGGCGCCTTCGCGTCGCCCTGTATGAGCGGCAGCGCGTACTCGATGAACTCATCGCCGACATAACTGCCGTCCGCGGTTATCCAATCGAGGGGCACTTTCTTCTCCGTGTTGGCGGCGAGCTCGAGGGGCATGAGCACGTTTTTGCATGCGTAGTTGCCCTTGTCGTCCGTCGTCCTCTCGAATATGACCATCTTGTCCGTCTCGCCCGCGCAAGCGCTCTTGACTGCGAAAACGCCCGCATTAAACGCCTCTTCCACATCCGTCTTTGAGGCAAGATGCGCGCCGCAGCGTTGCAGCAGGCTGAGCTCTATCGGGCGCACCTTTACGCCGAGTTTTTCCTTGACTACGCTCGCGAGCACCTGCGCAAGCCCGCCGAGCTGCGCGTGTCCGAAGGTATCGTTTGCGGAAGCCTTCGCCTCGGACACATAAGTGCCGTCAGCAAAGCGCAAGCCCTCGGATACGGCGACTATGCACTTGTTGTCGTTCTTCTCGCACACGTTCTTGACGGAGGCGAGGAATTTGTCCATATCGAAGGGCACCTCGGGCAGATAGATGAGGTCCGCGCCGAGTCCCTTGTATCCCGCAAGCGCCGCGGCAGCGGTGAGCCAGCCCGCGTTTCTGCCCATGATCTCGATAATACACACGCAGCCGAAGTTGTACACCTTTGCGTCGAGATTGCACTCCATAATGGTGTTTGCGATGTACTTTGCCGCGGACGCATACCCGGGGCAATGGTCGGTGCCGTAAAGGTCATTGTCTATGGTCTTTGGCACGCCGATAACGTTGCAGTCATAGCCTACCGATTGCAGATATTTGCTTATCTTGTTGCAGGTGTCCATGGAGTCGTTGCCGCCGTTATAGAAGAAATAGCGGATGTCATACTTTTTGAACACCTCGAGGATGCGCTTGTAGTCCGTGTCGTCCACGTCCGCGTCCTTCAGCTTGTATCTCGCCGAGCCGAGCGCCGACGACGGCGTATATTTCAAAAGCTCTATCTCCTTCGGGTCCTCCTTGGAGATGTCAAAAAACTTCTCGCCCAAAATGCCGACGATGCCGTGCTCCGCGCCGTAGACCGCCGTGATGTTTCCCTGCTTGAGCGCCTCCGTAAAAACGCCCGCCGCGCTGCTGTTGATGACGGAGGTCGGTCCGCCCGACTGTCCGAACATGCATGCTCCCTTCAGATTTTTCATAGTAACTCCTTCTAGACTTTCGCCCAAAAAATTTATACGCGCGTACGCGCGCCTCATTTCTTGCATAATCATAATATATTTCTTGCAAAATGACAAGCGCTTGAAAATAAGCGAGTGAAAATTTTTCTCGCTTGAGCGCGTACGAGCGGCTCCGCCTCTCCCACTCGCTTTGTTTTTTTTGCGGGCTACGCGCCCCGCACACCCCAGGTGGGGCGCCGCCTCACGCCCCTATATGGGCTACGCGCCCACATAGGGGCAAGGGGTTTCACCCCCTGCACCCCAAGCTAAAAACGCGCGAACGTCGCAACTTTTGTCACCGGTTCGCGCGTTTTTGATTGTGTGTATGGCATGAACTCCTGCGTGAGAGCTTGAAATTGACATTAGTATTGTTAGAGCGCTTTTTTCTTAAACTAGGGGATTCCTCGACTTCGCTCGGAATGACAACGTGTATCAGATGTCATGTTGAGCGAAGCGCAGCGGAGTCGAAACATCCCCTCGTCCGAGCAAATTACGCACCCTTCGTCCGAGCAATAAGGGGGTCCCCAAAATAATTACGCAGTGATTTTTTGGGGTATATCGTCGAGAAATCCCCCCCCCCTGCCCGAGCGAATAAACGCACCCTCTGTCCGAGCGCTCTAATAACTGACGGACGCCTTGTCCGAGCGATATCGCGGAGCAAGCGGGATAGATAGTAGTACGCAGTGAGGGCGGGGCTCTAATTTAATTCCGCCCGAACAAGTGGCATAATTGCAGACTTGTCTGCACGACGTTACGCGGTGAGCGAGCGCAGCTTTTCCCCGACCCTGCCGCGCCGCTAAGTTTGATTTGTGTTTGTGCGCATAACGTAGTGTTTGTCCGAGCGACATCGGGGTCCCCACGAAATTACGCAGTGATTTCGTGGGGGTAAGGACTCGGGGAACGCCGTGAGGCGAGGGTGGGTCATTTCAATAAGTTTGTCCGAGATACCAACGCATGACGTGCTTGAGTTCTAGTAACACTCCGTCCGAGCGACGCGTTCTTATACCCGTACTGACGCCGTGTCCGAGCGCCGCCCTGCCGCGGCGTAACGTCTGGGCTGTGTTTGCGCTCGTAACGTAAAGCTTGTCCGAGCTATATCGGGGTCCCCATAATAATGAGTGACGATGAGTCGCAGTAGAGAAATGTGGCGTGAGTGGAACGAATTTTATGGGGTTTTAGATCGGGGTCCCCCACCTTAAAATCACTGCGCAATTTTATGGGGTAAACGCGTGGCATTTTGACGGCGCGTAAACACATTGCGAAAGAAGATTTTTATAGAATATAAAAAAATGCGATTTTTTTGACAAAATTTTTGCCGAGCACTTGCATTTCGACTAGGAAAAGTATTATTATATCATCGGAAAAAATATTACGGCGCAAGCCGATATGGAGGACTAAAATGGCAAAAAACAAAGATTACTTTGGTCTTAGTTGGATCGTGAGCCTTATCCTCGCGATCATCCCCTTCACTTCCTGGATCTGTGGCGCAATCACAAGATTCAAAGAGGGCAAAATCGTTGCGGGAATTCTCCGTCTGCTCCTGGGCTGGGGCATCATTTGGTTGCTTGACCTCGTCTTCATGATCATGAAGCATGAGATCTGCCGCCTTCTTCCCTGCTGAGAAGAATTTATCAAAAAAACGCAAGCCTCAGGGCTTGCATTTTTTTTTGCCGCCAACAATAAAAACTTCCCCCTCCCGGAGTGGGAGACGGGAAGAGATGCCAACGATCTATCAGTCTGCCAAGCACATATGATGGAAAATCAAGCACCAGATCACATCTATCCAGCCGACCACGACGCCGAGGAAAGTGACGACGATCGCGGCGACGATGTTCAGGAACTTCTTCGTCTGAATTGCGGACGACCATCTTACGACTATCTCAATTACCCAGTTTACGACCGGGATGAAAAGAAGGATGATCTGCACAAGACGGGGAAGCGAATTGAACCAACCCGAAATAGATTTTGCCATAAAACCCTCCGCTTGGGCTTTCGCCCTGTATTTTTTCTTATATAGTATAATACCAAATATCCACAAATATGTAAATATTTAAAAACCATGAGCCATCAAAAAATTTGAGTTTCTTTCTCTTTTTTTGCAGTGCGGCTGAGATTCTTTCTACAAAACTGACAAAGTGTGCATTTTTGTGCATTATACTTGATAATGTGTCGGTTATAGTGTATAATGATATTTTGTTACAAGGTGGGCTTACACTCATCCAATTTAACAGGGGGAATTTATGACTCAAGAAAATCTTATGGAGCAGAAGCCCGAAAAGCGTTTCATCGGCCTGAACGGCAACATGTGGATGTACGCGCTCGGCGTGATGGGCATAAACCTTGCCATCGGGCTTGTCAACAGCTACCAGGCGGAGTTCTTCAACAAGTTGATGAACGTTGACCTGATAGCCGTAGCAGTAATCATTCTTATTGCTAAATTTATCAGCATCGTTGCGGACTTCATCTTCGGCAACCTCATAGACCGCGCCCGTTTCAAATCGGGCAAGATGAGGCCGTGGATACTCATGTCCGCCTTCCCGCTCGCGGCGTTTACAATGCTGTCGTTTGTGGCGATACCCTTCGGCACAGGCACGGGGGCTACAATCGGCAAATATGCATACATCATCTTTGTGCTTGTGCTTTGGAACGTCAGTATGACCATGGCGGACATCCCCTCTCAGGGCATGCTGTCGTTCGTGACCAAAAACGCCAACGACACCAACAATGCCGCAGGCTGGGCAAATACGCTCAAATCCACTGCGCTTGCGTGCTCGGGCGTGTTCTTTACGGTGGTTTGCATGATCACCGGGTCGGACAAGAACACCCAAAAAGAATATCTGATAGTCGCGGGCATACTCGTCGGGCTTGGGTTCATCTTCCAACTGCTCATGTACTTCAAGACAAGGGAAGTCAATCATTCAGCCGCTCCCACCGGCATGAGCTTTAAGGAGATGTTCCGCGAACTCAAAGACAACAAACAAATACTCATAGTATTGGGTACATATCTGCTGGGCTTTGGCCGCAACATCGGTCTCGGCATAGCGGTGCAGGCAAGCTGTATCCTCATACGCGACGGCATTGATTTGAGCTTCATCGGTATGGGCAAGTTGATGGGCGACGCTTGCAGTTGGGCAATAGGTATCACGGCGGCTATCTCAAGTATGGTCACCACAGTACTCAACCCGCTTATCAACAAAAAACTCGGCGAAAAGAAATATTTCATCACCGCGGGCCTATACGGATTTGTCGTAAGTTTGATAGGTTTTCTGTGCTATGTCCTCGGAGGTTCGATCTTCCGCTCTATCTGGGCTATATGGATATACCAATTCTTCCTCGGTTTCTCCACCGGTCCCAACGGTTATCTGCCTATGGTCATGACCGCGGACATCGTAGACTACCAGGAGTGGAAAACGGGCAAGCGCACGGAGGGTACGCAATTCGCAATACTCTCCATGTCGAACAAGCTGTCCAACGCGCTCAGCGTTTCTATGGGATTGCTGCTCATCGGCGCGATTGGCTACAGCTCGGCAAAGTATGACGCGGCTAATGCGGCACACGATATCGCCTCTTACGTCACGAACGACATGCAAAACAAGGCGTGGGCAATATACTTCCTGCTGCCAGGCCTCTGCAATCTCGCAAGCTCTGCCTTGATGCTGCTATACAAGATAGACGAAAAGACAAAGGTCAAGATGCGTACCGAACTCGCCGAACGCCACGCCGCGGAAAATGGCGAGACGCTTGATGACGAAAATAACGACGGCGAGGGCGGCACTCCCTTCGACGGCACGGGTTACGACGCGGAGCGCATAGAGGACGCCGAGTCCGCCATCTTCGACGGCGAAACCAAAGATGAGATAGACATCGAAAACTCCTTTGAGCATCCGCCCGTCTCCGTCTATGAATCGGAAGCCGCGCTCTCCTCACAGGTCCCGACTGACCTCGACGGCATGAGCGACGTCTTCCCCGACTCCGACGACCCCACCCCGCCTTCGACCGACGGCGACAAGGAGTAATTTCAAATTTCAAAATCAAATACTCAAAAAACGGCAGTCGCACTGCCGTTTTTTTTGTATGATGTGAAGTCGTCAAAGATAGGCGATATTGCGATATGGGGTGAGAAAACGCGGGGGAGCGACGCAAAAATCACTCTGTCTTTGGAGTTTTCTGTTTCTTTGAGAGGCGGGAGAGCGAATAGACGCTGGCGAGGCCGCCCGCCGCTGTCTCGCGGTAGTTGGAATTCATGTCCCTGCCCGTCTCTTTCATTGTGTAAACAACGGCGTCAAAGGATATCTGCCTCGAGCCCGAGAGGAAAGTCGCGAGCGACACGGAGTTTATCGCGCGCATCGCCGCCACGGCATTGCGCTCTATGCAGGGGATCTGCACAAGCCCGTCCACGGGGTCGCAGGTGAGGCCGAGGTGGTGCTCCATAGCGACTTCCGCCGCGTACTCTATCTCGTCGAGGGACATTTTTTTGAGTTGCGCCGCCGCCGCTGCCGCCATACTGCAAGCCGTGCCGCACTCCGCTTGACAGCCGCACTCCGCGCCGCTTATGGACGCGTTTGTTTTGACAATGTTCCCGATTATACCGCCCGTAGCGAGCGCGTCTATTATCTCGTCGAGCGTATATTCATACTTGACCTGCTCGTACATGAGCACGGCGGGCACTATGCCACAGGAACCGCACGTAGGCGCCGTCACCACCCTGCCTCCGTCCGAATTTTGCTCGGAAACGGCGTAGGCATAGGCGCATACGAGGCGATTTTCGCGGTCCTCGGGCTCCTCGTTTTCTATCGTTTGGTCAAAGAGCAGTTTCGCCCTGCGCTGGGTCATCAGCCCGCCCGGAAGTATGCCCTCCTTCCTCAGCCCTTCGTAGGCGGAGCTTTGCATAGCCTCCCAGATCTCGCGAAGATACTCTCTAATCTCCTTGCCCTCGAACCGCTCGACGTAGGCGGGCAGACCTATCCCTTCCGCGTCGCAATAGTTTTTTATCTCCTCAAAAGAGTTGTGCGGATATACCTCGGCGGGCTTGTCGAAAGGAACGCCCTCCATCGCGATAGCGCCGCCGCCTATGGACAGCACGCGGCAGGTCTTAATCTCCCGCCCTTCCTCGTCGTAGGCGTACAAATCCATCGTATTGGGGTGGTCTACGGGAGTGTCGCAGTCAAAAACTACCTCGACGGGCTTCGTGAACGTCTTTTCTATCACCTTGTCCGTGCAGTGCCCCTTGCCCGTCTTTGCAAGCGAGCCGAACAGCACCGCCTTGTAGCGCGCCGCGCCCGGCGTCATCGCCTCGAACTTGAGACACGCCCGCTCGGGACCTATCGTGTGCGAGCTTGACGGCCCGCGCCCTATCTTATAAAGTTCACGTAAACTTTTCATAATTTCCTCCCTAAAAATTATATCCCATCCGCCCGCCGATATCAATAACATTTGCAACTATTTTTCTACACCACCAAATGAAATTCTTATGTGGGCTCCGCGCCCGGCGGCAAGGGACTTCGTCGCCCCACGCAGGGCTACTCGCCCCGCACGCCCCAGGTGGGGCGCTGCCCCACGCCCCGGCAAGGGACTTCGTCCCCTGCACCCCAAGCTAAAAAGCGCGAATGTGGCTCTTTCATCGCCGACATTCGCGTTTTTTGATTTGTCTGCAAGCGTCAAAACTCCTGCGTGAGAGCTTGATATTAACGGACGTATAGTCCGAGGTTTTTTACTTGAACCCGGGGATGTTTCGACTTCGCTCAACATGACAGGTTATATAACGTGTCATTCCGAGCGGAGCGTAGCGCAGTCGAGGAATCCCCTAATCCGAGCGATTAACGCAAACCTCTGTCCGAGCGTTCTCATACACGGACATTACTTTGTCCGAGCGCACTTATAAACGCTGTCAACTTTGTCCGAGCGCCCCTATACACGGACTTTGCCGTGTCCGAGCGACTCCGCGGAGCAAGCGGTTTCACGCTCAGTACGCAGTGAGGGCGGGTCTGCACCCCCAAAAATCACTTCGTAATTATTTTGGGGACCCCAAATATTCCTCAGACCGACGCTAGCATCGCTGCACGTAACGAAGGGAGAGGTTGGGTCTTTCACTCCAATGTCTGAGATACCAATGCTTGACGTGCTTGAATTCTAGTAACCTCTGTCCGAGCTTTGCAAGCTATGCCTGCTCGTCTGCTCATACAAAAAATAATATAAAAAATTTGCGTTTGAGGCTTTATAAATTTGCCAAAAAATATCAAAGTGTGCTATTATTATGCGAAATTGATATAGAAATCAAATTTTTTATATATCGCGCGGGCGCAAAATGCGCGTTACGCGCGGGAATGAGGACATCATTATGATCAGAGAGGACCTTCGCAACATCGCGATAATCGCTCACGTTGACCACGGCAAGACTACGCTCGTGGACGGCATGCTCAAGCAGTCGGGCACTTTCAGAGAAAATCAGCAGGTCGCCACTTGCGTCATGGATTCGGGCGATCTGGAGCGCGAGAGAGGCATCAC
Source organism: uncultured Clostridia bacterium (assembly GCA_947581925.1). Taxonomy (GTDB): domain Bacteria; phylum Bacillota; class Clostridia; order Christensenellales; family CAG-917; genus CAG-475. The sequence goes on from CANPWB010000016.1 coordinate 28,755, forward strand.
CATACTCGCCAAAAACACTTCCATACACTATAACGGCGTCAAGATCAACGTCATCGACACCCCGGGACACGCGGATTTCTCGGGCGAGGTGGAGCGCGTGCTCAAAATGGTCGCGGGCGTCGTACTGCTTGTGGACGCAGCGGAGGGACCCATGCCGCAGACGCGCTTTGTAGTGCAAAAGGCGCTTGAGCTGGGGCTGAAAATAATCATCGTCGTCAACAAGATAGACCGTCCCGACGCGCGACTCGACGAGGTGGGCGACGAGGTGCTGGAGCTGCTCCTTGACCTTGACGCCTCGGACGAACAGCTTGCAAGCCCCATACTCTACTGTTCGGGCAAGGCAGGCACGGCGTCCTTCGACCCCCACGTCCCCGGCAAGGACCTCAAACCCCTCTTTGACACGATTTTGGACTATATCCCCGCCCCGGAAGGCGACGAGAACGGCGAACTTCAACTGCTCGTCTCGGCGATAGACTACAATGACTACGTCGGGCGCATCGGCATAGGGCGCATAGAGCGCGGCAGAGTGGACATGGCAAAGGAAGTCGTCGTCTGCGACTATCATAGCGGCATTTCCCCCTACAAGAGCAAGATCGTCAACCTCTTCCAGATAGAGGGCTTAAAGCGCGTGCCCGTCGAAAACGCCTACGTCGGCGACATCGTATGTTTCAGCGGCATTGAAAACATCACCATCGGCAACACCATCTGCTCGCCGCAAAAGATAGAGCCCGTGCCTTTCGTCAAGATTGGCGAGCCTACTATAGAGATGAATTTCACCGTCAACGACAGCCCGTTCGCGGGCAAAGAAGGCAAATTCGTCACCTCCCGCCACCTGCGCGACCGCCTGTTCAGAGAGCTGCAAAAGGACGTCTCCCTGCGCGTATACCAAACGGAGTCCCCCGACACTTTCACGGTGTGCGGCAGGGGCGAGATGCACCTCTCCATCCTCATCGAGACGATGCGCCGCGAGGGATACGAATTCGGCGTAGGCACTCCGCGCGTCATCTATAAGGAAATCGACGGCGTAAAGTGCGAGCCTATGGAGCGCCTGTACATCGACGTGCCCTCCGACTGCGTGGGCGCCGTCATGGAGCGTATGGGCGTGCGCAAGGGCGAGCTTGTCACGATGACTCCCATAGGCAGCCGCATACGCATGGAGTTCAAAATACCCGCGCGCGGACTGTTCGGATTCAAAAACGAGTTCCTCACGGATACCAAGGGCGAGGGTGTAATGAATCAGCTCTTCGACGGCTACGCGCCCGCAAAAGGCGTGATACAGCACCGCTTTACGGGCTCCCTCGTCGCGTACGAGACGGGAGAGGCGACAACTTACGGCATTTTCAACGCGCAGGAGCGCGGACAGATGTTCATTACCCCGCAGACCCCCGTCTATGAGGGCATGGTCGTAGGCGTCACCCCAAAGAGCGAGGATATCCGCGTCAACGTCTGCAAACAAAAACAGATGACAAATATGCGCGCCGCGGGCAGCGACGAAGCGCTCCGCCTCACCTCGCCCCGCCACCTCAGCCTCGAGGAGTCCCTCGAATTCCTCAACGACGACGAAATGCTTGAGGTCACCCCCAAAAATATCCGTATCCGCAAAACTATCCTCTCCGGCGAAAAACGCCTCAAACTCGCCTACGGCAAAAAGAGCGAGTAATTATGTGGGCTGCTCGCCCACACCTCGTATTATTTATGTGGGGCTCCGCCCCACACCCTGGCAAAGGGCGCTTTGCCCTTTGCGATCCCAAGCTAAAAACGCGAGCTAGGCAAATTCTTGCCGTCACTCGCGTTTTTGGATTGTTTGCAAGTGCCAAACTCCTGCGTGCCATTCTTATCTCAACATCACACATAATCCGATTGTAACTTGATTTTTAATGTCATGTTGAGCTTGTCGAAACATCCCCTTGTCCGAGCGAGCAATACAACCTACATCAATATGTCATTCCTCCTCGTCTTGTATAACTTCTTTATACATATAAAACGAGAAGCCTTTCTCACGCTCGTTGTCGATATATTTGTCCTCGGTATTGCCATTTTGTTTGATTTCATCAATATGTTTGTCCCAACCTTCCCAGCCGATATCATAGTAGTCTACCCCATCCGACCAATACATATACTCATAATCTATTGTCGTCACATTAGGTTCGCCTGCTTTCCCCGACATAACAGTAGACAGACATTCAAACTCTTCATATGTATCTTTGCAGTGTACACCCCAATAATCATCATATTCATACTCGTTGTGTATGGTCAGATCAATAGACACATATGCTAGTCCTGCTTGTATCGCCTCTAATATGAAGTCAAATCTTGCCTTTGAAAATGTCGATGGCAGCGTAGCCTTTTGCACTGTTTCGGTGTAGAATTTCTTTTGTTCTTCGGGAGTGACGGCGCCTATCCTTTCATGAGTTTTACTGTCGGTAATAAAGTATGTCATATACACATGATTGCCATCCACCAAAAATTCTCTGCCTTTTGAATAGTCATCTTCCTGCGCTATTTTGCTTTCGTTCTCGGCAAACTTTTTTGCAGACTCTTCATCTTTGAAAAAAAACATAAAATCCACGCAATCATGTTGAAGCGTGTCCGTTCCATCCTCCGGAAACACACTTATTTCCACACAGCCATCGGGGATATCTACACCATTACTATTGTAGGCTGCAACATATCTGTACTCCCACCAAACGCTTGTGCCCTTCTTCTGCGTAAAAGTGGCGCAGTAGCCGACGATGTGCGCTATATCCTCTTTTGACAGCAAGTCGAATGCGGTAGTACCGCTTTCTCCGCCTACGCTTGAGCCGGTATCGCCAGATGCGTCGCCTTTGTCACCGCATGCCGCGAACATAGCTAGGGCAAATACGGCTATCAATACAACCGCTATTACTTTGATTTTCTTCATAGATGCTCTCCTAAAATTTGATTTTGTACATTTACTGTACATTTTAGCATAGTATAGTACACATACTGTACAATGTCAAGTATGAAAAAGCAAATTGGAGAAAAACTCAGAGAGTTGCGCAAGGAAAACGGGTGGACGCAACAGCAAGTCGCGGATATGCTGGGTGTGTCGAGAGTCAACTATACCCGCTATGAGCTCAACGCCTCCGAGCCGGATTTTGACATACTTGTCCGCCTCGCAGATCTCTTTGACGTCTCGCTCGATTACATTTTCGACAGAACAAAATATCATTGATTTCCGCAAAAAATCACGTAACATCTTTCAAAAACTCACCACATATCACTATTTTTAATTTTTTTGACCATTTTTTAGTACACGGACATGGCAAAGTCAGTGTATAAGTGTGCTCGGACATATTTTACGTTAATCACTCATACAATACTTACGTCAATTTTAAGCTCTCAAGCAGGAGTTTTGACCATTGCAAACAATCAAAAACGCGAGCGACGTCAAACATTTGCCTAGCTCGCGTTTTTAGCTTGGGGTGCAGGGGACGAAGCAAAAAGCGGGCGGAGCCCGCGTATCCCAAGCGCAAAAAATAGCGAGCCATGAGCATTTTGTCTGCTATGGCTCGCTTCTTGTCAAATGCAGAATTGCGAAGCGTAATTAACGAAACGTTTGTCAGAGCTTTCTCGGGGTCCCCATAAAATTGCGTAGCGATTTTATGGGGCAAGTAAGCGGAGTGGCGCAGCAGCTTGCGGTGTGTCCCTATCGCCCTTACTCCGTAATGGGCGCGGGCACTGAGCAAATGCAAGCAGCCGAGGGTGCGGGGCAGAGCTCCACATAAATGCTTACAATTCGATACGAGAAGACAGCGCGCGGGAGAGGGTGCTCTCGTCGGCGTACTCTATGAGGCTGCCTTCGGGGAGGCCGCGGGCGATGCGGGTGCACTTGATGCCGAGCGGTTTGATGAGGCGGGCGATGTACATTGCGGTCGCTTCGCCCTCGACGTCGGGATTGGTTGCCAAAATGACCTCTTCCACGCCGTCCAGCCTGTCGAGGAGCTCTTTTATGCGTATGTCGTTGGGGCCGATGTGCTCAAGCGGAGAGATGACGCCGCCCAAAACATGGTAGACGCCCTTGAAGTCCTTGACTTTTTCGAGGGCAACGATATCGCGCTGTTCCTTTACGACGCAGATGATGCTCTTGTCGCGGGTGGCGCAGATGTCGCAGACGTCGTTTTCGGTGTAATTGCCGCAGATCTTGCAAAAATGCACGTCGCGTTTGACTGCGCGTATCGCATCTATGAGCGCCTCGACCTCTTCATCGGGAGAGTTCAAAATGGCATAGGCATACCTTGCCGCCGTCTTTTCGCCCACGGACGGCAGTTTGCCGAGTTCCGCGATAAGCCTTGCGAGAGGTTCGATATATCTCATATCACAACAGCCCCGCCGCGCCGCCGAGTGGTCCCAATATCTCTTTGGACAGCTCGTCCGCCTGCTTGCAAGCGTCGTTGAGCGCGGCAAGCACCATATCCTCGAGCATCTCAACGTCGTCGGGATCCACAGCCTCGGGCTTTATCGTGACAGAGACAGGCTGTTTATTGCCCGTGAGCGTGATCTCCACAAGACCGCCCGCCGCGCTGCCCGTGACTTCGCTCTCGGCGATCTGCTCTTGAGCCTCCTGCATTTTGCGCTGCATAGCCTGCGCCTGTTTCATAAGCTGTTGCATGTTTCCGCCGCCAAAGCCGCCGTATCCGCCATATGCCATAAAATTTACCTCCAAAAATTCAATATAGCAGTTTTATATGTTGTTTTTCGCACTTTAAAGTGCATGTTTTGTCATTTTATGTCTACGTACTTGCCAAACATATCCCTCACAAAAGGCAGCGCGACGTCGCTTGCGACATGCGTCTCCTCTTTGAAAACTACTGTGCGCCCGCCCATCTCGGGAGTATCCGCCACAGCCTCCCTCACCGCGTCTGCATTGGACTTGACGTCCAGCATCTTCTTTGTGGCGACGTCGGGCATATAGATGACAAACTCCGTCTCGGTCATCTCCATTTTGACGTCCCGCAGACAGCTTGCAAGCAGCGAGTAGCCTTTCGCGTTGAGTCTGGACGCTGTATGTATCCACGCCTGCTTCGCGTCCATTATAGCAGGCGTGCGCTCAAAACCCGATTTCCTCAGTGCGGCCATAGCTTTTTCGAGGCGCGCCACTCTTGCGGCAAGCTCGTCCGTGCGCGACGCCTCGTCGCCGTAACAGGCCTGTACCGCCGCCGCCTCAAAAAGTATGCGCCGCTGCGAGGAGTAGCGCAGTTCGCCCTCAAGTTTTGAGAATATCTTCATTATGCCGAGACACCTTTGTACGCTGTGCTTGTCCGCAAGCTGTTTGAGCCCGTCGTAAACGCCGTCGGGTATGGACAGCATCTCCTTTGCCGCCTCGCCGAGGTGCTTGATATACAGCACGTTGCGAAACAGATTCGCGAGATCGTTTGCGAGTATGGATACGTTTTTGCCGAGGTCGCAAAGCGAGGCTATCTCCTTCAGCGCGCCGTCAACGTTGCCCTCCGCTATGCAGCCCGCAAGCGCGCGCAGCCTCTCGGGGTCGGACGCGCCCAGCACTTCGAGCACTCCGTCATAGGTCACGTTGCCGTCGCAATAGCTCACGCACATATCCGCAAGCGACAGCGCGTCGCGCACGCTGCCCCCTCCCGCCGACGCGATGAGCGTGACCGCCTCGGGCTGATATTTCACCTGTATGTCGTCGAAAATGAACCTTATCCTTTCGGCTATGAGTTTTGTGGGGACAAGTCTGAAATCAAATCTCAGACACCTCGACAGTATGGTCGCGGGGATCTTGTGTATCTCCGTCGTCGCAAGTATGAATATTGCATGAGCGGGCGGCTCCTCGAGCGTCTTGAGGAGGGCGTTGAACGCGGAGGCGGACAGCATGTGCACTTCGTCCACGATGTACACTTTGTACTTGCCCACCGTCGGCGCGAAACCTATCTTGTCAATGAGCTCGCGGATGTCCTCCACGCGGTTGTTGGACGCCGCGTCCATCTCGATAATGTCAAAGTTGTTGGGGCGCGCAAGCTCCCTGCAGCAGTCGCACTCCCCGCACGGCGATCCGTCAACGGGGTGCATGCAGTTGACCGCGCGCGCAAATATCTTCGCCACCGACGTCTTGCCCGTGCCGCGCGTACCAGTAAAGATGTACGCATGCCCTATGTTGCCCGACGCGAGCTGATTTTTGAGCGTGCGCACAATGTGATCCTGCCCAATCACGCCCTCGAACGTGTCCGGGCGATACCTTCTATATAGCGATGTGTATGCCATAAATAAAATTATATACTAAACAACTTATAAAGGCAAGAAAATTTTTTGAGGGACGGTCGCATTGTCCGAGGTTTTTACTATAAAACCGGGGGATGTTTCGACTTCGCTGCGCTCCGCTCAACATGACAGGTAATATAAATTGTCATTTCGAGCGTACGGGGTCCCCAAAATAATTACGAAGTGATTTTTTGGGGTAAAGTGTCGAGAAATCCCCCTGTTATACCCCGCAAAAATACGCAGTGATTTTATGGGGTTTTAAAAGAGCCACATTCGCGTTTTTTTAGCTTGGGATTGCAAAGGGCAAATCGCCCCTTGCCGAGGTGTGGGCGAGTAGCCCACATAGGGGCGTGCAGGGGACGAAGTCCCTTGCCGAGGGCGCGGGGTGGAACCCCGCATACAAAAGATAGCAATCATTTTTGCTGACGGCGGAGCATAAGATTTGTGTATGCGCGTGGAGGACAAGGGCAACATACTTTGCGTATGCGCGGTGGTACTGTGCGTGATGCTGACGTTGGGGCTATGCCTCATGCTGTCGGGTCAAGGCTTTATCGGCGCGGTGATGTTTGAAGGCGTCAAGGGCGAGAGCGTCTATTTTGTCTGTTCGGGTCCTTACAATGATGTCGCGCTCGCGCGCAGTTCGGCGGAGCTTGTGAAAAATCGTGGCGGCGCGGGCTATATGCTCGGCACTGGAGACTATGAGCTCGTGTATGCGGCGTACTCGTCCAAGGCTGACGCCGAGAGCGTATCAAACGGTATCGCGGGCACATACGTCAAGCAAATCGACATCAAAAAGAGCAAGCTGAAATGGGCGGACAAGGAGGAAAAAACCGCCTCGCTCGCCGCTCTCGAATATTACGATATCGCCTTTTCCACGCTTACGGAATGTGCCGACAAGCTCAACGCAAAACAGATGACGCTCGCAGATGTAAAAGTCAAAACAAGCACTTTACGTCAGCAAATTGAGGACATAAAAAGCGTGTACAGTCAAAATACGCTCGACGACATCAATTCAAAGACCGCCGATATAAAGCTCGCGCACATGACCGCGCTCGCCCTCATAGACAACCTTACGTTGAACATAGGCGACGCGCCCGCCCTCTCCTCTCTCCGCTATGCCGCCGTCCAACTTGTCCTGTCAAGACAAGCCTTGATGGAAAAAATTTGAACTTATAAAAAATCGCCGAGCTTTGGCGTTTGCAAAACTCGACTGATTTTTTGATGCCGGACAAGAAACAATTGTTCTGCCATATTTTTGTGTTCACTCGGCTTGAGTGAGTTTATCAAAAGTATGCTCCGACTTTCTTGAGCGGTCAGATATGCCGTTTTTCCTTTTTAAGCCTGTTTTTCTATGCATCTGAAGAAAACAAAGCCTTCCTCGCGTTTTTTATCAACATAACTGCCTGCGTCGCCATTTGTGTTTATTTCGCTTTCCAAATTGCCGAATTCCTCGTTGTTCGGGTCGTTTGCTTCCTTAGCTGTGCAATATGCGTATTTATTCGTCATGCTGTCGTCATCGCTTGCCGACAAATAATAATCGAAAGATTCGCCGCTTTCAGGGGTCGCGTCGCT
>CANPWB010000017.1 GCA_947581925.1 uncultured Clostridia bacterium
AACAACGCTTTCTTGTGCGCGGTATACGGACTGTATTTAGGAGCCAAATACATGTGAGTACAGTTTCTGCGGATCTCACGGGATATGGTACTCACGTTGCGCCCAACTAATTCCGCTATTTTCCTTAAACTCAGCCCGTCTTTGTAATATTTGTGTATACAACACCGCTCTTCTATGGTAAGATGTTTATAGTTCATATGCATAGCCCTCCTGCTTTTGGTCCAAATTTATTATAACAGTCTGGACTTTGCATATGAACCTTTTTTTGTCAAGCAAGTGCTGCACTTAAAAGTATAATTCACCTCTGCACCCCACAAAAACATTTCATATTTTTGCGGGGACCCCGTATTGCTCGGAATGACAATATATATAACGTGTCATTCCGAGCACAGTCGAGGAATCCCCTTGTCCGAGCGAATTAACGCACCTCTGTCCGAGCGCCCCTATACACGCCGTCCGCCTTGTCCGAGCTTTGGCATACCCCTTCTCCAACATAAATTAGAGGACAGACATCTATATAGGGGGAGGCTCCCGCCATACGGCGGGTGGTGGGGGTCCTTGACTAATAAAGTAGCCTGTCCGAGCATACTCGGTAAACTCTTGTGCTGTGAGGAAGGTCGCGCCACAAGTTGTTGTATGCAAAATAAATTTGTGGATTTATGCTTGATTATACGCCCGAAATGCTGTTAAGATAGAAGTCCGCGCGAGTCTATGCCTGCACGTATAAAAGGCAGCGCTCTCGACGGGACCCAAACTCCCCTGTACGGACTAGTTTGGCATTATCCTGCACAGGCAGGTTTCAAATCGGCGAGAAAAGAAATATGGGCGGCAAACAATCCAAAACTCTAATGCTTCCGACGGACAGCAAGATACAAAAACTTGTTATCCTGTTCGTGTTTGACAAGATGTCCATCCCCATCACGGAGGACACCCTTCTCGACATATGCACGGCGGAAAACGAGTGGTTGCCCTATATGGAGTGTAAGCAGTATCTCTACGAACTGCTTGACACAAACCTGCTCTACCGCGTGCCAAAGAGCGAACTTCTCAACATCACGCAGGACGGCGTAGGCTGTTTGAGCCTCTTCTATACCCGCATCCCTTCCTCGCTCAGGGACAACATATCCGACTATGTCAACGAAAACAGGATGCGTTTTAAAAAGCGGCAGTCCTACTTTTCGGACTACTCCAAAAACTCGGACGGCACCTACACCGTCATTTTGAGGATAAATACGGAATACTCCACGCTCATGGAGCTCAAACTTGTCGTCGCAAGCCCCCAACACGCAAAATATATCTATAAAAGCTGGGTGGATAAAGCCTCATCGATCTACGCCCAACTCCACGACAGCCTCTTGGAGTAGGTCAAATATGCGGGGCTCCGCCCCGTACCCCGTATCATTTATGTGGAGCGCCGCTCCACTCCTCGGCAAAGGGCAATTTGCCCTTTGCAATCCCAAGCTAAAGGCGCGAGCTAGGCAAAATCTTGCCGCCGCTCGCGTTTTTGATTGTTTGCAATGGTCGAAACTCCTGCGTGAGAGCATGATATTGATGGACGTTTTGTATGAGAGATTAACGTTACCTTTGTCTGAGCGTTCTTTTACACGGACGGACGCTCTGTCCGAGCATCCTGCCGCTCGGGGTTTGCCTATTTGTCGTCCTTTTTATTTTTTTCCTCGTACAGACGCGCGTACTCATCCACCACTGCCATAGCGGTTTTTTCGTCAGGCACGACGGAAAAATCGGGCTCTCCCGCCACGATCTCAACTTTAAAGATGAACACGCTGTTTTCCTGCTTGCCCTCAAAATCGAAGAGCGGGAGCATGATAGCATAGTTTTGTCCATCGAGGTCTACTCTCGCCGCCAATTGAAACGCAAGCCTACTCCCGTCAGCCGCGCTCATATAAACTATGTCGCCCAAGTCGTCCCTTATCATCGATCCGCCGTCATTTGAGTCTTTCATTTTTTTGTCCTCCTTGCCAAGTTCTGACGCTTATATTTGACAAAAGTATTCTAAATTAACGCGATTTTTAGAGCGGTATTCCAAAAAGTACTTGAAATTAGAATACTTTTATACAATGTTTTACGAAAAATTTACTTTTTATTTACAAAAATACTCCATTGCCTCATGGTAGCCTTCAAATCCCTTTCCTGCTACGCAAAGCTCTGCATACAGCCCGATATACGATACTTTGCGAAACTCCTCGCGCGCGTTTATGTCCGTGAGGTGCACCTCAACAGTAGGGATAGCGACAGCCTTAAGCGCGTCCAAAATGGCTATGGAAGTGTGCGTATACGCGCCCGCGTTTATTATTATTCCGTCAAACTTCCCGTATGCCTTTTGAATGAAGTCAACTATCTTCCCTTCATGGTTGGACTGCTTCAACGCGACCTTTACGCCGAGCTCCTTTGCGCACTCGCGAATATAATTTTCAAGCGCGGAAAAGCTCTTCTCCCCGTACAGTTCTTTCTCGCGTATGCCGAGCATGTTGAGATTTACGCCGTTTATCACAAGCAACCTTTTCATTTTTCAAGCTCCTTTAGAATACTTTTCACTGTGTCTTCAATGCGAGCGCCGTTATTGACGCAGATATCCGCGACGCGCCTGTATATCGGCTCCCTTTGCTCATATAAAGCCGCCACCCTGTCCGCATCCGTGGAGAGCGGTCTGCCCTTGCGCGGAAGAGCGGATAGATCCCGCGTCAAAAACAAGACTTTGCCGTTGGAGCGCATATAAAACCTGTTTTCCTCATCGAGGACCGCTCCGCCGCCCGTAGCTATGACCGAGCCGAGTTTCATACAGCACTCCCTTACCGCGGTTTTTTCCAAACTTCTGAACTTTGCCTCTCCGTCCTCGGCGAATATGGCGGGAATATCCTTGCCCGCCGCCTTCACGACCTGCGCGTCCGTATCGAAAAAATCTTTTTCGAGCGCCTTCGCCAGCTCCCTGCCCACCGTAGTCTTTCCGGCGCCCGCCATGCCGACGAGCACTATATTCTGCCGCCGCCTCATAAGCTCGCGGCACACACACTCTCTCTCCGTATCATCCGCGAAACTCTCTCCCTCGAAAAAGATGTTGTGGGCGAGCCTCGCCTGCTCCACGAGCATATCGAGCCCGCTTGCCGCCTTTATGCCTCGCGCCCTTGCCTCGAGCACGATGAGCGTAGCGAGAGGATTGTATATCGCGTCAAAAACACCCTCGAGCGCGGGATAGCGCGAGATGTCTATAGGGCGCTCATAGGAGTGCGGCATCATGCCGACGGGGGTGGTGTTTATGATGACCTCGACGTCTCGAAGGTCATAGCAGTTGTCATAGTTGAGGCTGCCGCTCCTCGACACGACGTCCACGCGCCGCGCGCCTTCCTTAGCGCAAAGATACCTTGCCGTATGCGAGGTGCCTCCGCTGCCCAATATGAGCACGTTTTTGCCGCTAAGCCCTATCCCCGCCCTGTCGAGCGCGTATTTCATACCCTCGACGTCGGTGTTGTAGCCGAATAGCCGCCCTTTTTTTTCTATAACTGTATTGACCGCCCCGACCTCGCGCGCCGTTTTGCTCACCTCGTCAAGGAGGGGCATGACCGCCTGCTTATAGGGTATTGTGACGTTGTATCCGACATAGCGCCTGCTATTTACAAACTCCTCGAGCGCACTCTCGTCCTCGAGCTCCTCCACGCGGTAGTCCTTCGCGCCGAAGGCAAAATGTATCTCGGGAGAGAGCGTATGCGGCAAGCTTTTGCCTATTACGCATAGACCTCTTTCCATCACATCTCCTCGTACGCGCCCAAAAACTCGAAACTGTCCGTCTCGCCCGCGATATCCGCGAGCAAGTTCTGCACCTCGGGCGAGGTTATCTTCGCCTCGAAGTCGAAATAAAACTTGAATTCAAACGGGCTGTCCGGTATGGGGCGGGACTCGAGCTTTGTCAGATTGAGTCCCAAAGTGGAAAATTTGTTCAATATCCTATTGAGGCTGCCCGCCTCGTGCGCGAGGCTGACGGCGATGGATATCTTGTTCGCGTTTTCGTACGCGCGAAGTTTGTCGGATATCGCGATAAAACGGGTGAAATTGTTGTGATTGTCGTTTACGCCCTCGCGCAATATGTCGAGCCCGTATATGCCCGCGCACTCACGAGAGGCTATGCAAGCAATATCCGTCCTGTCGCTAGCCGCTACGGCTTTTGCGGCGAGCGCGGTATTGTCGCATCTTGTGATCTTGACGTCGCCGAGCGAGGCTATCATTTCCTTGCACTGCGATATCGCCTGATCGTGGGAGATTATCTCCTTTATGTCCTCGACTTTCACGCCGCGCTTTGCAAGCAGGTAGTGCTTGACCCTAAGCTTAATGCTGCGCGCTATGTAAAAGCGGTGCTTGCGCATGAGGTCGTACACATATGTCACGCTGCCCGCCGTACTGTTTTCGATGGGCAATATGCCGAAGTCGCAAAATCCTTTCTCCACCGCTTGAAACACGCCGTCCCAATTTTTGAAACAGAATATGGAGGAGATGGGAAATAGCGCGTCCGCCGCGATACAGCTGTACGCGCCCGGTACGCCCTGACACGCGACAGTAGCCTCTATGGGGAATGGTATTACCCCGCCCTCTATAGCGGCGCGGATATCATCCTTGACGGGGGACGGCACGTCGAGTACGCTATACTGATACGCCTTGCTCGTCTCGAACAGAGTCTCGAACAGCTGTTTGCCGTACAGTTTGATGTCCGCGGGCAATGTGGCCGAAACGCGGTTGATGATCTCCTTCTCGCGCACGACATTGAAAAGCGGCAGCCCCTCTTTGCGCTTCTCTTCCGCTATGAGCCGCGCGAGCTCCATACGTCTCCCATACAGCGCCGCAAGCTTGTCGTCCACTTCGTCTATGTTTTTTCTGATATCGTTGATGTCCATATGCCTCACTCTCCGAATTTAATTTTCTGATTTGATGTCGAATTTTGTTGATTTTTATATAGTTTTGTCGCCTTTTCGCCTTTTTTATATTGGTTTATAAAGTTCTTTGGTTTATAGATTTCTTGATTTGTTATTATTACCTAGCAGCTCTTACTCACAATTTACACATCGAATACTCGTATTTTCTCCTCTGTCACAGCATGCCGTAGAGCGCAAGCGCGCTCGCCGCCTCTATGACGGGCACGGCGCGCGGAGCTATGCACACGTCGTGTCTGCCCTTTATCTCGAGCGTACGCTCCTCCATACTGTCCAGATCTACGGAGCGTTGGGGGAGCTTTATCGAGGGCGTAGGTCTCACCGCCACGCGCAAAATGACGGGCAACCCGTTTGATATGCCGCCGTTTATGCCTCCGCTGTTGTTTGTGAGCGGGGCAGGTTTGCCGCCGCTAAGCCCAATGGGGTCGTTCGCGCAACTTCCCGCCATATCCGTCAAGGAAAAGCCCTTTCCGAACTCCACGCCCTTGACGGCGGGCACTCCGAACAGCGCGTATGACAATTTTCCCTCTATTCCGTCAAAAAGCGCGCCGCCCGTCTCGCCCAAATGCAAGTCCGAAATCACGCACTCTATCACGCCGCCAGCGCTGTCGCCCTCCGCGGCAAGCTCGCGCAGCCTGTCTTTTGCCTCCTGTATATTTTTATTGTCGAGCACGGGCAATTCGCGCTCCCTTATATTCGCCCTCTGCTCCTCGCCGAGACCGCGCGTCGCGACTGCGCCGCCGTCATAGTCGTACGCTCCGGCAAAACTTATGCCTGCTACGCTCGTAAGGTATGCGTCTATGCGTATTCCTCTTTTCTCCAGCAGCTCCTTCGCTATGCCGCCCGCAATGCAAAGCGGGGCGGTCATCCTGCCCGAAAACGCTCCGCCGCCCGCAGGGATAGCCCCCTCTTTCGCCCACACGGCGAGGTCTGCGTGCGAGGGGCGCGGAATATGCCGGATATTGTCATAATCGCCGCTCTTGACGTTGCCGTTGACGATATACGCCTCTATACGCGCATTTTCGACGATATATCTCTCGCCGACTTTCCTTGCTCCGACAAATACTGGGACGTCCTCCTCCCTCCTTGGAGTGGACCAAAACGCGCCCGCCCTCCTCCTCGCAAGCAGGTCGTTCACGCACCTCATATCTAGGGACGTGCCTATGTCTATGCCGTCAAGCCTCATCCCTATGCGCTCGGAGTGGGATTCTCCGTATATCTCGAGTTTCAACTTTCCGAAGTCCGCTTTCATTTTCCCTCCTTAGAGATGTCCGCGCCCATGTCGCGCAGTACGCTCACAAAATTCGGATAGGATTTCTTGACGCATTTCGCGTCTCTTATCACGCACTCTCCCTCTGTAGCAAGCGCGGCGACGATCGCGCTCATCGCCATTCTGTGGTCGTTAAACGTCGGATATTCACCCGCTTTATGCTGTGCATTGCCGTATATCGCAAGCGTATCCGCGCCGTACTCCGTCTTAACGCCGAAACTTTCAAGCAGCGTACGCACCGCCTCGAGCCTGTCGCTCTCCTTAAATCTCAGCCTGTCCACGGAGGTGATGCGCGAGACTCCCTCCGCAAAGGACAGCGCCGTAGCCATAATTGGCACGAGGTCGGGACAGTTTGCCGCGTCGAAATCTATCGCTGAAAGTTTTGACTTTCTCGCGACATACGCGCCGTCCTCAAATTTTATGTCCGCGCCCGCGCTCGTTAGCAGTTCGACGACAACTCTGTCCCCTTGCTCGGAGTCGGGATCAAGCCCCTCAACTCGCACCTCTCCCGCAAGCGCGCCCGCAACGAGAAGAGCGCAAGCCGACGACCAGTCGCCTTCGACGGCGATGTCGCGCGGCGCCTTGTATCTCTGCCCGCCCTTTATTTTGTACACGCCGCCGCAACTTTTTATATCAATTGAAAAGCGTTTCAGCACGTCCAAGGTCAATTTGACATAACTTGCGGACGCCGCCTTGCCCACGACGGTCAAGGTGCTGTCCCCCTCGAGCAGCGGCAGCGCCATCAAAAGCCCCGTGACATATTGCGAGCTCACGGAGCCGTCCACGACGTAATCCCCCGCGCGCAATTTGCACTTCATCACGTTTAGCGGGTTTACGTCCATGCGCAGGAACTCCGCGCCGTGCGCCGCCAAAACGTCCAAAAGCCCCTCTATGGGCCTGTCTTTCAGCCTGCCTTTGCAAAAGATGAGCGCGTCTCCGCCCTGCGCGCACACAATGGGGAGCAAAAATCTCAGCGTGGAGCCGCTCTCGCCCACGTCCAAAATAGCCTCAACGCCTTTTTGCCGCGATACGCGCAGCTGCTCAAGGCAGCTCTTTGTCGCCTCGATATCGTCTCCGCCCTCGACCTCGACGCTCCCTCCCGCGAGGTACGCCGCGATCATCACCCTGTGCGCCAAAGATTTTGACGCGGGCACACGCGCCCTGCCGCAAATGCGCGAGCGCTTGACCAAAATGTCCGTATTTGCGATATATCTCAAAAACTCGTCCTTTGTCATTTTGCGCACTTCCGCGCCGCTCCCCGTGACGACGACGGCGTTTATAGCCTCGCCCTCGCTCTTCTTGTCGAGCGCGATAAACGGGGAGAGCGCGTCCGCGTCAACATCTATCCTGCCGACGCCGACAAGTTTCAACATTTCGAATATCTCTTCTGCGCGCCCGAGCGATATCTCGCCCGCGGTGAGCGCCGCCGACGTCATAACGCTTATTCCCTTCGCGACAGCAATGCCATGGCGCACGGTAAAGTCGCTGTCCGCTTCTATAGCGTGCCCGACGGTGTGCCCGAGGTTGAGTAAACGCCTTAGCCCGCCCTCGCGCTCGTCCCGCCGCACTATATCAGCCTTCAAAGCGACGCATTTTTTTATAAAACTCACGACGTCTTTGCGATTTTCAAAAAGGTACGGAGTGATCTCGGGGTCCATGACGGCATATTTGACGCCCTCGCCCAATCCGTTTTCATACTCATCTTCACTAAGCGTTTCAAGCGCGTCGGGGTCTATGAGCACAACGCGAGGCGTGTGGAAAGCGCCCAAAAGATTTTTGCCCTCCGGCAGATCTACGCCCGTCTTGCTGCCGACGGAGCTGTCTATCATCGCAAGCAAAGTAGTGGGCATTTGCACGTAGTCTATCCCCCGCATATACGTCGCCGCCGCAAACCCCGCCATGTCGCCTACGACTCCGCCGCCGAGTGCGACGACCGCGTCCGAGCGCGTGAGTTCGTGCTTTGCCAGGCTCGACACGATGTCGAGATAGTTGAATACGGTCTTGCTTTGCTCGCCGCTCGGCAGGACGAATTTGAAAACTTTTCTGTTCCCAAACGTTTTTTTGAGCGAAGTCAAAACTACGTCCGCATACAGCTTGTCCACATTCCTGTCCGTGACCAAGAGCAGCTTCTCCGCCTTGAGTATTGGGCGCAATATCTCGCCCGTTCTTCTCAAAATGCCGCTCTCTATAAGGATATCATAGGGGCATTGGCACTCCGCTCTCACGCTTTTCATACGTCCTCCCTTCGCGCGCGGGCATTCTTGTCCGCCGCGTCCTTATACGCATTGCCCTCCTCGAGGAGGCGCTCCAGCCTTTCGCCGTCCCCGCCTAAGAGCGCGTCCCTGTACGCCGCAAGGTTTTCTATCAGCAAGTCGATATCCGCCTTAAGCTCGTCGCCGTTGTTCAAAAACAGCTCCGTCCACATGCGCGCGTCCAGCCTCGAAACTCGCGACAGGTCCAAAAAACTGCCCGCGGAAAAGCCTTGATGAGTCGCGGCTTTGGCGTTCTTGACATACGCGCTCGACAATATGTGCGCGAGCTGCGAGGTGTAGGAGATCATACGGTCGTGGGTCTCGGCGGAGGCAAGCTTCACGCCCCTAACGCCGAGCGCGCCGTACAGCTCGCGCGCGACTGCCACGCCTTCCTCGTCCCCCGCTATGGGCACGACAACGGCATACGCGTCCTCAAACAGCCGCCTTGTCGCTTTGAGTATTCCAAACGACTTGCCGTCCGTCTCCCTGCCCGCCATTGGGTGCGTACCGACAAAATGTATTTGCGGATATTCTTGTCTGAGCGCTTGCATACAGCCCGCGACGGCGCGTTTATTGCCGCATATGTCCAAGACTGTCGCGCCCGCCTTCATTTGCGGCACATATTTTTCGAGCGCGGAGAGCGTATTTCCCTCGGTGAGCGCGATGATCAGTGCGTCAAGCGCGGAAAAATCGGATATAGGCGCGCATATACAGCCCTTCTCGAGGGCGATATTTTGCACTTCGTCGTCTATGTCGTAGCCGAGCGCACAGTAGCCCGCCCCGCTAAGTCCAAGCCCCAGCGAGCCGCCGATCATTCCAAGCCCGACTATCCCGACTGTCTTTATATCCGCCATAGCTCTCCTTTTTTGTGTCGATATCCTCAATTATTTGTGCCGATATTTTTCAAAACTCACTACGTTTGCACGATTTTGTCTATTTATCTCTGCTTTTACCCACCGCTTGCAATATCTTGTCTATGCTTTGCACCGCGTCAGCAAACTGTTCCGGCCTCAAAGATTGAGCGCCGTCGCAGAGCGCGTGAGGCGGGTCGTTGTGCACCTCGATGATGAGCCCGTCCGCGCCCGCCGCCGCAGCCGCGAGGGAGAGCGGTTTTACAAGCCTCGAAATGCCCGAAGCATGAGAGGGGTCCACAATGACGGGCAGATGCGTACGCTCTTTGAGCACGGGGACGGCGGATATGTCGAGGGTGTTGCGCGTGTAGGTCTCATACGTCCTTATCCCCCTCTCGCAAAGTATGACGTTGGGATTGCCCTCGGACATGATGTACTCTGCGCTCATCAGCCACTCCTCCATCGTTGCCGCAATGCCGCGTTTCAACAGTATCGGCGTCTTGAGCTTGCCGAGGTGTTTGAGCAGATCAAAATTCTGCATATTACGCGCGCCCACCTGTATTATGTCCACACCGTAAAAGTCGTCTATATGGTATTCGCTCATTATCTCGGTGACGATTGGCATACCCGTCTCTTCCTTGGCTTTCCTCAAAAGTTTAAGCCCTTCCAGCCCCATGCCTTGGAAGGAGTACGGCGAGGTGCGCGGCTTGAACGCGCCGCCCCTAAGCACAGTAGCGCCCGCCTTTTGCACGGCTTTTGCGACTTCGATTATCTGCTTTTCGCTCTCCACGGAGCAGGGACCCGCGATGATCTGGAAGTTGTTCCCGCCGAATTTGTGCCCCGCGACGTCTATCACCGTGTCCTGCGGATGAAATTTTCTGTTCGCGTTTTTATACGGCTCCTGCACGCGCGTGACACTCTCCACGATGTCCAGAGTACTGATGAGCTCAATATCCACCTTGGACGTATCGCCTACTATACCTATTATCTCGGAGTTTTCGCCCTCGCTCCTGTAAATGTCGAGCCCCAAACTCCTTATCCAACGGATGAGGTTGTCCACCTGCTTTTTATCCCTGTCTTTTTTGATGACGAGTATCATATTGCCTCCGATAAGCGAGCCGCCTTGCCCGCGCTGTATTTTTTTGCGAGCTTTGCCCGCTCGGCGCCTTTTTAAGCGAAACGCCCCGCTTTCATAAAAAAATCCGACGCCGTTTGGTGTCGGGAACATATTTTGCCTCGCACACCAAACGCGACTACGCTATGTAGCCGAAGTTAAAGTAAAATGCGAATGTTGCAAAATTTCTCTTCATACATCAAATTCTAGCCTAAATCTACAAGATTGTCAACACAAATTTCACAGCATACGCCGCAGTATATTTTTACGCCTTCCGCAACCTTTTTTTCGCATATCTCCTCGACATTTTCACCGCCTTATAGTTTGCACTTTCACCGCGGCATATTTTTAGCTGTTTTAATGTTCAAACTGTCAAAATTTTCACATTGACATTGCTCGCGCGCGGGGATATAATGTAAAAAACAAAATTTCTTGGATGACGTATGTCAACCGATGGTGATGCCGCCTCAGTGCGGACAAGTCCGACAGCCCCAACAGTTGATGCGGTGAGAATCCGCAACCGCCTGTCAAGTCAGAATGGGAAGGAATTTCGCCCACGGAGTTTTCCTCGCGGCGCCTCCTTCTCCCCAAAAAGGAGATTTTTTATGAAAACAAACAAATTTCGCCTTTCGACAAGGCTCATAGCCTACACCGCGCTCATGACCGCGCTCACGTATGTAGGCACGCTGCTCGGCTTTTCGGGCGGGCAATTCTATTTCAACCTCGGCGACTCCGTAATTTTGATATGCGCCTATCTGCTCGGCCCCATACCCGCGATGATAGCGGGCGGCTTGGGCGCTTTCTTGGGCGACCTCACCGTCTATCCCGCGACAATGCTGTATACGCTTGTCATAAAGGCGATAGAGGGACTTGTCGCAGGCTTGCTGTTTATGCTGTTGAAAAAGGTGTGCGAAAAGTACTTTGCAAAACACGTCTCCGAGCGCATGAAGGACTATATGTCCAGCCACCCCGCGCCCGACGCGCAAGAGGACTTGACAGGCTCTCCTTCCCCCGACGATAGCATATCCGTGTCCGACCTCAAACAGGCTCCGATAATGCCCGAGGAGCCCACCTCAGACGTCGCCGCGGACGTCGCTACGGGTGAAACCGCCGCCGTTTCAAATTCAGCCGAAGGCGCGGCGCCTCAATCAGACGAAATGCCCGGATCAGATGTTTATCCTTATGAAATCGACGCAAAAACCTCGGCTTATGACAACATCAAAGCTCTCAAAAAGCACGTGGTTTTGCTCACCGTCGCGCTGTCGCTGCCCATATGCATATTTTCGACGGCGCTTATGGCGGTCGGCTATTTCATAGCGCAAGCGTTCATCTACGGCACGTATGCCGCGGCGCTCATCGCCCTCCCCCTCGACTGCGTACAAGCCGCGATATCCTCCGCCGTCGCAACGACCGTCATCGCGATTTTTTCATACAAATCAAAATAGATGCGCCAAAATGAACTGTACGTTACGTCGGCGCTTGAGCGCACTAGGGATAGGCGTTAGTGTCTCATACTAGGGATTGAAAAACCCAACCTCTCCCTTCGTTACGTGCAGCGATGATAACGTTGGTCTGAAAGATATTTGGGGTCCCCACGAAATTACGCAGTGATTTCGTGGGGTAACGGCACACTGCACTCAGGACTCCCCAGCTATACCCCATAAAATTCGCTATGCTCATTATTATGGGGACCCCGATGTCACTCGGACAAATTTTACGTTAGAGCGCAAACACAGCCCAAGCGTTACGCCGCGGCAGGGCGGGAAGGGTTTGCGCGCGGACACAGCAAAATCCGTGTAAAAAATGCTCGGACAGAGGGTACGGTTATTTGCATTATTCAAATATTTTACAAAAATTATTTTATTTTTCTATTTTATTGCGCGTTTTTGTCAATTCGCTTGACTTATCTGTCCTCACGGGAGTATAACATTTTGACGATAAGAGACGGATATGGAAAATTTGACTTCTGCTACTGTTGCATACTTCGAAATATTGTTGCCGCTCGCGCTCATACTTTTGGGCACGAAGCTGTTTTCACTTATAGGCAAAAAATTGGGACTGCCGCAAGTGGTGGGCATGTTGATAGCGGGGCTTTTGCTCGGGCTCATCAAGCTCATCCCCGGTCAGACCGTATTTACGCAGCAGACCCTCGAAGGGCTCTCCTTCCTCGCGAAGATAGGCGTCATTTTCATAATGTTCTCGGCGGGACTGGAGACAGACCTCAAGCAGTTCAAGAAGTGCGGCTTGCCCAGCGTAGTGATTACTCTTGGCGGCGTTATCGTCCCCCTCGCGCTGGGATTTTTGGTCGCGGCGGCGTTCAACGGCGGCTTTAAGGGTATGACCTCGCATATGGCGATCGTAAACCTGTTTTACGGCACCATACTTGCGGCGACGTCGGTGAGCGTTACGGTCGCCACTTTAAAGGAGCTTGGCAGGCTGAACACGAAAGTCGGCACGTCCATAATCGAGGCGGCGATACTCGACGACATCATAGGCGTAGTGCTGCTCTCCCTCTTCGTTTCGCTGAGCGGCGGGACGGGCGCGAAGGAAGTCGGCATAGTCATAGGCAAAATGGTCGCGTTTTTCGCCGCGGCGGGAGTGTTTGGCATTGCGCTCCACTTCCTCTTCAACCTCATAGAAAAGAAGCACCCGCACACGCGCAGGTTGCCAATATTGGGCTTTGCCACCTGCTTTTTCCTTGCGTATGCGGCGGAAAAGTGGTTCGGCGTGGCGGACATAACGGGCGCGTACGTCGCGGGCATAATCCTCTCGACCGTGCGCGAGCATGAGTATATAGACCGCAAAGTCGAGGTGAGCGGCTATATGGTGTTTGTGCCCGTATTCTTTGCCAACCTCGGCATAACGGCGGACTTTTCGGGCATAACCGCGCGCATGGCGGGCTTTGGGCTCGCGCTTGTCGCGGTGGGGCTCCTCGGCAAAGTGATAGGCTGCTCCGTGACGTCGCTCTGCTGCCGCTACTCCGTGAAAGACAGCCTACGAGTGGGCGTAGGAATGATGGTACGCGCGGAGGTCGTGCTTGTCTGCACGCAAAAAGGCATAGACAGCGGGCTTGTAGACCCCGCGATAATGCCCTTTGTGCTCATTCTCATCATCGTATCCGCCTTGCTTGCGCCGCTCATACTCAAGCTCTCCTACCGCAACGAGCCTCCCGAGGCGCAGCCCGCGCTTGCGGAGGGCATGGTGCCCGTATCCCTCAAAGTGGCGCAGAACATAGAAAAGCGCGAACAGCGCATAAAGGACCTTATGAACACCCCGTATGTGCCGGGCGAATCTTCCTCGGCGGAAAATGAAGGCGCGTATGACAACGCAGGAGCAGATGCCCAAGTCGGCGTAGGCGAAGTCCCCGAGGGCGGCATGGGCGCAGATAATCATGACGGCGGGGACGGCGGATCAGAGGCATAAGTCGCAGAATAGGTTTTTGCCAAATTTTACAAAATCGCTTTCAATTTTAGATTTCGATTTGCAAAAATGTGAAAAATTTTTGCAAAACTCTACAAAATCGACCGTATTTCGGTTGATTTTTTTTGTGCGCGCCACTATACTTGAGGCTGAAATTATTTTGTCGATATAAGGTGAAAAATGTCGGACTCTTCCGCACTTCAATCTCAAAAACTCGGTCACATGCCCATAGGCAAGCTCATACTCGTTATGAGCGGTCCCGCCATACTCTCAATGCTCGTGCAGGCGCTCTACAACATCGTGGACAGCATATTCATCGGCGCGTACGACCCCACAAACGGCGTGCTCGCGCTCTCATACGCCCTGCCCATGCAACTGCTTGTCAACGCATTTGCGATAGGTCTTGCGGTAGGCACGGGCTCGCTCATCTCCCGCCTTCTCGGCGAAGGCAAAAGAGAGGACGCCTCGCTCGCCTCGCAGACGGGCATACTGCTCTCCCTCATCATGAGCGCGACGTTTGCCCTCATCGGCTATTTCGTGTCCGAGGCGTTTGTGCGCGCATATACTTTGGGCGAGATGGCAAGCGCGGACGCGGATATGCGCGTCGTGTACGAGATGTCCTACAAATACCTCTCCATTTGCACCTGCTGCTCTTTCGGCATGATGATAGAGATTATGCTCAACCGCATTTTGCAATCCATGGGCAATATGACGATACCCATGGTCTCGCAGCTTGTGGGCGCGGGCACGAACATAATTCTCGACCCCATATTCATTTCCGTGATAGGCCTCGGCTCTATCGGCGCGGCGATCGCGACCGTCATAGGTCAGATCATCGCGATGTTCATTCCCGTCATCGTGATCTTTGTCAAGCGCGGAAAGTGGGACATCGACATCTTCTTTAAGCGCGGTTTCAAACTCAAAAAGAATATCCTCTCGGGCATATTGCGCGTGGGGCTGCCCACTATCGTGATGAACTCCATAGGCTCCGTCATGTACATGGTGGCGAACCTCATCCTCAACGGCTTTTCGGATGCGGCGGTATGGTCCTTCGGCGTGTATTTCAAACTTCAATCCTTCGCGTTTATGCCCGTTTTCGGACTCAATCAAGGCTGCATACCCATAATGGGCTACAACTACGGCGCGGGCAACAGACAGCGCTTTGACAAGACTTTCCGATATGCCATGCTCATCGCGTTTTGCTATATGTTTGTCGTGATGGCGCTCTTCCACGCCATGCCCGGCGTACTTTTAAAACTCTTCTCCGTCGGCGACAACGCCTTGCGCATGTCCGTCGGCTGCGAGGCGCTCAGGCTGTGCTCCGTATGTTTCCTGCCCGCGGCGTTCGGCGTGATTATGATAGCGATGTTCAACTCTGTAGGGCACGGCATAAAGGCTATGCTCATCTCCCTGCTGCGCCAGATTGGCATACTCTTGCCGCTCGGCTACGTGCTTGCCAAATTCACGCCCATGGGACTCACGGGCTTTTGGACGGCTTTCCCGATAGCCGAAGCCCTCAGCGTGCTCATCTTCATCCCCGTCGCCGTCTCCACAATAAACAAGATCTTCAAGCAAAAAACCTTCGGCTCCGACTCCGCCGAGTATATCCGCGAACCCGCCCGCGCATAGGAAAACTCGGGCAAAGGAAACTCCTTTCAATGTGCGCTCTTACATTTATGACGAAAATATAATTTAACCGACAATAAATCGCGCATTCGCAAAGTGAGTATGTAGATTTTTAGAAATTGAATATTTATCTTATATGGCAAAATCCTATTATTTATTAGATTTATATAAAAATTTTCATTAGATTTCAGCATTTTATAACGTACAAAATAAGAAAGAGAGCTTGTCTAAGCTCCCTTTCTTTATAAATAAATGCAAATTAATCGGATGTGTACAACTTGCCTACGCCACCAAAATCATTATTGGACGGCCAAAGCACTTGATTGTTTACATTCACATAGGCATTTACATGACCGGCTATTGCTCCATAATGTTCGGGTGCAGAAACCGATGTATAATTATTGTTGCTACTTATTGATATGTATGATCTGTAATATGAACCTCTGTAACCTAACAGTTCACCTATAATACCTCCTGCATAACCAACTGTTGCGGTAATTTTACCCCTATTATCACAGTCTCCTATCGAAACCGCGTCTTCTCCGGTAACAGTCATTCCGCTCGTAGAATAATTAATGCATTGTGCATATCCTAATATGCCGCCACAGTATTGACCTCCGCTAATAGCTCCTTCATTAATGTCGTTTTTTACGTTTCTGGTTTCTTTAAATCTCACTCTGCCTGCTATACCACCTACACTAATGCTTTTTGGTGCATCGACATTGCCTTTATTGGTGTTGTCCTCAATTGAATTTGTGCAATATATTTCTCCTGCTATACCGCCTACTCCTCTACCTTCAAGTGATACACTGATGTCAGCATCGTTTTCGCAACCGCTAATACCCGCACAATAGCCGACAACACCGCCTACACAATATTTGTTTACCTCATCTTCAAGTATCGTACTTTCGGAAATGAGCTGCCCATGATTTTTGCAGTTTTTGACATTCCCTGCATAGCCGGCAATGCCTCCCAAATAACCCTTACCTTTTATCTTATTATCATTTACCATATTTGAAACTTCGGTATCGGACGAACTTCCGATATATCCACCGACAAAATTGTTACCGGCGATATCCGCAGTGTTGTCACACGCAGTCGCAGAAAAAACAGTTTCGCCGTAGCCGTATATCCCGCCTACATAATCATTACCCGAAACTATACCATTGTTTTCGCAATCGGAAATTTTTATGTATGCTTTATAACTTGAGGTATACCGTCCTGCAAGCTTGCCCGCTATTCCTCCTGCACTATTTCCTGTTGCTTTGACCTCGCCGTTATTTGTATTTTCACTCACATAAACATAATATTTGCCAACATATGTAACCCCTGAAGTGTTTGGATTTAAACAAGCTATAATGCCGAAAACACCGCCTACAGACGTTCTCCCGGAAATCTTTCCTTTGTTTAGATTGCCACCTTTCATCACTGTGTTTTCGTCCTCCTCTACTCGAAGTTTTAGCTTTATTGCGCCTACAATACCTCCGACATTTTCATTGGAAGAAATTGTCGCATTGTTTATATTGTCAAAAAGATTAACATTGGAACAGCCGGCTATACCCCCAACGCAAGTTGCATAATCACAATTGATATTCCCACTGACCTCACAATTTTTTATTGTACCTGAATTCGTTCCCGCAATTGCGCCGACATTATTGCCACTGCCTGTTCCCGAAATATTTACACCTTCCATTTTTAGGTTTAAAACCTTGCCCTTAAGTTCACCGAATAGGCCTGAATTATCTCCCGACCTTACTTCGATCTTAAGATTTTTTATTGAATGGCCATCTCCGTTAATGGAACCCGAGAAGTTTTCTATTGGCACCCATTTGTCCTCATCGCTTAAATCAATATCATTTGAAAGTATATAGCTTTTATTTGAACCTGCAATAGCTCTAAGCTCTGCGACCGTACTTATCTTATTTGCATAAAATTCTATGCTAGCCGTGTTGCTTTCGGCTTCAACTTCATCATTATTGTAATATGCGCATTTAATCATTAGTGTACCCGGCAATTCAGCTATTACAGAACATTTTTTTGAAGTAACACTAATGTTAGCCCTAACTGAATTTTCGCCTACGATTTCAAATTTAACTTTGCTTAAATCAATAGTAGAATTCGAATGAACATCTATGGTGACATTTGTATTCACCTCTGCACTTTCTGGCAAACTGATTGATATCGTCCTTTCTATCGTAACATTATTGTTACTACCGCCGAAAAGCCCACAACCGGCTAGCATAATGAGCATTAAAGACAATATAGCCATCAGTATGAATGCCAAACTCAATCTTTTTTTCATGATAACACCTCCTGTATCTAATGTCTACATTATATAATGTACACGTCTATATGTCAAGCGAAAGCGAAATATATAATGTGCACATAATATATGTGTAGGTGAGATATGAGACTTAGAGTGCTTGACATTTTGAAGGAAAAGGGCAAAACAAAATATTGGCTGTATTCGCAGCTCGGTTTGAGCTATCAAAACTTCAACCGCCTCGTTTCAAACGAGACGAAAGCCATACGCTTTGAGACGCTTGAATCGCTTTTGGACATTCTGGACTGCACTCCAAACGACCTCTTTGAAAGGGATAAAACAGCAGAATAGACTGTTTATCTGCAAGATTTATATGTTTAAAGCTCAAATTGCGAAAATATAATTTAAAAATCGGTTTTTATATTTGAATAGTTTTGTGTATAACCGAGATACTGAATTTTGAACGCCTTTTAAACCAAATCACGCGGGATAGTACAGCGTATCAATTTTTTCAAGCACAAACGTGACTACGCTTTTTGCGGGGATCTTGCCCGCAAAATCAAATTCCGCGACGTCATGCGAGCTGTCTGTGTACGAGGCTTTGACAAGCGCATAGCCCTTTGGCAAGCTAACCTTTCTGTCCCTGCCCTTTGGGTTGAGGATGATAATCACGACGCTTCCGTCCTCTTTTGAGAATGCGCATGTCTGCAAGTACCCCCCCCCCTGTACTCGGAGAGGTGTGCGCCTCTATCCTGACGTCGCCATTTTGCACATATCTTGTGACTTGGGCAAAACACGCATATCGCTTGGTCATGGAAAAATCACAACCTCCTTTCTCTTTCAGCTCGCGAGAATTGTAATATATCAATCCATCCTCATATTGCACGTTTGACGCGCCCAGCCACCAACACCACTGATTTGCTCCAAGGACGGTGAGGTCCTTGAGCATGACGTCAAGGCTCTTGAGCCCCATATCTATTGATGGGTCTATGCCTTCCTCCATGACGCAAAATTCGCTCATATGTACGGCTTTGCCCGTCAGATGTTTTTTTGCGTAATTGATAAATCTTTTCCTCTTTAACGCGCTGTTTCCCGCGTGATAGGAGTGCAATGCGACGTGGTCTATCCTGTCGAGCACACCGCACGAGTTTAGCGCGTCTATATAATTTTTAAAATTTTTGTTTGACCATACGTCATAAGTGCCGCTGTCGAAAAGTTCGGGTAATATCTCGGTGCCGTGTGCGGAATTGTATTTGTCAAGCTTATCCAAAAACACGGTGCAGAACTCAGCCAACGCCTCCGGCTCGTAATGACAGCCCTCTTGAATTGAGCTTAAATCCCAATCCCATTGCGGCTCGTTGACGGGGCTCAAATATATCTTGATATTCTTGCCATACTCCTCATAAAAATGCCCCGCGGTCACGAGCAACTGATCTGCAAACGCACTGTAATTCTCTTTTGGCAGATATCCGCCTTTGCACATACCGTTTGACGTGAGCAAATAGTGCGGCGAATTTGCAAACAGCACCAGCGTCTTGATATTTCCTTTCTCGATACACGCCTTGAGCATACGCATAGCGTTCGCGTCGCGCGTTTCAAAATCATAATTGTCGGGGTCCGCAAATGCGGCATTATCCCCTTTGAATTTTTCGGAAATAAAAAAGCTCTCCGTCCTGCGCTCCGTCGGGTCGCCGTCGTGTCCCGCGACTTCGATACTGCCCGCACCTATGTTGTAGCGTATGACGTCCATATTCAGTCCGTCCTCGCCCACGAGCAATTGCGCCGCTTTATCCGCCGTTTCCATGCTTGCGCCGAGTTCTTGAAAAGTCCATGCGCCGCTGAAACCAAAGCCTTCCATGGTCTGATATGTCCTGTCCTCGTCAATGACGATCTTTACGGGCGCAAACGCGGCCACTGCGGCAGATATTCCAACGCCCAGCCCGCTAAGCACGACCAAAAGCACGACCGCAAGTACAGTCACCGCAATACGTTTACGCGTTTTTTTACTGTTTTCGGATCCTCTCATAAATTCACTTTATACCAAGCAATTTTCTTATTTGGTGTTCGCTCGCGTTTGGGAGAATAGCTTTTAGGTGCTCGAAGATGAGTTCGCGGGACTTTTCGGGTTTAAAGTTGTAGGCGCCGCGCACGCTGTCCTCGCCCAAAAGCGATTCGGGAGCGGCATATTCCGCGACGCCCCAGCCGTAGGGCTTGCCCTGCTTGTCCTTCTCGTACACGAAGTCGCTCACGCAAATATAGGTCTGCATTTGCAGGCGGGTAATGACCGTCTCAAAGCCTTTTTTGCCGCCTTTTTCATAGCCACACAGCTTTTTTAGCCGCCTCGTGGTCGCCCTGCCCTCCTCGCATATGGTTGAGTAGACGTATGTATCCTTCGGGAGCGCTATGCCCTCGTCCACGCGCGAATCGAAGTCGTAGCCGTCCCGTCTGAAGTTTGCGAAATGCGGCAACCACTGCCTGCTGACATATCCCGCCTTGCCCGAAAACAGCTTGCCGTACATGCCGCCGCACAGCCTCATAGCGGGCGCCTTCCATTCCCACGGCCCGTCCGTATCGTTTGAAAACCACAGCTCGCGCGGGCAGTGCTCCTCTATGGAAAAACCCTCGATGTCATTTGCAAAAAATGGCAAAAATCCCCACCTGTCTACGAGATCTGCAATATCCTGCGCGCTAAAAAGCTCGTCCTTCATACGACTATTTCTCCCGCCTGTATATCGAATTTCCCTCGCAGTCTATCGCGACGACGGCGGGAAAATTCTCCACGGTAAAGCGGTGGACAGCCTCCGTGCCGAGATCGTCGTAGGCGATGACCTCCGCGCTCTTTATCGCGCCCGCGTACAGCGCGCCCGCACCACCTATCGCCGCAAGATACGCTCCACCGCTCTCTCTTATTGCGGCGTAGACGTCCTCGCTCCTGTCGCCCTTGCCTATCGTGACGCGCAGCCCCAGCCTGTACAGCGTAGGCGCGTACTTGTCCATTCTGTAGGACGTGGTGGGACCCGCGGACGTCACTTTGCCGTCCTTTTTGCAGGGCCCGACATAGTATATCCCCTGCCCCTCGAGCGGGATCGGCGGGACGTCGCCCCTGTCTATCGCCTCGACTATGCGCTTGTGCGCCGCGTCCCTGCCCGTATATATGGTGCCGCTCAGCAACACATATTCGCCCGCTTTGAGCCCCGCGAGCGCCTCTTTATCGCAAGGTAAATTCAAAATTTTCGCGTCCATCAAAGCACCGTCCTTTCAAGCCTTACAGCATTGCACTGTATGTTTACGGCGACGGGCAAGCTCGCAATATGCGTAGGATGCTTGCCTATGTGCACGGCGAGCGCGGTATTGTCCCCGCCAAAGCCCTGCGCGCCTATCCCTAGCGCGTTTATCTTGTTTAGGAGTTCGCGCTCCAAAGCGGCAAGCGTCTCATCATCGCTCGGCTTGCCCACCTCGCGCAGCAGCTGCTCCTTTGCGGTGAGCATAGCCCTCTCCGCGGTGCCGCCGATGCCTACGCCCACGACAATGGGCGGACACGGATTTGCGCCCGCCGCCCTCACCGCGTCTATAACGGCGTCCTTCACGCCCTCGAGCCCCGCGGACGGCGTGAGCATGTACAGTTTGGACATATTCTCGCTGCCGAACCCCTTCGGGAGCAAGGTCAACTCAAGCTCATCGCCTTGGGCGAGCTCTATATGCACAACGGCGGGGGTATTGTCCCCCGTATTCACGCGCGTAATTGGGTCGAGTACGCTCGCCCTGCAACCGCGCTCCTTATATCCGCGCCGTATGCCCTCGTCTATCGCGTCCGTAAGCAACCCGCCCGTGATATGCACGTCCTGCCCCAGCCTCACGAATACGCACGCCATGCCCGTATCCTGGCACACGGGCAACCCCGACTTCTTAGCAAGCTCGGCGTTCTTTAAAAGCGTATCGAGCGCAAATTTCGCCGCGGGACAGCTCTCGCACTCGCGCGCGCGCTCCATTGCCTCCTTAGCCGAAGGCGTCACCCGCACACACGCCACGACAAGCGCGCTTACGGCGTTTACGATGTTCTCATATTTCAATTCTTTCATATATGAGATTATAAACTATTTTGCCTCCTCTTTTCAAGACTTTTGAACAAGGAGTTGTGCAAATCGCAAAATAGTAGTACACTATTGGCGCAAAGCATATTCATATGCAATATCAAACATACGCGAGGTCTTATGGACTATCAAAAGGAATCACTCAAAAAACATTATGAATGGGCGGGCAAGCTCGAAGTTACGTCTCGCGTCAAGGTGGACGGCAAAGATGCGCTGTCCCTCGCCTACACTCCGGGGGTCGCCGCGCCCTGCCTCGCCATAAAAGAGGACGAGAGTCTCTCCTATGCTCTCACCCGCCGCCACAACACCGTAGCGGTGATCACGGACGGCTCCGCGATACTAGGTCTCGGCAACATAGGCCCCGTCGCAGGCATGCCCGTCATGGAGGGCAAGTGCGTACTGTTTAAGGAGTTCGCTGGCATAGACGCGATCCCCATACTCGTGAGCACACAGGATACGGACGAGCTTGTGAACACCATTTTCAACATTTCAAAGAGTTTTGGCGGCATAAATCTCGAGGACATCTGCGCCCCGCGCTGTTTCGAGGTGGAGGCGCGTCTCAAAAAACTTTGCGACATACCCGTATTTCACGACGACCAACACGGCACGGCGATAGTGCTTGCCGCTGCGCTCCAAAACGCGCTTAAAATCGTGCAAAAGTCACTACGTTCTGCCAAAATTGTCATAAACGGCGCAGGCAGCGCAGGCGTCGCGATAGCGAAATTCCTCATATCGCTGGGCGCTACGGATTTAGTCATCTGCGACAGAGCGGGCATAATCGAGGACACCGAGCGTTTCAACGCGCCGCAACGCGAGCTTGCAAAGGCTACAAACCCCCGCGGTATGCG
Source organism: uncultured Clostridia bacterium (assembly GCA_947581925.1). Classification (GTDB taxonomy): domain Bacteria; phylum Bacillota; class Clostridia; order Christensenellales; family CAG-917; genus CAG-475. The sequence continues at coordinate 22,673 of CANPWB010000017.1, forward strand.
CGGAGGGCTAAATGAGGCTACGCTCGGCGCGGACGTGTTTATAGGCGTAAGCGCAAAGGACGTCCTCAAGCCCGAAATGGTCTCGCATATGGCGCACGATCCCATAGTGTTCGCAATGGCAAATCCCTCGCCCGAGATAGACCCCGCCCTCGCGCTCGAGGCGGGCGCGCGTATAGTCGCCACGGGCAGGAGCGACCTTCCCAACCAAATAAACAACGTACTCGCCTTCCCCGGCATATTCCGCGGCGCCCTCGACGTGCGCGCAAGCGACATCAACGACGAAATGCAAATAGCCGCGTCCCGCGCCCTCGCCGACCTCATTCCCGACGCCGAGCTCAACGAAACCAACATTTTGCCAAAGGCATTCGATCCCCGCGTAGCCCCCGCCGTCGCCGCTGCCGTCGCCACCGCCGCACGATCCTCCGGCGTCGCTCGGATCTAAGCATTTCCGTGGGCTGCTCGCCCACTCCTCGGCAAGGGACTTCGTCCCCTGCACCCCGCTTGCATTTGCTCAGGGCTTGGCACCATTACGAAGTAAGGTGCCTAAAAGCCCACCGCAAACCGCTGCGCTACTCCGCGCAGGAAAATCGTCCATCGCAAATTCCTCGCGTGACAGAAAGTCAAGGAGCGATTCCAAGACGCTCGTCATGGCTCTGCGATTTTCCCGCTTGGGGACGCGGGCTTGCGCCCGCTTTTTTAGATTTTGTCGCTCCACGCAGGGCTACTCGCCCCACATTCGTGCTTTTGGATTGTGTGTATGGTCGAAACTCCTGCGTGAGAGCTTAATATTGACGGGCATATTGTTTGTGCGATGTAAAGGCGCCCCTTCGGGGTCCCCGCAAAATTACGCAGTGATTTTGTGGGGTATTGATTCGGGGTCCTCACGAAAAGTATTTTTCGTGGGGTGATTATAAGGGGAGCTGTCTGCGTTGAAAATTTGCAACGCGGACTGAGGGGATTGTTTACGAACCCTCCGTCCAAGCTTTCTTATACACGCTGTCATTCCGAGCAACGTCGAGGAATCCCCTAGTCCGAGCTCATAACGCACCCTCTGTCCGAGAGTGCCTATTCACGGACGGACGTACTGCCCGAGCGAACCCGCATTGGGACGCGTTTTCACGCGCCGTTTCGGGCGCGTATTCAAACTCTCTCTGCCCTTGCGCGAGTATAACGCGCGAGAAAAATAAATTTTACAAATTTATGCTTGCATATTTACGTCAAAACTCCTATAATATTGTAGGCTGAAATAAGCCCGAGAAAGAAAATAAAAATAAACCCTTTTTGGAGGAATAATTTATGGCAAACGTAAAAGTCGCTATCAACGGTTTCGGTCGTATCGGCCGTCTCGCATTCAGACAGATGTTCGGCGCAAAGGGCTATCAAATTGTCGCTATCAACGACCTCACCAGCCCCAAGATGCTCGCCCACCTCTTGAAGTATGACTCGACTCAAGGCAATTATGCCAACAGTCACACCGTCACATACGGCGAGGCGACGGAGACAGAGCCCGGCTACATCGTAGTTGACGGCAAGAAGATCACAGTCTATGCAGAGAAGGACGCCGCAAATCTTCCTTGGAAGAAACTGAAAGTGGACGTCGTGCTCGAGTGCACAGGTTTCTACACCTCAAAGGCGAAGGCGCAAGCTCATATCACGGCAGGCGCACGCAAGGTCGTCATCTCCGCTCCCGCGGGCAACGATCTTCCCACAATCGTCTACAACGTCAACCACACCACGCTCAAGCCCGAGGACAATATCATCTCCGCGGCAAGCTGCACGACAAACTGCCTCGCCCCCATGGCAAAGGCGCTCAACGACTATGCGCCCATCCTCTCCGGCATTATGACGACAGTCCACGCCTACACGGGCGACCAAATGCCTCTTGACGGACCGCAAAGAAAGGGCGATCTGCGCAGATCCCGCGCCGCGGCGATCAACATCGTCCCCAACAGCACGGGCGCGGCAAAGGCTATCGGTCTTGTCATTCCCGAGCTCGCGGGCAAGCTCATCGGCTCCGCACAGCGCGTTCCCACAGCGACGGGCTCAACGACGATCCTCATCGCAGTCGTCAAGGGCGAGAACGTCACCAAGGAAGGCATCAACGCCGCAATGAAAGCCGCCGCAACGGAATCCTTCGGATACAATGAGGACGAGATTGTCTCCAGCGACATCATCGGCAGCCGATTTGGCTCTATCTTCGACGCAACTCAAACAATGGTCTCCAAGATCGACGACACGACATACCAAGTGCAAGTCGTCAGCTGGTACGACAACGAGAACAGCTATACCTCTCAAATGGTCCGCACCATCAAGTACTTCTCGGAGCTTGCGTAATTTAAGCGCGTCGGCTCATAAAAAATTAACTGTTACAGCCCGTCAAAATTTGACGGGCTGTATTTTTGGCAAAATCCCCTACTAGAACAGGGATAGCGTTAAGCTACGACACAGCGAACGGCTGGAATAATGACGCTAAGACTAGGGGATGTTTCGACAAGCTCAACATGACGGGTAATATAAAGTGTCATTCCGAGCGGAGCGTAGCGAAGTCGAGGAATCCCCCTGTTATACCCCATAAAATCGCTACGCAATTTTATGGGGACCCCTATGATGCTCAGACAAAGGTAACGTTAATCACTCGGACAAAGCGTCCGTTAATATCAAGCTCTCACGCAGGAGTTAGTACCATACACACAATCAAAAACGCGCGAACTAGTGACGAAAGTCACGACGTTCGCGCGTTTTTAGCTTGGGGTGCAGGGGGTGAAACCCCTTGCCGAGGCATGGGCGAGTAGCCCACATAGGGGCGTGCGGGGCGAGTAGCCCTGCGTGGGACGACGAAGTCCCTTGCCGTGGCGTGCGGGGCAGCGCCCCGCATAAAACTTACTCGCCGAATTGGGCGTCGAAGTTTTCGAGGGCTTTGACGGAGACGGCGAAGCAATCAGCGAGGCACTCGGGGTTGAGGTTGTCCGCGGTGTCGTACATGGTGTGGTAATAGGATTGCAAGACGTGGTTCATAGCGGTTATGCCCGCGGACTTAAAGCCATACTTGTTAAACGCGGCGTTGTCCGTTGCTCCTCCGAGGGGCGGGACCCAGGTCTTGATGCAGTGGATATTCAGCTCTTTTGCCGCATTCATAAAGCTGTCGCAGACTTCGGGGTCGGACTTGACGGTGCCGTTGAGGTCGCGGTAGTTCACGCCGAGATACTCGCTCTCGTGTATGGTATCGTAGGAGTAGATCCAAGTGGGGACGTCCTTAAAGTCGTCCTTATGCTTTTCAGCCCACGCGAGCGCGCCTCTGAGTCCCGCCTCCTCGCTGCCTGAGATGATGACGCCGACCTCGGTATGCTCGAGCTCGATGCCCTGGTCCTTGAGTGCTTTGAGTATGGAGAGACCCATATAGCAGCCAGTGAGGTTGTCGTTTGCGCCGTCAACTATGCGGCGCTCGTCCCACATGAAGTAGAGCATGACGAGCGGGACGGCGAATATCAGCGCGACAAAGCCCGTGATGAGCAACGGCTTGCCGTAAATGTCCAACATAGTGTATATGGTGCCCGTGACGGGAGCGCAGTGCGACTTGACTGCCGCTATGATGTTGAGCACGAGCCAAATGAGCGCGCCGACTATGCCGAGGACCTGTATCGACGTATGGAACTTACTGCCGAAACGATAGTGGTAGGGCCAGCACCAGACCGCGTCGGGATGCCCGTTGAAGAACACCCTGCCCTTGACCTCGCCGCTGCACTTTTTGACTATGGTCACGTTATGTCCCGTAGCGGATGGGAAGAAGGGGTCCACCAACTTCTTGTAAAAGCCGAATTGAATGAAGAGTATCGCAAGCCCCAGCGCTATGAATATTACGCCCAAAATAGGCAGGCGGAAGAAACATACCATGCCAAGAAGCGCGAACGTGACGGTGAAATATAAGAAACCAAAAAACGCGTTGGGGTTTTCCTTGAACTCCTCGACGTCGGCGCGCTCCGCCCCGCACTGTTCTTTTGCGACCTGCGCCATATATTCGCAAGCCATCTTTTCGCCCTCGCTGCCGGGCGAGCGCTTTGGCATAGTGCCGCAGATATGCGCGATCTCGTCGCACATATACTTCGCGCTGTCTTTCTTGTTGTCAATAAGCGATTGAAGTTTTCCCATACAAGTCTCCCTTAGATAAGATATTACAATTATACAAAACAAAATCTGATTTTTCAATATAAAATAAAAAATTAAAGCCGCGATATGCGTCTCCTATTTTTGATCTTGGTGCTACCGACAAGAAGGATTCGGACTTTAGCGGGTCTCAAGCGGCGCGAAACTGCAAACAGGCCCCTAGAAAACGATAAATTCAAATCCCGTTTCGAAATATTTTTTGCGCAATGCTATCCGCGCAAATTGCCGATGAACTTGTACAGCAAATCATAAAGCGACCGCGCGTCCTCGGCGCTCAGACTTGTGCAAGCGGCGACAGCGGCAGGTATGGGCAACGCTTTTACCCTCAGCGCCTTGCCCTCTTCCGTAAGCGAAACGGCAAGCACGCGTTCGTCGCTTTCGAGGCGGGTGCGTGTGACATAGCCCTTCGTCTCAAGACTTTTGAGCAAAGGCGTAAGCGTCCCGCTGTCCAGATACAGCCTGTCGCCGAGCTCCTTTACGCTGAGACTGTCCTCTTCCCACAGCGCCATCATCGTGATGTATTGCGTGTAGGTGAGGTCAAGTTTCTCAAGCAACGGACGATATTTTTTGATGATCTCTTTTGAGCACACATACAGCGGAAAACACAGTTGATTGCTCAATTTGAGCGGATCAAACCCATATTCTGGCATATCCATAAAATTTGCCTTCATCCCAATTTGTCGCGAAGCGTACTTTTCAGCCCTGATTTTTCTTCTCTTGCTCATATGCCGCGAGCACGGCTTTGGTCAGTTGATGCGCGCAGGAGGTGGGACGACGTCCGCACCTTACTCCCGAAAGTTTTGAAACGATCTCGTCCACGCTCATGCCCTCCACCAGAATGGGGATAGCTTTCAAATTGCCGTTGCACCCGCCGTAAAAGACGACGTTGTGCACCTTGTCGCCGTCGATGTCAAGCGTTATGAGCTGCGCGCAAGTGTCCTGCGTCCTGTATTCAAAATGCGTCATAACAATTCCTCCAATTTTGCTCTCAGCTTTTTGAGAGCTGTCATCGGTTCAAATCTTGCCACGATATTGCCCTCTCTGTCAAGCAAAAATTTTGTAAAATTCCATTTGATTTTGCTGTTGTTTTTCCAATCCTTGTCCTGCTTTTTGACGACCTGCCCCACGATGAGCCCTATAGGGTTCTTGTCAAAGCCCTCGAACGTGCTGTTTTTTACAAGCCATTTATAGAGTGGTATGGCGTTTTCGCCGTTGACTTCTATCTTCGCAAATTGCGGAAAAGTGATGCCGTATCGCCCCGTGCAAAAAGAATGTATCTCTTCATCGCTGCCGGGCGCCTGCTCGCCGAATTGATTGCAAGGGAAATCAAGTATCTCAAGCCCCCTGTCCTTGTACTCGTCGTAGATGTCTTGAAGCTCGTCATATTGAGGAGTGAATCCGCACCCCGTCGCCGTGTTCACAATGATGAGCACCTTGCCCTTGTAGCGTGCAAGCGGAACGTCACTTCCGTCCTGCGCCTTGACCGTAAAATCGTAAACGTTCATAAAACTCTCCTTTCCGCCAAGCGGATATAAATTTGATTGCGCGCAATTTAATAGCACACAATTTATTATATTCGTCATTTATATCTTGTCAAGCCTTTTAAAAAACTTTTTAGTTTTGCTGCAACTTTTAAGTGCCTTACCATATTGATATCGCTTGCATTTTCCCCGCTTTAAAGCCGAAGCCGAATGCTCCCGCCCCTTTATTTTGCGCGACTTTATATTTATTTAAATTTAGTCTGGAAATTTTGCATTTTATATGCTAATATATTGTCATTATGTTGATATGCGGATATGAAAAGTTTTCAATGGTCGATTTCGGCGACAAGATAAGCTGCACTGTATTCACGGGCGGCTGCAACTTACGCTGCCCTTTTTGTCATAACGGCGCGCTGGTGATAGGCGACGTAGGGGCGCAGCGCGAGGACGAGGAGGAGATAATAGACTATCTCTCAAAGCGCAAGGGACTTGTGGACGCGGTATGCGTGACGGGAGGCGAAAGTACGCTCCAACCCGACCTTGCCCGCTTTCTCGAGCGGGTGCGCGCGCTCGGCTACATCACAAAAGTGGACTCAAACGGACTGCGCCCCAAGGTGATAGAAAGTCTGCTTGACGCGGGACTTGTGGACTATATGGCAATGGACATAAAAAACTCCCCCGCCAAATACGCCATGACCTGCGGGCTTGAGCGCGTAGACCTTGACGCGGTGAGCGAGAGCGTGCATATAATAATGCGCAAGGCGAAAGACTATGAATTTCGCACCACAGTGATAAAGGAATTTCACACCTACGAGGACATGCTTGCAATAGCGGAGTGGATAAAGGGCGCGAAAAACTTCTATTTTCAGCACTACGTGGACAGCGAGGGGTGTATATCGCACGGCTATCACGCCTTTGACAAGGCGGAAGTGGGCGAGCTTGCCAAAGCCTTCGAGGGCAAAGTCGGACATATAGGTTTCAGAGGTTTCGACTATTGAGCGGAGGCGCGGCGCGGGACATCGCGCTTTGAGTGATTATGAACAAGGTATACTGCCTCGGCGAGGCGCTCATTGATATGATCTCGGACGTCCCCCACGTGGGAGGCGCGCCCGCAAATGTAGCGGCATGCGTAGGAGCGCTCGGCGGGGCATGCGCGTTCATAGGCGGGATATCTTCTGACGAATACGGCAAACTCATATGCCGCACTCTAGCCGAGTACGGCGTGGATATGACGTACGCGAAAGTCACCTCCGCCCCTACCGCTATCGCGTATGTTACGCTGACGGCGGGAGAGCGGAAATTTCGCTTTGACAGGCAAAATACCGCTGATCTAAGCCTCACAAAGTCGGATATCGCGCGCATACCCTTTAAAAGCGGCGACATTTTGCACTTTTGCTCCAACTGCCTCATGGACGAGGGAGCGCGCAAACTGCATACGCGGCTGATAAGAGAGGCGAAAGAGGCGGGCGCGACCGTCTCATACGACGTCAACCTCCGCCCGTCGCTGTGGCAGGACGAGCAAACCATGCTCGAGACCGCGCGCGCTTTTTTGCCGCTTGCGGATATAGTGAAGGCGTCCGAAGAAGAAAAGGCTGCGCTTTTTAAGGGCTACGCTCAAAGCGGCGCCGACTCGGACGCGCGACAATACCCCGTCGGCAACATGTTCGAGGTATGTTCGAGCGCGGGTTATATAATAGAAACGAAGGGCGCGGACGGCGCTTGCGCCTATGTGTCGGAGGACGTCGTAGACGGCTATATAGCCAAAAATGACATCTGCCGCTCCCCTGCCCTCAACGACTCACCCGTAGACACTACGGGCGCGGGCGACTGCTTTATAGGGGCCGTACTTGCCGAGCTCGCCTCAAAGGAGCTCCCCTACAAAAAAGAGGATATGAAAAAGGCGATGGCGTTTGCGTCCTGCGCCTCGGCGATATCTGTCTCGAGATACGGCGCGATATCCTCATACCCCACGCGGAGCGAGACGTTGACGTCGAAATTCGCAAAAAATATGTCAATATGAGCAAGGATAGATCAAACAAGCGCACGGCGCGCGTATATCTCAAGGAGCTTGCCACCCTATTTTTTGTCTTTTTCAAGATAGGGGCGTTTTTGTTTGGCGGCGGATACGCCATGCTCTCCCTGCTCGAGGCGGAACTCATTGAAAAAAAGAAGTGGATCTCAAAAGAGGAACTTGGCGACATCTTTGCCATAGCGGAGAGCACTCCGGGGCCAATATCCGTCAACACCGCGACCTTCATAGGCACAAAGCGCGCGGGAATTATAGGCGGCATAGTGGCGACGCTCGGGGTCATAACCCCCGCGTTCGCGATAATCGCCGTGATAAGCGTCATTCTCGACCTTGTGATAGACAACAAGTGGGTGAATTTCCTCTTCCGCGGCATACGAATAGGCGTGCTCGTGCTCATTTTGAAGGCGGTGCTGTCCTTCTTCAAGAGCATGAAAAAGACGCTGTTTTCCTTTGCGCTTATGGCAATAGCGTTCGTGCTCGTCTTTTTTGTCAAAGCGGACGTCATCTACGTAATACTCGGTACGATAGCGGTATGCTCCGTCGTAGTAGCGTTTTCGACAGTGTATACAAAGCGCAAATATTTTGTGATCGGCACTCCCGAATACTACTCCGCGCGCAGCGGCAAGGCGCTTGAAAAGGACGAGTATTATTCTAAAAAAGCCGTGGAAAGCGGTTATATCAGCATAAAGTCTCCCGCCTCTCGAACTTGCGACGGCGCCTCCGCCCTCCCCTCTTTAAACAGCGAAAACGGCGAGGCCGAAATTGCGAATGATGACGGCATAGATCCGCAACAAAAAAATCAAACCGCAACGAATATCCCCGCTACGCCCGACAATGCCTCGGACGAAAATATCTCGGACGCGTCTGCCGATGATAGCGGCGAAGGAGGTCAAAAATGAGCAACCTCCTGCTGTTTTGGACGTTTTTCAAGATAGGGCTATTCACGATAGGCGGCGGACAGGCTATGATCCCCATGATAACGACTGATCTCGTGGATATCGGCGCTGTCTCGCTTGAAGAGGTGCTCAACTTCATCGCCATAGCGGAGAGCACCCCTGGGCCCTTCGCCGTCAACATAGCGACGTACGTAGGCATGAAGATGTCGGGCGTCGTGGGTGCGCTTGCGGCGACGACGGGCGTAGTATTGCCCTCGCTCATCATAATTTTGATCGTCGCGAAACTGCTTACGGGCTTTATGAAAAGAAAGGCTGTCGAGGACGTATTCTCGGGCGTACGCAGCGCGGTGACGGGGCTTTTGCTCTCCGTATTTTGCACCCTGCTCCTCAGCGTCCTTCTCGGCGTGAACGACATCCTGTCCGCCGACAGCGTGTCCCCCGATTGGATAGGCATAGCGATGTTCGCGGCGGTCTGTCCCCTCGCCTTCATCAAGATAAAAGGCAAAAAGTTGAATCCGATATTTTTCATAATCATCTGCGCCGCGCTCGGCGTGCTCTGCTACGGCTTGTGCGACCATTTCGGCATCATTGTTTAATCACCCCGATCAAATACCCCATAAAATTCGCTACGCTCATTATTATGGGGACCCCGAGAAAGCTTAGACAAACGTGAGTATAGGGGGAGGCTCCCGCTGACTAACGGGTGGTGGGGGTCACAGAATTTAACGCACCCTCTATAATCACCTCGCTCTGCCCTCGCTTTCTCTCCCATAACGCCCTCTGTATACGCCCAAAAACTCATTCGTTTTTTAATGCTTGAATTTTTTTTGAAAAATCGCGCAAAACAGTTTACAGAATGAAAACATATCAATATAATATATCCAGCATAAAAGAGGTGCAATTTATGGGAAAATACAAAAAGTGCCCGCGCTGCGAGCTCAATTGGATCGCAGGAGATGAGGAGCTTTGCGAAGTCTGCAAGGCGGAACTCGGCAAAGCGAGTTCAATAAGCTTGCTTGAAGAGGACGAGGACGACAGCGAAACAGAAGAGAGGATCTGCCCTATCTGCAAGGTGAATTATCTTGAGCCCGATGAGGACATCTGCGCCGCTTGCAGGGCGGAACAGGCTGCCTCCGCCGCGGAAAAGACGGATGAGGACGCTTGGCAGGAGTTTGTCGATGACGAGCCTATGTCCGACGACGATGAAGGCGAAGTCTCTCTCTCTCAACTTCAAGACGAGGAGTTTGACGAGCAATTTGAAGAAGAAGAGGAAGAAGAGAGCGTTGACGACGAGCCCGACGATTTTGACACCTACGGCGACGTCAACGACTACGAAGAGGACGACGAGGACGACGACTCCGACAAAGACGACGAAGATTTCTGATCCCCTCCCCTCTCATAACCAACATCATACCCCCCCCATTCAACAAAAAAGGTCGGCAGCACATCGCTCCCGCCTTTTTTATCACCTATCCCATACACCTTCAATCGGTCATCACTGCATCGCTTAGTTCTTGACCAAAATAAAAACAGCTTGTATTACGGATCAACTTTTGTTATAATTTATAAAAATGTTCTGATTTGGGAGTTTGTGATGAAAAAACGGTTCAAAATTTTAATACTCTCTTTAGTGGCGATTATGGCGGCGAGTGCGCTTGTCGCATGCGATCCGCAGGTGGGCAAGCCAAAATATCAATATAAGCAATTTATTTTGAGCAGACCCGATTGCATAAGCGAAATGAAGATGTTCGCCAAAAGGGACGAAGTGTTCTTTTTTGATTGCGATTTTTCCAACTTCGACGCACTCAACATAACTCAAACGTCCTATAACATTTCCGTGAACGGTTATTTCCTCTCGGACGAGGCATCTGCTCATCAATATCTCGATCCCGATAAGGCGATTGATATAGCCTTTGTGGCAAACTATAAGGTGGAGGGGTCAGCGTATATCTACGGATTTTCGATTATAAGCAGAATTTTGGAGCCCAAGAAAACGTACAATAATAACAACGAAAATCAATACACTACAGACAATATATTTTATGATGAAAATAGCTTTACGTCTGTAAACGAGCTTGGCGACAACGGCACAAGCAACGGCGGTAATGGCGGTGCTGTGGCGGTCCCCGACGGCTTTTTGCCGTCAAACTATCTGCAAAACGGGACATATTACGAGTATTTGAAACTTAAAGGAAACCTGATGACCGGGTTAACTATTCTTGCCCAACCTGTCGAGATCGTCACCTGGAACAAGGCGTTCGACCCCGATAAAGCGACTATACACCAAATAATAGACTATTTCAACGCCCACGCCACCTATCAAAAATATTGAATTTTTGTGCAAAAGAAGTATGAAATTGATTAGATCAAAATTAATGGTACAGTTCGACAGTGCGACAGAGGTTCGGGCGGCTGTAAGCCGCGCGCAATTTCACACGTCAAATTGCGCAGATTCGATTCCCGCAGTCGTAAGCAAACACGCAAAAACCCTACTATATAGTAGGGTTTTTGCGTATTTGGTGGAGACAAGGGGAATCGAACCCCTGACCTTTTGAATGCCATTCAAACGCTCTACCAACTGAGCTATGCCCCCATGGCTTTTGTGGCGCGGGCTGCGAACGAGGCGCTCCATCGCCGATTGCCTAAACATTATAACACAAAATTACGGTTTTGCAAGGACTTTTGTGCTTAAAATAAAAAATATAGTTGTATATAGTTTATTTCGGCGCTCAATACCACGCCCTGCGCATTTGGTACCGATATTTTCAAAATATAGCGGATATGCCAGCTTTTTAAGCGCAAAGCGTCGCTCCTATGCTCAAACTGCGGCATTTTCATATCGCGGTTCAGAATTTCGCGCTCAAAAAATCGAACAGCAGCGCAAACGGTTCGCGCAGGTGCATAAGCGCTTTTTGGGACGCAGGCGTAGACGGCGCGGCGAGTGTGCTTGCGGCATACTTGTTCCCTGCCCTCTTCCACAGCATGCGTATGCGCGCGAGGTGAAACTCGTTTGAGACGAGCAACACGCCCTCAGACGCGTCGATATTGCGTTCCTCGATGAGTTCGAGGCAAAAACGGATGTTCTCAACGGTAGTTGCCGAGCGGTCCTCTATGAGGATGCGCTCGCTGTCAATGCCCTTCTCGACAAGATAGTCATACATACATTGCGCCTCGGACTGATGTTCTCCGTCGCCCTTGCCTCCGCTGACGATGATGGTCATATCGGGGTGTTCTTCCGCGTAATCTATAGCGGCGTCCAGCCTGTTTTGGAGCAGGGACTGCATTTTATCGCCGTCCAGCTTGTATCCGAAAACGATCATTACTGACGGTTCGCCCTCGATATCCGAATGGCTGCCCGCGAACACCGCGATAAGCGGCGCGATAAAGCAAACAAGCACAAGTATCACCACGATGAGCAACAATATGCCAATCAATTTCATAACTTTTCTCATACAATATCCCACCTTATTTGGATAGCTAATAGCGGCTACACACCGCCGCTTACATTCTAGCATGACCCGCGCCGTTTTTCAATAGCCGCGCCCCGAAACATTGTGCAAAATCACTTTGGATCGCCTTAAACCCGCCGCTTTTGCAAGGCATATCCAATTTTAGTCGGACGGAAAGTCGCTCGCGTCTATGCCTTTGAGAGCTAGGACGTCCGCTATGGAGGAGTGCACCTCTTCGACGTGGTTACGGCTTGCGCGCCGCGTATCCTCGGCGAGTTTATTGAGCTGAATGACGTTCATATCATGTCTCAAGCACATCTCTTTTGCGACGAGCATGGTGAGGTATGCGTCGTCCACACTCCTATGCAACGTGACGTCTATGGGTATGCCAAGCGCCTCCGCCGCCTTCTCGAGTGAAGTACGCCGCCCGTCGCCGTACAAAAACGCGAAAATGCGCTGGATATCGTAATAGGAAAACACGAACCGCTCGCGCGCGCAATCGTCGCAAGCTATGCTCAGATATCTGAAATCGTTTCTTGTGGAAAAGCCGACCACCGTAGCCTTCCTGTCCTCGAGCAACGCCTTAATCTTGTCATAGAACTGAGAAAACGGCGGGCTTTTCTTGTACTCCTCTTCCGAAAAGCTCAACGTGAGATCGCGCCCGCCCGGTCTACCCGTAAGGTAAAATTTATTTTGCGGGTCCATGAGTATGCACTCTTTTTCAAGCGCCTCGAAATTTTTGTTTGCGACCACATAGCCGAATTCGCAAATATGCTTGCCGTCGCAGCACTCGATATCGAAAAAAAGGTACTTCATAAGTTTTCCTCTTGCTTTTATCGTCCATATTATAGCATACCTCCCTCTCAAATTTGCAAGCCTTTTTAAAATTATCTTGAGAGCGGCAGTACGTCCGTCTGCGTATAAGGGCGCTCGGACGGAGGTTACTAGAGTTCAAGCACGTCGGGCGTTGATAGCTCAGACATAGTTATTGAAAAACCCAACCTCTCCCTTCGTTACGTGCAGCGATGATAACGCAGGTCTGAGGAATATTGGGGTCCCCACGAAATTACGCAGTGATTTCGTGGGGTAAAGGCACACTGCACTCAGTACTCCCCGGCTATACCCCACAAAAAATACTTTTTGCGGGGACCCCGATCTAAAACCCCATAAAATTCGTTCCACTCA